>NZ_JBIAIP010000015.1:0-206751 GCF_042871485.1 Streptomyces sp. NPDC005791
GGGGGGGGGGCGTGCCGGGGGGGGCCGCCGGGGGGGGGGGGGGGGCCCCCGGGGGGCCGCCCCCCCCCCGCCCGCGGGGGGGGCCCCCCGGGGGGGGGGGGGCCCCCCCCCCCGGCCCCCCCCCCACGGCCCATCGTCCGGAAGGAGGGACGTCGATGAGCACGAAGGACTTCGTCGAGAAGGACTACTACAAGGTTCTCGGCGTCCCCAAGGACGCCACCGACGCCGAGGTCAAGAAGGCGTACCGGAAACTCGCGCGCGAGAACCACCCGGACGCCAACAAGGGCGACGCCAAGGCGGAGGAGCGCTTCAAGGAGATCTCCGAGGCGAACGACGTCCTCGGTGACCCCAAGAAGCGCAAGGAGTACGACGAGGCGCGCGCCCTCTTCGGCAACGGAGGCTTCCGGGCGGGTCCCGGCGGTGCGGGCGGCAACTTCAACTTCGACCTGGGCGACCTCTTCGGAGGTGCTCCGGGTGGCCAGGCTCCGGGCGCCGGTGGCTTCGGCGGCGGCGGTCTGGGCGATGTCTTCGGCGGACTGTTCAACCGTGGCGGCGCGGGCACACGTGTCCAGCCGAAACGCGGCCAGGACATCGAGTCCGAGGTGACGCTCAGCTTCACCGAGGCGGTCGACGGGGCCACGGTCCCGCTGCGGATGTCGAGCCAGGCACCCTGCAAGGCGTGCTCGGGCACCGGCGACAAGAACGGCACCCCGAGGGTCTGTCCGACCTGCGTCGGCACCGGTCAGGTGTCGCGCGGTACCGGCGGCGGATTCTCCCTGACCGACCCCTGCGTGGACTGCAAGGGCCGGGGCCTCATCGCCGAGGACCCCTGTGACGTCTGCAAGGGCAGCGGCCGTGCGAAGTCGGCACGCACGATGCAGGTCAGGATCCCCGCGGGGGTGTCGGACGGCCAGCGGATCCGGCTGCGCGGCAAGGGCAGCCCGGGCGAGCGCGGCGGCCCGGCCGGCGACCTCTACGTCGTCGTCCATGTCGACGCCCACCCGGTCTTCGGCCGTAAGGGCGACAACCTCACCGTCACCGTGCCCGTCACCTTCCCGGAGGCGGCGCTCGGCGGCGAGGTGAAGGTCCCCACGCTCGGCGGTCCTCCGGTCACCCTGAAACTCCCGGCCGGCACGCCCAACGGACGTACGATGCGGGCCCGGGGCAAGGGCGCCGCGCGCAAGGACGGCACCCGGGGCGACCTTCTGGTCACCGTGGAGGTGGCCGTGCCCACGGACCTCGGCGCGGACGCCCAGGACGCGCTGGAGGCCTATCGGAAGGCGACCGCGGGGGAGGACCCGCGGGCGGAGCTGTTCCAGGCTGCGAAGGGAGCTTGAGATGGACGGCCGTCGACGCAATCCGTACCAGCTGACGGACGAATCACCGGTCTACGTGATCTCGATCGCGGCCCAGCTCTCGGGCCTGCACCCGCAGACACTGCGCCAGTACGACCGCCTCGGCCTGGTCTCGCCCGACCGCACGGCCGGGCGCGGTCGGCGCTACTCGGCCCGTGACATCGAACTGCTGCGTACCGTGCAGCAGTTGTCCCAGGACGAGGGCATCAACCTGGCGGGCATCAAGCGGATCATCGAGCTGGAGAACCAGGTGGCCGCGCTCCAGCAGCGTGTCGCGGAGCTCTCGGCGGCGGTGGACGGTGCGGCCGTCGCCATGCAGCAGCGCGAGGCCCAGGTGCACGCCTCCTACCGGCGTGACCTCGTGCCGTACCAGGAGGTGCAGCAGACCAGCGCACTGGTGGTCTGGCGGCCCAAGCGGCCGAAGGACTGAGCCTGGCTGAAGGCCGTCCGGGCCCGCCCCAGGAGTTCACGCTCCGGGGGCGGGCCCTTTCGCTGCCGTCCCCGCGTCCTGGCCGGCGATGCCCGACCGCACCAGGAGCGCCCCCAGGTGGGTGCGGCTGTGGGCGCCGAGCGTCTGCGTGAGCTTGGAGATGTGGGAGCGGCAGGTGCGGACGCTGATGCCCAGCTTGCGGGCCACGACGTCATCGACGTCACCCTCGACCAGCAGGCGGGCGATGCTCTGCTGGACGGCCGTGACCTGGGCGCCGGGCGCGGCCGAGGGCAGTTGCTGCGCGAAGGGGACGGCCTGGGCCCAGAGGACCTCGTAGACCTGGACGAGGTAGGCGACCAGGGCGGGATGGCGCAGTTGCAGAGCCATGGTGCGATCCGGCGTCGCGGGGATGAACGCGACGTCGCGGTCGAAGATGATCAGCCTCTCCACCGTCTGCTCGGTGGTCCGCACCTGTAGGTGGTCGGGGGATATCTGGGCCAGGTAGTCCCTGATGTTGGTGCTGTAGCGGGCCGGGTGCTGGTAGATGTGCCGGAGCTGGGCGCCGCGCCCGATGGCGGTCCTGGCGTTGGTGATGGCCCATCGCATCCCGTTCAGCGGCCGGTTGCTGCCCGGCTGGGCGGTGAGGACCTGTTCGGTGGCGGAGGCACTCGCCTCGCGCAGGGCCGCCTCGATCGCCGGTCTTCCTTCGAGCACCGTGATGGCGAGATCGGGGTCGGCACTGGCGACGCCGGCCAGGGGTGCCAGCGATCTGCTGAGAGCGGCGGCGAGCTGCAGGCGCTCGTCCAGTTCGCGGGTGAGGGGCTGGAGCAGGTGGGCCAGGGCGGCTGACGGGGGCACCGGACGCATCCAGGTGTCGTCCTGCGGATCAGGGTGGACGACGGCCATGTCGATCAGACACGGCACGGACTCGAGTGCGGTCGCGGGGATGCGCCCGGCGCGCACCGCCTCCTCGTACAGCCGGACGGCCGGGTCGCACAGTGTCCTCGAACCGTGCGGATGCGCGTGGTTTGCCTCGTCCGTGATGATTTGGTGACCCCTCACTTCGTGCAGTGCAACAAGATGACGGTGGTGGAAGCGTGGTGGTGGGGGGAGTGTGGGTGGTGTTGCGGGAGCCGCCGGTCTTCCCCTTCGGTGCGGGGCGTGGACGCGCCCCTTTCCGTCGCGCGGTTGCGCCCGCCGGCCCGGGGGGTGGGGGACGTCCGGGGGGATCGCCCGGTCAGGAATCTTGGTCCAGGATGCCTGACCGGGCGATGAGGTAACCGAGTTGGGCGCGGCTGGTGCTGCCGAGCGTGGCGGACAGCTTGGCCACGTGCGCCCGGCAGGTACGGACGTTCATGCCGAGACGACGGGCTATGGAATCGTCCACGTGCCCCTCGACGAGGAGCTGCGCTATGGAACGCTGGACACCGCTGATCCCCTTGGGCGGCGGTTCGTACCGGACCTCCCCGAGCAACGGGGACGCACGGCTCCAGAGCTGTTCGAACACCTTCACCAGGTAGTTGACCAGGCCCGGGTGGCGGAGTTCGAGGGCGACCCCGTCGTCGTTCCGGGCGGGTATGAAGGCCACGGTCCGGTCGAAGACGAGGAGGCGCTCGATGAGCTCCTCCAGGGTGCGGATCTCCACCTTGCCCTGGGACAGGCGGGCCGCGTAGGCGAGTGTCCCCTGGCTGTGCCGGACGGTGTGCTGGTAGAGCGTCCGCATGCTGACGCCCCGGTCGACGACCGACAGGGCGCGCTCCAGGCCTTCGCTGAGACGGTCCTCGCCCCGGTCCCCACCGGGCTGGACGGTGAGCACCTCCGTGCGGCACTCGGCGGTGGCCAGGTCGAGTGCGGCGTTGATCCTGTTGCCGCCCTCCAGCACCGTGATGGCGTGGGTGGTCGGCGGGTCCTGGGCGCTGATGTCCATGAAGGGCTCGAACGATTCGGCCAGCGCGACGGAACGCCGCCTGCGTTCCTTGATCTCGCGCTCTATGGGATGCAGACGCTGGGCCAGAGCGGCGGACGGAGGGACCGGGCGGAGCCAGGCCGTGTCGTCCGGATCCGGGTGCAGCAGCGCGAAGTCCATCAGGCAGGGGGCGGGGTCGACTTCCACCCGGGAGATCCGGCCGGAACGAAGAGCACTGGCGTAGAGGCGTTTTCCCTCGTCGCACAGCTCGGTGACCCCATGGGGATGTGTCCCTGTTGCGTCGCTTGTAGCCATATCTCCACCCCCCAGCTTCCTGAACATGCAGGAACATGATGCATCGTCCTGGTGGCGTTGTGTGGCCCGGGTGAGACATCGTCGTGGATGCGGGGGAGAGGAATCCACAAGTGAGGACGAAGCCGACTATGGATAAGCGAAAGCTTCGCTCGGTGCTTGCTGCCGCGTTCGTCGCGGCCCTGGGCTTCGGCGTGACGGCCGGCCTGGCCGGCAGCGCGTCCGGGCCTGGCGAGATCAGCTGGTCGGAGCAGGCGGCTGGGCCGGGGGAGATCAGCTGGGGCATGCCTGCTTCCGCTCCGGGCGAGATCAGCTGGGGCATGCCCGCGGCTGCTCCCGGCGAGATCAGCTGGTTCGTCCAGGCAGCGGGGCCCGGTGAGATCAGCTGGGGTATGCCCGCTTCCGCTTCGGACGAGATCAGCTGGAGCGCGCCCGCAGGCGTCGCGAGCGCATGACCACGCCCCCGGACGACCGCACCTTCCGGCGGGAGATGGCCACGGCCTATCGGTCAGGGTGGCATTTCATCGATCTGCTCACGGCACTGACCCGCCAGGGCGATTCGTTGATGGTCACCCTGTTCGGAGAGCCGATTCTGGTCGTGATGGAAACGGATGACGACATCCGCGCCTATCGCTGTCTACGCCGGCCTCGCGGAGCACCGCAACCGGTTCGCTGTGCCGTGAGGTACGGCATGATTTTCGTGAATCTCGATCAGCGCGACCATGAGCTGTTCGAACAAGAAGCCATTTCCGCCACCCCCCGCAGTGCCTGAACGATTCCCCCGTTTTCACCTATCGTTCCGGCACTTCCCCCACACAGCGGCGCCATCGTGACCTGAACACGATGGCGCCGTTGTGCTGCCCGGGAATTCCCCGCGCATTGTTCAGGCATTTCCGAGGGCCCGGTCGACGGTGATCTCGATGACGATGCGCTCGGGGTTGGGCCGCGGAGTCCGCTCGTAGCGCTCCGCGTAGCGGCGTACCGCGTCCTGGATCTCGTCGGGCTCCGTGCGGACCACCGCCCGGCCCTCCAGGGTCGCCCAGCGGCGCCCCTGCATCTGGCAGACCGCGACCCGTGCCCCTTCCGGCCCCGCCGCCCGCACGTGGGCGGCCTTTCGCGTGTTCCTGCCGGTGATCACGCGGGCGATCCGCGTCTCGGGGTCGTACGTCACGCCGACGGGCACCACGTGCGGTGTGCCGTCCGGGCGGAGCGTGGTCAGGGTGCACACATGGCGCTCCCGCCAGAAGGCGAGGTACTCGGGTCCGGGGTTGCGTAGGTCAGGCATGGGGCCAGCCTAGATACAGCGGGATCCGGGGCCCGAGGTGGCATCCGTCGTCCTTGAGTGGAATAGACTCAACTTTGTACCCGTTGTGCGAGTCATAGCCCCTGAAGTACCAGCACGAGGAGGAGACAGCGCCCGTGGACGCCGAGCTGACCAACAAGAGCCGGGACGCCCTCAACGCGGCCACCAGCAGGGCCGTCAAGGACGGACATCCGGACCTGACCCCCGGGCACCTGCTGCTTGCACTGCTCGCGGGCGAGGACAACGCGAACATCATCGATCTGCTGGCCGCCGCCGAGGCCGATCAGGTGGCCGTTCGCGAGGAGACCGAGCGGCTCCTGGGCGCACTGCCCAGCGTCACCGGGTCGACCGTCGCGCCACCGCAGCCGAGTCGGGATCTGCTCGCCGTCCTCGCGGACGCCGACCAGCGGGCCAAGGAGCTCGGAGACGACTACCTCTCCACCGAGCACCTGCTGATCGCCCTCGCGGCGAAGGGCGGCCGTACCGGTGAGATCCTCGACGGACAGGGAGCCAGCGCCAAGAAGCTGCTGGACGCGTTCGAGAAGAGCAGGGGAGGGCGCCGGGTGACCACTCCCGACCCCGAGGGCCAGTACAAGGCCCTGGAGAAGTTCGGCACCGACTTCACGGCTGCCGCGCGCGAGGGCAAGCTGGACCCGGTCATCGGCCGCGACCAGGAGATCCGCCGCGTCGTGCAGGTGCTGTCGCGCCGCACGAAGAACAACCCGGTGCTCATCGGTGAGCCCGGCGTCGGCAAGACGGCCGTCGTCGAAGGGCTCGCCCAGCGCATCGTCAAGGGCGACGTCCCCGAGTCCCTGCGGAACAAGCGGCTCGTCTCCCTCGACCTCGGCGCGATGGTCGCCGGCGCCAAGTACCGCGGCGAGTTCGAGGAACGCCTCAAGACGGTCCTCTCCGAGATCAAGGAGAGCGACGGGCAGATCATCACCTTCATCGACGAGCTGCACACCGTCGTCGGTGCGGGCGCCGGCGGTGACTCCGCCATGGACGCGGGCAACATGCTCAAGCCGATGCTCGCCCGCGGTGAGCTCCGCATGGTCGGCGCCACCACGCTCGACGAGTACCGCGAGCGCATCGAGAAGGACCCCGCCCTGGAGCGCCGCTTCCAGCAGGTCCTGGTGGCCGAGCCGTCCGTCGAGGACACCATCGCGATCCTCCGTGGCCTCAAGGGGCGCTACGAGGCGCACCACAAGGTACAGATCGCCGACTCCTCGCTGGTGGCCGCCGCGACGCTCTCCGACCGCTACATCACCTCCCGGTTCCTCCCCGACAAGGCCATCGACCTCGTCGACGAGGCGGCCTCCCGGCTCCGCATGGAGATCGACTCCTCGCCCCTGGAGATCGACGAGCTCCAGAGGTCCGTCGACCGGCTGCACATGGAGGAGCTGGCCCTCAAGAACGAGTCCGACGCGGGGTCCAAGCAGCGTCTGGAGAAGATCCGCCGCGACCTCGCCGACAAGGAGGAGGAGCTGCGCGGTCTCACCGCACGCTGGGAGAAGGAGAAGCAGGGCCTGAACCGCGTCGGTGAGCTCAAGGAGCGGCTCGACGAGCTGCGGGGCCAGGCCGAGCGCGCCCAGCGCGACGGTGACTTCGACACCGCCTCCAAGCTGCTCTACGGGGAGATCCCCGGTCTGGAGCGTGAGCTGGCCGAGGCGGACGAGGCCGAGCAGGAGGCAGCCGAGGACACCATGGTCAAGGAGGAGGTCGGCCCGGACGACATCGCCGACGTCGTCGGAGCCTGGACCGGCATCCCCGCCGGACGCCTCCTGGAGGGCGAGACCCAGAAGCTGCTGCGGATGGAGTCCGAGCTGGGCAGGCGGCTGATCGGCCAGACCGAGGCCGTGCGGTCCGTGTCGGACGCCGTGCGCCGTACGCGTGCGGGGATCGCCGACCCCGACCGGCCCACCGGCTCGTTCCTCTTCCTCGGACCGACCGGCGTGGGCAAGACGGAGCTGGCCAAGGCGCTCGCGGACTTCCTGTTCGACGACGAGCGGGCCATGATCCGCATCGACATGAGCGAGTACGGCGAGAAGCACAGCGTCGCCCGGCTCGTCGGCGCTCCGCCCGGCTACGTCGGCTACGAGGAGGGCGGCCAGCTCACGGAGGCGGTCCGCCGCCGCCCGTACAGCGTCGTGCTGCTCGACGAGGTCGAGAAGGCCCACCCCGAGGTCTTCGACATCCTGCTCCAGGTGCTCGACGACGGCCGGCTCACCGACGGGCAGGGCCGGACGGTGGACTTCCGCAACACCATCCTGGTCCTCACGTCGAACCTGGGCAGCCAGTTCCTGGTCGACCCCCTGACCGAGCCCGAGGTGAAGAAGGAGCGGGTGCTGGGCGTCGTGCGCGCCTCGTTCAAGCCGGAGTTCCTCAACCGGCTCGACGACCTGGTCGTCTTCTCCGCCCTCTCCGGGGACGAGCTGGCCCACATCGCGGGGCTCCAGGTGGCCCGTCTCGCCGGCCGTCTGGCGGACCGCCGGATCCACCTGGACGTCAGCCCGGACGCCCTGGCCTGGCTGGCGGAGGAGGGCAACGACCCGGCGTACGGCGCCCGGCCGTTGCGCCGTCTCATCCAGACCGCGATCGGCGACCGGCTCGCGAAGGAGATCCTCGCGGGCGAGGTCAAGGACGGCGACACGGTCCGGGTGGACCGGGCCGGCGACGGACTGATCGTGGGGACCGCACCGGCGGCGAAGACCCTGTAGGCGAGAACCCGCACCGTGTGTCCCCGGCCGGACGCTCTCGCGTCCCGGCCGGGGACACATGTGTGTGCGGCTCCCGGGGATATTGATGTGTGTAGCCGACACGCTCTCGGCGCATCCGCCTGCGCCACGGAATTCCCGTTCCGTGGCTGAACGGCTGATGCGAAACCCGCCCGGTTCCGCTATTTGTATCAGGGCGATACATATCTGTGCCCCCCTTTTCGAATCGGAGCAGCGGCTGCGCGGGAGACAGTGGTCCGCGCAATACCGGGCCACTCCCGCCCCATTTCCTTTACGGCGGAAGCGGCGATGTCGAATTCGTGAGCCGGTAAGGTACGCGCATGACGGAGCGGATACCCGGCGAGGCGAGCGCGGAGCCGAGGAATTGCAGAAGTGACAGTCTCCTTCGCCTGCGCGAATTCCGTGCCCTGTGGGCGGCTTCCGCGCAGTCGGTGACGGGCGACCAGCTGGCGCGCGTGGCGCTGTCCCTGCTGGTGTTCGAACGCACCGAGTCGGCCGGCTGGACCGCGGCGACCTATGCGCTGACGACCCTGCCCGCCCTGCTGTCCGGGGTGCTCCTCTCCGGCCTCGCCGACCGTTTCCCCCGGCGTACGGTCATGATCGGGTGCGACCTGGTCCGCGCCGTCCTCGTCGGGCTGATGGCCCTGCCCGGTACGCCCCTGCCGCTGCTGGCCGGGCTGCTGGTGCTGGCACAGCTCGCCGAGGCGCCGTTCGGGGCGTCGCAGGGCGCCCTGATGCCGGCCGTCCTGGGCGAGCGCCTGTACGAGCGGGGGCAGCGGGTCATGCTGATCACCCACCAGGCCGGACAGCTGGTCGGCTTCGCCGTCGGCGGGGCCCTCGTCGTATGGCTGGGGAGCCATCTCTCCCTGGGACTGAACGCGGCGACGTTCCTGATCTCCGCCGCCCTGATCAGGCTGGGTGTGAAGGCGCGGCCGGTGGACGCCGGGAGCGACGCGCGGCCGAAGCGGATGCACACCCAGGTGGGAAGGGCCGCCGCACTGATCTGGTCGGACCACCGGCTGCGGTCGCTGGTCGCGCTCGGCTGGCTGGCGGGGTTCATCATGCTGCCGGAGGGCCTGGCCGTCCCCTTCGCGGAGGAGGCCGACGGGAGCGCCGCGTCGGTGGGGCTGCTGCTCGCCGCGCATCCCGCCGGAATGGTGCTGGGTGCGGCGCTCCTGGGGCGCGCGGGCTTCGGCGTCGAGCGGCGCCGCAGGCTGCTCGGTCCGCTGGCGGTGGGTGCGAACCTGCCGCTGGTCGTCTACTGGGCGGGCCCCGGCGTGGGGGTGGCCCTGCTGGTGCTCCTGGTGTCGGGCTTCTTCTCCGCCTACCAGATCACCGCGGGGGCGACCTTCGTCCTGCTCACCCCGGCCGACCAGCGCGGTCAGGCCCTGGGCCTGGCCAGGTCGGGGCTCACCGCCATGCAGGGGATCGGCGTCGCGGCGGGCGGAGTGGCGGCGGAGCTGTCCGGTTCGTCGGCCCGGGCGATCGGGGGGGCGGGGCTCGTCGGCACGGCCTGCGCGGTCGTGATCGCGGTTTCCTGGGCGCGGGCCAGGGGGACGGGCGCGGGGGCGATTCCCATGAGCGCGTAGGACTACCGGCCGCGATCGCGGCTAGGGTCGGAGCCAGGAAACCACGTGCGATCCACAGGAGTACCCAGCGATGTCTATCGACCCGTCCTCGATCCCCAACTTCGGGGGTCAGCCCGAACCGCAGGCGTCAGGACCCGAGGGCCCCGTGGTCCCCGACCAGGACCTCGTCAAGCAGCTTCTCGAGCAGATGGAGCTGAAGTTCGTCGTCGACGACGAGGGCGACCTCGCCGCGCCGTGGGAAGACTTCCGGACGTACTTCATGTTCCGTGGCGAGGAGGAGCAGCAGGTCTTCTCGGTCCGGACCTTCTACGACCGTCCGCATGCCCTGGACCAGCGCGCCGTCCTGCTCGACGCGATCGACGACTGGAACCGCCGCACTCTGTGGCCCAAGGTCTACACGCACGCCCACGAGGGTGAGGAGGGCGCCGCGGGCTCCGTACGGCTCGTCGGTGAGGCGCAGATGCTCATCGGCACCGGTGTCAGCCTGGAGCACTTCGTCTCCTCGACGGTCAGCTGGGTGCGGGCCTCGATCGAGTTCGACAAGTGGCTCGTGGACCGTCTGGGCCTGGAGCCCGGCGAGAAGCAGGCCGAGGGCGAGGAGCCCACGGAGGCCTGAACCGGCCGACGCACAGCAGAGGCCCGGTCCGGGGCGCGGCCGACGCCCCCGGACCGGGCCTCCGACGTGTGCGGTCAGGATGCCCGGAGGCCCTTCAGCCGGGTGACCGCCTCGGTGAGTACGTCCGTGCGCTTGCAGAACGCGAAGCGTACGAACGGCGCTCCCTGCTCGCGGTGGTCGTAGAAGACCGCGTTGGGGACGGCGACGACCCCGCAGCGCTCGGGGAGCGCCCGGCAGAAGGCGAAGCCGTCGCTCCCGTGGCCGAGCGGACGGATGTCGGTGGTGACGAAGTACGTCCCGGCGGGCTCGTAGACCTCGAAGCCGGCCTCGGCGAGGCCGGCGCTCAGCAGGTCGCGCTTGGCCCGCAGGCCGGCGCGCAGCTCGTCGAAATAGCTGTCGGGCAGCCGCAGGGCCTCGGCGACGGCGTACTGGAGGGGTCCCCCGGAGACGTAGGTCAGGAACTGCTTGGCGGTGCGGACCGCAGTGACCAGCTCAGGGCTCGCGGTGATCCAGCCGATCTTCCAGCCCGTCAGCGAGAAGGTCTTGCCCGCACTGCTGATGGTGACCGTGCGTTCCCGCATCCCGGGGAAGGACGCGAGGGGGATGTGCTCACCCTCGAAGACGAGGTGTTCGTAGACCTCGTCGGTGACGACCAGGAGGTCCCGCTCGCAGGCGAGTGCGGCGACGGCGGCCAGCTCGTCCCGGGTCAGGACGGTGCCGGTGGGGTTGTGCGGTGTGTTGAGCAGGATCAGCCGGGTGCGGGGCGTGACGGCGGCGCGCAGCTCGTCGAGGTCGAGCCGGTAGGCGCCTTCGTGGGGCCGCAACGTGACGGGGACGCGGGTACCGCCCGCCATGGCGACGCAGGCGGCGTACGAGTCGTAGTACGGCTCCAGGGCGATGACCTCGTCGCCGGGCTCCAGGAGGGCCAGCAGGGAGGCGGCGACCGCTTCCGTGGCGCCCGTGGTGACCAGGACCTCGGTATCGGGGTCGTACTCCAGGCCGTAGTGCCGCTGCTGGTGCTCCGTGACCGCGGAGCGCAGCTCGGGGACGCCGGGGCCGGGCGGGTACTGGTTGCCGTGGCCGGCGCGCAGGGCCCGGACCGCGGCCTCGCGGACCTCCTCGGGGCCGTCGGTGTCGGGGAAACCCTGGCCGAGGTTGATGGAGCCGGTCCGTACGGCCAGCGTCGACATCTCCGCGAAGATCGTCGTGCCGAACTCGGTGAGGCGGCGGTTGAGCAGCGGTCGTCCCTGTGTCATGGACGCCATCCTGTGCCGAAGCTCTGGAGTTGCTCAAGTCTGCTTTGGCTCCGGCGGGGCGTGGGAATCGAACGGTCAGCAGGACACGGGGGCCTCGCATCGGGGGCTTCGGGGGTACGGGGGACAGAAGGATGTGAGGTCGGTGGAATTGTTCTTTTTCATCGTGTTCCTGGTGATCGTGGTGGTCGGGATCGCCGCCCTGGCCTCGAGTTCGGGGGGCAGGAAGAAGTCGAGGGCGGGGCGCAGCGGGCGCCGCGGTTCCGGCGGTGGCGGGGGAGGGGACTCCCACGTCGGCAGCTGGTGGGCCGGGGACAGCGGCGGTGGTCATTCCTGTGGCGGCGGCAGCAGCAGTAGCTGCGGCGGCGGAGGCGGCGGCTGCGGGGGCGGCGGCAACTGAGACTGGTCCGCCCGCCCCCGCACGGGGTCGGGACGGGTGTGCCACAGGTGCCCGGCGGGGGTGAACTCCCGCCGGGCACCTTTTTGTTGGGAGTTCCTGGAACAGGTGAACCGTCCTGCCCCCTGAGGGATGGAAACCGCGGCAAGTTGGGTAAAAACGCTGTGAGCGCGACGTACTTCGTGATTGCATCGAAGTAGAGAACATTCAGCCCCCGGGCCCCAGTTGGGCCGGATCGGGCTCCTCATCCCCCGATTGCGCCGACGGGGAAACCTCCTGTCCATGTGTTTCTGTGCGTTTGCGGAGCCGATCCATGCTCACCACCCTCCAGACCTCCTATTCCGACACCCGTGCTGCCGATCTGGCATGGACGCTCGGGCGGGAGCCGCTGCCCGCCCTGGCTGTACTCGAACTCGAACTGGCAGGAGCGAAAGTCCAGTTGAGGCTGCTCGGCGCCTCCCATCAGGTACTCCTGGAACAGGACCGCCGTACGTGCTCCGAGACCGTGGCCTGTCTGCCGGGCAGCAGCTCACCGCTGCCGCTGGGCGTCGCCGAGAGCATCGGTGACTGGGACTACGAATTCGCGGCGCGCGTCGAGACGCTCTCCCAGGGCTCGTTCGCAGGGCGCGCGCAGGAGTTGCTCGCACTGGTGAGCGATCACCCGCACGGACTGGCGGGGACGTTTCCCGGCAGCCCGTACGCCTTCACCGCGATGCTGGCGCAGCGGACGGAGGAGGGGCAGGTGCGCTGGCGGACCTGGCACGCGTATCCGCAGGAGGGGCAGTTGGTGGTGACCCGTACGTGTGTGGGGGTGCGGGTGCCGGCCGCGGTGTCGTGAGGGGGGTGCGGAATCCGTCCTGGTCCGTCCGGGGTAGGGCGCCGTGGGCCCGGCGTGCGTGCGGCGCGCCTCACTTGCACCCGTGTGGGTGACAAGCAGCGACCTTCTGGTCACGTAGCGTTCGTTTCATGATCGACCAGCGGGTACCACTGCGAGAGGAAGCGGCAGCGCTTCCCGTACGGCCGAGGACCGGCCGGTTCCTCGTGCTGGCCGTGGTCTTCGTCTGCGCCGCCTGCGGTCTGGTCTACGAGCTGGAACTGGTCGCTCTGGCCTCGTACCTGATCGGTGACTCGGTCACCCAGGCCTCCGTGGTGCTGTCCGTGATGGTCTTCGCGATGGGCATCGGGTCCCTCCTCGCGAAACGTTTACGCAGCCGCGCCGCTGTGGGATTCGGGCTGCTCGAGGCCGTGCTCGCGCTCGTAGGCGGCACCTCGGCCCTCGTCCTCTACGCGTCCTTCGCCTGGCTCGGGGAGTCGCGGTACGCGCTGGTCGGTTTCTCGCTCGCGATCGGGATCCTGATCGGCGCGGAGATCCCGTTGCTGATGACGCTGATCCAGCGGGTCGACCGGCAGGACGCGGGCGGGGCCGTCGCGGATCTCTTCGCCGCCGACTACGTGGGCGCGCTCGTCGGAGGGCTCGCCTTCCCGTTCCTGCTGCTGCCGATGATGGGCCAGCTGACCGGGGCGCTCTTCACCGGCGCGGTCAACGCGGCGGCGGGTGGTGCGCTGGTGCTGTGGGTGTTCCGGCGCGACCTGAGCCGGCGGTCACGCCGGCTGCTGATCGTCGTCGACGTCACGGTGATCGTCCTGTTGGCCACTGCGTCCGCCCTGGTCGACGACTTCGAGCGCGCGGCGCGGCGCGCGGTGTACGGCGACGAGGTGCGGGTCGCCCGGCAGACCGAGGTGCAGGAGATCGTCCTCACCGGTTCCAGGCGCGGCGCGCTCGACCTCTATCTGGACGGCCGGCTCCGGGTCAGCTCCCGGGACGAGCGCCGGTACCACGAGGCGCTCGTGCACCCCGCGATGAACGGGGCCCACCAGCGGGTGCTCATCCTGGGCGGGGGCGACGGCCTGGCCGCCCGCGAAGTGCTGCGCTACCCGGGTGTCGGATCCGTCGTGGTGGTGGAACTCGATCCGGCCGTCACCCGACTGGCCCGCACGGATCCGGCGCTCGCCGGGTTGAACGGGCACGCGTTCGACGACCCCCGGCTGACAACGGTCACCGGGGACGCCTTCACCTGGCTGCGGGTCACGCACGACCGATACGACGTGGTGATCTCGGACCTTCCGGACCCGGGGATCACGGAGAGCACGAAGCTGTACGCCGCCGAGTTCTACGGACTGGTCGCGGGTGCGTTGGACCCGGGCGGGCGGCTGGTGGTGCACGCGGGGGCGCCGAGCAGCAGGCCGACGACGTTCTGGACGGTGGAGGCGTCGGTACGGGCGGGCGGGCTGGAGCCCCTGCCGTACAGCGTCGACGGGCGTCTCACCGGCTTCGCTGCGGGCCCGGACCGGGCCACGGAGGGGGCGGACGCGCCACGGGACTGGGGATTCGTGCTGGCCGCCCGGCAGAACACGGGCGGGTTCGGCATGGACCCGGGAGCGCCGGCCCTGCGGACGCTGGAGGAGCGGGAGTTGCTGGCCGGCCGACGCGCGGCGGAGCGGATGCGGCAGCACGGGGTGCTCCCGTCGACACTCGTCCACCCGCGGTACCGGGAGGAACCCTGAGCACGGTGGGGCGGTGCGGTCCGTACGGCGGCCGGGGCGTGGAAGCGCTGACGGGACGGCCGGGGCTGAGTAGGCTCGGGTGGTATGGAGCATGAGGTGTTCGTTCCGGTTCCGGTCTCGTCCCTGCGTCGGACGCTGGGTGATCCCGCACGTGTCGCGCGCTGTGTGCCAGGTCTTCAGCAGGATGCCGACGCGTCGGCGGGCCCGTTGGCGGGCCGGCTGAGATTCCGGGCCGACGGCCACACGATCACGTACCGCGGTGCGCTGACGCTGCGGCCCTCCGGCGGGGGTGACTCCTTCTCCGTGACCGGGGAGGGAACAGAGGCTCGGGGCACGGGCTCGGCGAAGCTGGAACTGACCGTCGGCCTCACGGAGACGGACGGTGGGACGACGATCGGTTTCACCGGCACGGCGAGCGGTGACGGCCGCATCGTGGACCTGGACGCGGCCGTGGCACTCGCGGCGGCGCAGCGGTTGCTGGACCGCTTCACGCAGCAACTGGTGACGGAGTCCCTCGCGGCGCGGGACGGTGCGCCGGAGCAGACCGTGTCCGAGGCGCCACCGTCTCCTCCGGCTCCTGACGCGTCTGCCGAGCCGCCGTCTACGGCTCCCGACGCGTCTGCCGAGCCGCCGTCCGCCGATAAGGAGCCGGTGTTCGACGCGCCGGTGCCGCCGTCGCCCGACCCGTCCGCGGAGCTGGAATTCACCGTGCCGGACGAGCCGCCCGCCGAGGCCGCGCACGCCCGCCGCACCATGATCGGCCGTAGCACGGAGGAGGTCGACCACGCCCCGCCGCGCGGCCGGTACGCCCCCGTGCCGTCGCCCGAGGCAGGCGCCGTGGGCATCACGCTGCGCT
The DNA here is from genome assembly GCF_042871485.1 of Streptomyces sp. NPDC005791. Classification (NCBI taxonomy): domain Bacteria; kingdom Bacillati; phylum Actinomycetota; class Actinomycetes; order Kitasatosporales; family Streptomycetaceae; genus Streptomyces; species Streptomyces sp. NPDC005791. The sequence continues at coordinate 15,318 of NZ_JBIAIP010000015.1, forward strand.
GGGCCGCCCCGGCAGCAGCTTTGGCGATCGTCTCGGCCGTGGTGGTGGGCAGGGCTCTGCGGCGCAGGAGGCCGTGAGAAGCCGCCCCACGCCAGTAGTGTCGGGGGGTGAGCAGAGTTGTGGAGAACGCCCGGCTGACCGCCGGCGACGTCGAATTGACCGTTGACCCCGTTCATGGCTGCCGGATCAGCAGCCTGTGGATCGGGGGCACCGAAATGCTGCGCCAGGGCGAGCGGTACGGCTGCTTCCCCATGGTGCCGTGGTGCGGCCGCACCGAGAACGGCCTGTTCCGCAACGGCGGGGAGCCACACCGGTTGCCGCTGAACTCCCCGCCGCACGCCATTCACGGCACCGGCCGTGACACCGCCTGGAAGCTTGCCCGGCATGAGGAGGCCGAGGCGGCCTTCTTCTACGACCTGGCCGACCCATGGCCGTACGAGGGCCGGGTGACGCAGTCATTCGAGCTGACCGAGGACTCGCTGACCCTGAGCCTCGGCATCGAGACGTACGGGGACTCGTTCCCCGCTCAGGCCGGGTGGCACCCCTGGTTCCTCCGGAACCTCGGCGGCCAGGACGTCCACATCGCTTTCGACGCGGCCTGGCAGGAGGAGCGCGGTGACAACCACCTGCCGACCGGACGCCGGATCGACCCCCGGCCCGGCCCCTGGGACGACTGCTTCGGGATGCCCGCCGGCGTCGACGTACAGCTCACCTGGCCGGAGCAGCTGGAGCTGACGGTCAAGAGCCGTGACGAATGGGTGGTGATCTACGACGAGCAGGCGGAGGCGGTCTGCGTCGAGCCGCAGTCCGGGCCGCCGAACGGCCTGAACACGGCCCCCCGGCTGGTCACTCCGATCGAGCCCCTGGAGATCACGACCACCTGGAACTGGGTACGGCTCTGACCCTCCCCGGCAGCCCTTACCCTCGTTGACATGACTGACGTACGCGCTGAGCTGCTCCAGCAGATCAAGGACAAGGCCGTGGTACACGGCAAGGTGACCCTCTCCTCGGGTCTGGAAGCCGACTGGTACATCGACCTGCGCCGGATCACGCTGGACGGCAAGGCCGCGCCTCTGGTCGGCCGGGTGATGCTCGATGCCACCGCCGAGCTGGACTACGACTGTGTCGGCGGCCTGACGCTGGGCGCCGACCCCGTGGCCACCTCGATGCTGCACGCCTCGGCGGCGCGCGGGAAGAGCCTGGACGCGTTCGTCGTCCGCAAGGCGCAGAAGGCCCACGGGATGCAGCGCCGCATCGAGGGCACGGACGTCAAGGGCCGTCGCTGCCTCGTCGTCGAGGACACCTCGACGACCGGTGGCTCGCCGCTGACCGCGGTCGAAGCGGTGCGCGAGGCCGGCGGCGAGGTCGTGGCCGTCGCCGTGATCGTCGAGCGTGGCGCCGCTCCGGCGATCGCCGAGGCCGGTCTCCCGTACGTCCACGTCTACTCGGTGGCGGACCTCGACCTGGCCTGACCTGGGGCTTCCTCGGGGTGCTCCCTGTTTCACGTGAAACAGGGAGCACAACTCGACGGGCAGCGTGGAGCCGAAGCCAGAGTCTGGGAAGATGAGGGCGACGATGACGTCGCCCCCAGGTCAGGGACCAAGCACTGCACACCCGCACATCCCAAGGAGCGGACAGATGCCCATCGCAACCCCCGAGGTCTACGCCGAGATGCTCGACCGGGCGAAGGCAGGCAAGTTCGCCTACCCGGCCATCAATGTGACGTCGACCCAGACCCTGCACGCTGCACTGCGCGGCTTCGCGGAGGCGGAGAGCGACGGCATCGTCCAGATCTCCACCGGTGGCGCCGAATTCCTGGGCGGCCAGTACAACAAGGACATGGTGACGGGCGCCGTGGCCCTGGCCGAGTTCGCGCACATCGTCGCCGCCAAGTACGACATCACGGTCGCGCTGCACACCGACCACTGCCCCAAGGACAAGCTGGACGGCTATGTACGTCCGCTGCTCGACGTCTCCGCGGAGCGCGTCGCCAAGGGTCTGAACCCGCTGTTCCAGTCCCACATGTGGGACGGCTCGGCCGAGACCCTCGCCGACAACCTGGCCATCGGCCAGGAGCTGCTGGCCAAGGCAGCCGCCGCCAAGATCATCCTCGAGGTCGAGATCACCCCGACCGGTGGCGAGGAGGACGGCGTCACGCACGAGATCAACGACGAGCTGTACACGACCGTCGACGACGCGCTGCGTACGGCTGAGGCGCTCGGCCTGGGCGAGAAGGGCCGCTACCTGCTGGCCGCCTCCTTCGGCAACGTCCACGGCGTGTACAAGCCGGGCAACGTCGTCCTGCGTCCGGAGCTCCTCAAGGACCTCCAGCAGGGCGTCGCGGACACGTACGGCAAGCCGGCCGGCAGCCAGCCGTTCGACTTCGTCTTCCACGGCGGGTCGGGCTCGACGGCCGAGGAGATCGCCACCGCGCTGGAGAACGGTGTGGTGAAGATGAACCTCGACACCGACACCCAGTACGCCTTCACCCGTCCGATCGTGGACCACGTGTTCCGCAACTACGACGGCGTGCTGAAGGTTGACGGCGAGGTCGGCAACAAGAAGGTCTACGACCCGCGCAGCTGGGGCAAGTCCGCCGAGGGCGGCATGGCAAAGCGGGTCACGGAGGCCTGTGCCAACCTGCGGTCTTCGGGGACCAAGCTGAAGTAGGCGCCGCGGTACGTGACGGGCGGGCCCGGTCTCCCTTCGGCCCTTCGGGGGCCGGGCCTGTCGCGTGTCCGCTGCGCGGGGCTCGTCCCCTGCCCGTCCCTTCCCGGAACCGGGGCTCTGCCCCGGACCCCGCTCCTCGAGCGCCGGAGGGGCTGGAAGGTAGGGGTTGTGTGAATGGCCGAGTGGGCGGGCAGCGGTGATGCTGCTCGTATGACTGACACGGACGGCGCGGACGGCGCGGACGGCGACGGGATCCGGGTTGCCTCGCCCGTGGGCCGGTGGGTCGTCCTGACCACCGTGCTCGGGTCGAGCATGGCTCTGCTCGACTCCACGGTCATCAATGTGGCCCTGCCCCGCATCGGCCAGGACCTCGGCGCCGATCTGGCCGCCCTGCAGTGGACCGTCAACGCCTACATGCTCACCCTTGCGGGCCTCATCCTGCTCGGTGGTGCGCTCGGGGACCGGTTCGGGCGGCGGCGGGTGTTCGTCGTCGGCGTCGTCTGGTTCGCCGTGGCCTCGCTGCTGTGCGGGATCGCGCCGAGCGCGGAGGTTCTGGTCGTCGCGCGGGCCCTGCAGGGGGTCGGCGGCGCACTGCTCACCCCCGGTTCGCTGGCGATCATCCAGGCGGGCTTCCACCCCGACGACCGGGCCCGTGCCGTGGGGCTCTGGTCCGGGCTCGGCGGGGTGGGGGCGGCCGTCGGGCCGTTCCTCGGGGGGTGGCTGGTGGACGGGCCGGGCTGGCGGTGGGTCTTCCTGCTCAATCTGCCGCTCGCCGCCGTCTGCGTGCCCGTGGCCCTGCGCCACGTCCCGGAGTCGCGGGACCCGGACGCCCACGGACGCTTCGACGTGCTCGGTGCCGCGACGGGCGCGCTCGCGCTCGCCCTGGTCACGTACGCGCTGATCGAGGTGCCGGAGCAGGGCGCGTCCGCCGTGGTCATCGGGGCGGCGGTCGCCGGCGTCGTGCTGGGGGCGGCCTTCGTACGGGTGGAGCGACGCCGGGCCGACCCCATGGTGCCCCCGTCGATCTTCGCCTCCCGGCAGTTCACCGTCGTCAACCTCGTCACCTTCTGTGTGTACGCGGCCCTCGGCGGGTTCTTCTTCCTGTCCGCGATCCAGCTCCAGGTGGTCGCCGGTTACTCGGCACTGGGGGCGGGTACCGCGCTCCTGCCCACGACGGTGCTGATGCTGCTCCTCTCCGCGTCCGCGGGTGAGCTCGGACGGCGCCTCGGGCCACGGGTCCCGCTCACCGTCGGTCCACTGCTGGCGGCCGCCGGAATGCTCCTGATGCTGCGGGTCGGCCCCGGCGCCTCCTACCCGGCGGACGTGCTGCCCGCCGTCCTGGTGCTGGGCCTCGGCATGGTCACACTCGTGGCGCCCCTCACGGCGAGCGTCCTGGCCGCCGTCGACACCGGCCGGGCCGGGCTCGCCAGCGGCATCAACAACGCGGCGGCGCGGGCCGCCGGGCTGCTCGCCGTGGCCGCGCTTCCGCTGCTGGCCGGGATGGGCCCGGAGGCCTACCGTGACGCGGGCGAGTTCGCCTCGACGTTCCGGCGGGCCATGCCCATGTGCGCCGGGCTGCTGGTGACGGGCTCGGCGATCTCCTGGTGGGCCCTGCGGAGAGCCCCGGGGCCCGGACGCGAGCCGCACCCGCAGTGCGCGACGCACTGCGGCGTCACCGCCCCGCCCTTGGAGCCGGAACCCGGACCCAGGCACACTTGAGCCATGTCCATCCACGAGAACCTGCTCGGGGGCCCTCCCCCGACCCATCTGCCCGACGACCCGGAGCCGCGCGAGCTGCTCGCAGGAGGCGCGGCGCCCGCCGACGTCGCGGCCAAGTACCCCAAGTCGTCGCTGGCCTGGGCCCAGCTCGCCGACGAGGCGTACGAGGGCGGCCGGGTCGTCGAGTCGTACGCGTACGCGCGCACCGGCTACCACCGCGGTCTCGACGCGCTGCGCCGAGCGGGCTGGAAGGGCCACGGCCCCGTCCCGTTCGAGCACGAGCCGAACCGCGGCTTCCTGCGGGCCCTGCACGCCCTCGCGCGCGCCGCACAGGCGATCGGGGAGCAGGACGAGTACGAGCGCTGCTCGGTCTTCTTGCGTGACTCCTCGCAGACGGCGGCCGACACCCTGGGCTGAGCCGCCCCGCTGCACCCGGGCCCCACGGACCGCACGGTCCGCGGGGCCCGACGCATGCCGCGCGACGCCGCGGGTGAGGCCGTTAGGATGCCGAGCAGGGGACCGGAGCTCCACCACCTCAGAGGAAGGGGCGGACCGCTACCCGGAAGCTCGTGTCGAGGAGACAGAAATGTCGACGATCCACCCCGACCCCGAAGCCACCGGTGCGGACGACCCGCACCTGGACTTCGCGGGAACGACTCCGTACGAGGACTACGTCCAGGCGGACGTCCTGACCCACCTCCAGCACCTGCGCTCGGACGATCCCGGCGAGATGGTCTTCCTGGTCACCACCCAGGTCATGGAGCTGTGGTTCACGGTCATCGTCCATGAGTGGGAGACGGCGGCGCACGCGCTGCGCGAGGACCGCGTCCCGGTCGCCCGCGACGCCCTGAAGCGCTCGCTGAGGGAGCTGGAGGCGCTGAACGCCTCCTGGAAGCCGCTGGCCGGCCTCACCCCCGCCCAGTTCAACTCCTACCGTGGCTCCCTCGGCGAGGGATCCGGCTTCCAGTCGGCGATGTACCGCCGGATGGAATTCCTGCTGGGCGACAAGTCCGCCTCCATGCTCGTCCCGCACCGGGGCGCGCCCCGCGTCCACGCCGAGCTGGAGAAGGCGCTCCACGAGCCCGGCCTGTACGACGAGGCGCTCGCCCTGCTCGCCCGGCGTGGGTACGCCGTGCCGCAGTCGGTGCTCGGGCGGGACCTGTCGCAGAAGTACGAGCCGTCCGCCGCCGTCGAGGCGGTCTGGGCGGAGATCTACGCCGACCCGGACCAGAACGGGGAGCTCGTACGGCTCGGCGAGGTGCTGACCGATGTCGGTGAGCTGGTGTGGCGATGGCGCAACGACCACCTGACCGCCACCCGGCGGGCGATGGGGTCGAAGACCGGAACCGGCGGATCGGCCGGGGTCGCCTGGCTGGAGAAGCGGGCCACCAAGAGCGTGTTCCCCGAGCTGTGGACGGCACGGAGCCATGTCTGACTTCAAGGAGCGCGCCGAGGCGCTCGACACCGCCGACGAACTGGCCGCCTTGCGCGAGCTGTTCACCCTCGACGACACCGTCTACCTCGACGGGAACTCGCTGGGCGCGCTGCCCCGCCACGTCCCCGCGCGCATGCAGGACGTCATCACGCGTGAGTGGGGCGCGCTGCGCATCCGCTCCTGGGACGAGAGCGGCTGGTGGACCGCGCCCGAGCGGATCGGCGACCGGATCGCCCCGCTGGTCGGAGCGGCCGCCGGGCAGATCGTCGTCGGCGACTCCACCAGCGTGAACGTCTTCAAGGCGGTCGTCGCGGCGACCCGCCTCGCGGGCGACGGGCGCGACGAGATCCTCGTCGACGCCACGACCTTCCCGACGGACGGGTACATCGCCGGGTCGGCGGCCCGTATGACGGGCCATCGCGTCGTCCCGGTCGCCCCGTCCGACGTGCCGGCCGCACTCGGGCCCCGCACGGCGGCCGTCCTCCTGAACCACGTCGACTACCGCTCGGGCAGGCTCCACGACCTGCCGGGTCTCACCGCCGCCGCCCACGAGGCGGGCGCCCTCGCCGTATGGGACCTGTGCCACAGTGCGGGCGCCCTGCCCGTGGGTCTCGACGCGCACGGCGTGGACCTGGCCGTCGGCTGCACGTACAAGTACCTCAACGGCGGCCCTGGTTCGCCGGCCTACCTGTACGTCGCGCAGCGGCATCAGGCGGCCTTCGACTCGCCCCTGCCCGGGTGGACCTCGCACACCGACCCGTTCGCGATGACCCCCGGGTACAGCCCTGCGGATGGTTCCGTGCGGGGCCGGGTCGGCACGCCGGACATCCTGTCCATGCTGGCCCTGGAGGCGGCGCTCGACGTGTGGGACGGCGTGTCGGTGGACGCCGTGCGGGCCAAGTCCCTGGAGCTGACGGACTTCTTCCTGGAGTGCGTCGCCGCCTACGTGCCCGAGGGCCGGGTCGCGTCCGTCACCCCGTCCGCCCACGCGGAGCGCGGCAGTCAGGTCTCGCTGCGGTGCCAGGACGCGGCGGTGACGGAACCGGTGATGCGGGCGCTCATCGAACGCGGCGTGGTCGGCGACCTGCGCCGCCCGGACGTCCTGCGCTTCGGGTTCACCCCGCTGTACGTCGGTTTCGCCGACGCGGAACGGGCGGCGCGGATCCTCGCCGAGGTACTGGCGGACTGAGCGTCAGCCGCCGCACGGGCCCACACTCCGGGCCCGTGCGGCGGCGATCCGTCGTACTGGTACCGTCCCCGCAGGTCAGTCCGGTTGAGCACGGGCCCAGGACGGTTGGAGCAGCATGTCGGATTCTGCCGCGCGTGAACGCGACGCCGCCGAGACCGAGTCGGCGTTCGCACATCCCGTGGTCGCCCCCGACGGGTCCGCGTCCTACGGGAGCCACCCGGACCAGGTGATCGACTTCTTCGCACCGCGGGACGGCCGGACCGGGGTCCCCCTCGTGGTCCTGCTGCACGGCGGGGCCTGGCGGGCGCCTTACGACCGGCAGCACATGTCGCCGTTCGCGGGCTTCCTCACACGCCGCGGTTTCGCCGTGGCCAGCGTCGAGTACCGGCGCGGCGGCGAGGACCCGCAGCAGGGCGCGGCCGGTCCGGTCGCGGGCCGCTGGCCCGAGACCTTCGACGACGTGGCCGCCGCGATGGACGCCCTGCCGGAGCTGGCGGCCCGGGAGCTGCCGGGGGCGGATCTCCGTAAGACCGTGGTCACCGGGCACTCGGCGGGCGGGCAGCTCGCCCTGTGGGCGGCCGCCCGGCATGTGCTCCCGAAGGGTTCGCCGTGGCGGCTGCCCGCCGCGCCGCCGCTGCGCGGGGTCGTCGCTCTGGCGCCCATCGGGGACTTCGCGAGCGCGGTGGAGCTGGATGTCTGCTCGGGCGCGCTGCACCAACTCCTGGGCGGCGAGGACGCCTTCGAGGCGCGGGCCGCACACGTCGATCCGGCCCTGCTGCTGCCGACCGGGATCGCGACGGCAGTCGTCCAGGGGGTGGATGACATCACCGTGCCGCAGGCCGTCACGGAGGCGTTCGTTGACGCCGCCGCCAGAGCGGGGGAGATGGTGGGGCTCACGCTGCTGGACGGGGTCGGGCACTTCCCGCTGATCGATCCGTCGGCGGACGCCTGCGCGGTGGTGGCCGAGGAGATCGCCCAGCTGGCCTGGTAGTACTTACGACGGACGGCGAAGGATCCACATCACTGCTGACGACCGGGGCAGGGGCCGACGCCTACTTTGGGACACGTGACCGAGACCAAGACCCGAAGCCCGGAGTTCCGGCTGGCCGCAGGGGCGATAGACGGCCTGCGGCAGGACCTCTTCCACGATGTGTTCGACTACCGTCCACTGGCGCCGCTGGCCACGGACGGGCCGGTGATCCGGCAGCTCCCGAAGCCGATCCGGGCGCGGGCCGTCTGGTTCCCGCACGCGGTGGTGGCCGCGGTCGCGCTGATGGCCGTGCTGGGAGGCGTCTTCTCGGCGAACACCTACTCCCTGTTCGGGATCGCGACAGTCATCACCGCGTTCCTGCCGGCCGCCGCGTTGCTGATGACACTGCTCCGCCCCGTCCTCGCCTTCTGGGCGTCGATCGCTCTGGTCCCGGTGATGGCCGTCCTGGGCGGCGGGGACTGGCCGTGGGCGCCTCACGCCTTCGTGTGCCACCTGGGCGTCCTCATCGTCGTCGCGGCGCGGACCAGGCCGCGTACGGCGGCCTGGATGTGGGTGATCACCCTGCTCCCCGGCTTCTTCATGGTCGTCCTGGGCCCCCACAACCCCTCCTCGACCAGTGGCGGCATGGCCTTCACGTCGGCGTTCGCCCTGCTCGTCGTGACGGTCGTGCAGACCCGCCGCGAGGCCCAGCGGGAGGTGACCGTGCAGCGCACCGTCACCGCGGTCGAACGCGACCGGCGCACGCTGCTGGAGGAGCGCACCACCATCGCCCGTGAGCTGCACGACGTCGTCGCCCACCACATGTCCGTCGTGGCGATCCAGGCCGAGGCAGCCCCGTACCGGGTGGAGAATCCGCCGCCGGAGCTGGAGCAGGCGTTCGTCACCATCCGGGAGAACGCCGTGGCGGCGCTCACCGAGCTGCGTCGCGTCCTCGGTGTCGTACGGGCGGAGGACTACGAGGCGCCGGACGCCCCGCAGCCCACCCTCGCCGCGCTCGACCGGCTGCTGGACAACGTCCGGGAGACCGGCCTGGAGACGGAGAAGACCGTCACCGGCGCTGTCCGGGAGCTCCCGCAGGGCGTCGAACTCTCGGCGTACAGGATCATCCAGGAAGCGCTGAGCAACACGCTCCGGCACGCACCGGGCGCCGCCGCCAAGGTGGAGATCGGCTATGTGCTCGGCGGGCTCGGGGTGCGGGTCGTCAACGGTCCCGCACGTGGACTGGTCAAGCCGTCACCGGGTGCCGGGCACGGGATCACGGGGATGCGGGAGCGGGTCGCGATGCTGAACGGGGAGATGACCGCGGGGGCCACCGACGACGGCGGGTACGAGGTCTCCGTGTTCCTTCCCGTGCCGATGGTGCGCGACGGCGTGGAGGACGGTGAGGGAGCGTGAACGACACGTCCATCCGGGTGCTGATCGTCGACGACCAGATGATGGTCCGCGAGGGTTTCTCCGTGCTGCTCAACGCGATGCCCGGCATCGAGGTGGTCGGTGAGGCCGTCGACGGACGGCAGGCCGTGTCCCAGGTCGCCGCGCTGCGGCCCGACGTGGTGCTGATGGACATCCGGATGCCGGAGCTCAACGGCATCGAGGCGACCCGGGAGATCGTCGCCGCCGACGCGGACGCCAAGGTGCTCGTCCTGACCACGTTCGATCTCGACGAGTACGTGTACCAGGCCCTGCGGGCCGGCGCCTCGGGCTTCCTGCTGAAGGACGCCTCGGCCCGGCAGCTCGCCGAGGGCGTGCGGGTGGTGGCGTCGGGCGAGGCGCTGCTCGCCCCGACGGTGACCCGCCGGCTGATCACCGAGTTCTCGAAGATCGCCGAGGCGCCACGGCCGCCCGCCATGGCCCGGATCGGCGACCTCACCGAACGGGAGACGGAGGTGCTCGTGCTGATCGCCCAGGGGTTGTCGAACCTGGAGATCGCCTCCCACCTGGTGGTCGCCGAGTCGACGATCAAGACCCACGTCAGCCGCATCCTGGTGAAGCTGGGGCTGCGGGACCGGACGCAGGCGGCCGTGTTCGCGTACGAGGCGAGGCTGGTCACGCCCGGGTAGCGTCGGTTCATGCACGTGTCCTTCGACCCCTGGTCCCCGGCGTTCGTCGCCGACCCGTACCCCGCCTACGCCGCCCTGCGCGCCACCGGCCGGGCGCACTACTTCGAGCCGACGCGGCAGTGGCTGGTGCCGCACTACTCCGATGTGTCCGGGCTGCTGCGCGACCGGCGGCTGGGGCGGACCTATCTGCACCGTTTCAGCCACGACGAGTTCGGTGCCACCGCCCCGCCGGCCGCCCACGAACCGTTCCACACGCTCAACGGGCACGGAATCCTCGATCTGGAGGCCCCCGACCACACCCGGATCCGGCGGCTGGTCGCCCAGGCGTTCACGCCCCGGCGGGTCGAGGCGCTCGCCCCGACCGTGGAGCGGCTGGCCGCCGGGCTCGTCGGCGACTTCGTCGAGGCGGGCGGCGGCGATCTGCTGAGCGCGGTCGCCGAGCCGCTCCCGGTGGCCGTCATCGCCGAGATGCTGGGCGTACCGGAGGCCGACCGGGGGCTGCTGCGGCCGTGGTCGGCGGCGATCTGCGGGATGTTCGAGCTGAACCCGCCGGAGGAGACGGCGCGGGCCGCCGTACAGGCGTCGGTCGAGTTCTCCGGCTACCTGCGCGAACTGATCGGCGCGCGGCGCGCCGACCCGGGGCCCGATCTGATCTCCGGGCTCATCGCGGCGCACGACGACGAGGACCGGCTGACCGAGCAGGAGATCGTCTCCACCTGCGTACTGCTGCTCAACGCCGGACACGAGGCGACCGTCAACGCCACCGTCAACGGCTGGTGGATGCTCTTCCGGCACCCGGAGCAACTGGCGGCCCTGCGCGGCGACCACGGTCTGCTGCCGACCGCGGTGGAGGAACTGCTGCGCTACGACACCCCGGTGCCCATGTTCGCGCGGTGGGTCCTGGACGACATCGAGATCGACGGCACCGTCATCCCGCGCGGTTCACAGGTCGCGCTGCTCTTCGCGTCCGCCAACCGGGACCCGGAGCGCTTCGCCGACGCGGAGACGCTGGACCTGTCCCGGCAGGACAACCCGCACATCTCCTTCGGCGCGGGCATCCACTACTGCCTGGGCGCCCCGCTGGCCCGCCTCGAACTCGCCGCCTCCTTCGGAGCGCTGCTGCGCGAGGCGCCCGGTATGCGGCTGACGGCGGAGCCGGAGTGGAAGCCCGGCTACGTGATCCGAGGGCTGCGGGAGCTACTGGTCGAGATCTGAGGCGAGGGCGCCGGAGAGCCGGATGTGGTCCGGGTGGTGCGGGTTCGCCCAAGTGTGCAGAGCCCAGGCGGACAGCGCGACGAAGCCCGCGGTACACACGGCCGCGACGAGGACGCGGGCCCGCAGGGTTCCGCGCCCGCGCAGCAGACGCAGCGGCAGCAGCCAGGCGAGTGGGGGGATCAGGGCCCCGGCGAGCAGGACGAGGGGCAGTTCCGTCCACAGGACGGAGAGGTCCCTGCTGTGCCCTTCGAATCCCATGCCCATGTTCAGGCCGGTACGCCGTGACGAGGCCCAGACGTACACGGCGACGGCTGCTCCGATCGCCGCCGTCGCGCACCCGCCGTACCCTGCCGCGTCCCGTTGTTCCATGTGCGTCAGGACGTCGGCGGGACCGGGACCGGTTCCCCACGCTGTCCTGAGTGACGGCCATCAGGCCCGCCCAGGCAGCACCAGCCCCCAGGCACCCGCCCGTACCGTCCATGTACGGGTCCTGACGGGGCCCGCGGTCCGTATGTCCGCGCGGTAGCGGAAGTCCGGGCCGGAGACCGTGACAGCCTTGGCCTCCGCCGTGTGCGTCTCTCCGGAGGTCGTGTGGATCACCACGTCGGCCAGACCGCCGTCGCCCTGGGCGGCCACCGAGACGCCGTCGACCGGCCGGTCCAGGTCGTTCAGCAGGACCCCGTCGGCCTCGACCCGCAGCCGGTGGGCGCGGGAAGGGCCCGGCGCGGGCGGGGCGGGGCGGACCAGCGAGGCCACCAGGGAGCGGCAGTGGTCCCAGACTGTGTGGGGCGGGCCCGGTGAGGGCCTGGCCGCCGGGATGCGCAGCTCGCCGAGGACGACTCCGTCACTGTCGTCGACCAGGAGGTCCAGTCGGCGTGTGGCTCCGTCGAGCGCCGTGCGCGCCGCCGCCACCGCGCCCGGGGGCACGCCGAGCGCGTAGCTGAGTTCCAGTGTGCGCGCCGCGCCGACCGGGATCAGGGAGAGCACACAGTCGGAGAGCTCCCGCTCCCGGTGGAGCTGGGACACGGCGCGCAGCAGCGCGTGGTCGTCGCCGACGACGACCGGACGCCTGGAGCCCCGCCGGGACAGTGCCTTGGCGAAGTCGTCCGGACCGTCCGCGAAGCAGATCTTGGCGTGCGCGCCGGCGCTCAGCACGTCCTTCGCGATGCGCACGGACTCGCCGTCGTAGCGGCGGGCAAGGGGGTCGATGAGCACGAGTAGCTGGTGGTCGCCGTCGCCGGGGGGCTCTGCAGCCGACACCTCGGTCCTTCCTCGGGTAGCATCTTGGTGCAAGAGCCCCTTGCGCTATTGCGCCAGGGGCTTCGTCTATTCCGGGGCACCCGGTTCGACGGCTCAGGCTTTGCCGTACATCGTCGTGCGGCAGGTACGACCTTTACGTACGCCCCCTGACCTTGGACATGCCCCGCCCGGAAGGGGTGTACGCCTGTGCCCGCACTTGTGCTGCTCGGTGCTCAGTGGGGTGACGAGGGCAAGGGGAAGGCCACCGACCTCCTCGGTGGATCCGTTGACTATGTGGTGCGTTACCAGGGCGGCAACAATGCCGGCCACACGGTTGTCGTAGGCGACCAGAAGTACGCACTGCATCTCCTCCCCTCCGGAATCCTGTCGCCGGGGTGTACCCCGGTCATCGGTAACGGTGTCGTCGTCGACCCGGCGGTCCTGCTCTCCGAGCTGAGCGGTCTGAACGAGCGAGGCGTCGACACGTCCAAGCTCCTGATCAGCGGCAACGCTCATTTGATCACTCCGTACAACGTCACCGTCGACAAGGTGACGGAACGCTTCCTCGGGAAGCGCAAGATCGGCACCACCGGGCGCGGTATCGGCCCGACCTACGCCGACAAGATCAACCGGGTGGGCATCCGCGTCCAGGACCTCTACGACGAGTCGATCCTGGAGCAGAAGGTCGAGGCGGCGCTGGAGCAGAAGAACCAGCTCCTGGCCAAGGTCTTCAACCGGCGCGCGATCGAGTCCGGCAAGATCGTCGAGGAGATGCTCCAGTACGCGGAGCAGATCAAGCCGTACGTCGCCGACACGACGCTGATCCTGAACGACGCCATCGACGAGGGCAAGGTCGTCCTCTTCGAGGGCGGTCAGGGCACCCTGCTGGACGTCGACCACGGCACGTACCCCTTCGTCACCTCGTCGAATCCGACCGCGGGCGGCGCCTGCACCGGATCTGGTGTGGGACCGACGAAGATCAGCCGGGTCATCGGCATCCTCAAGGCCTACACCACCCGCGTCGGTGCCGGACCCTTCCCGACGGAACTTCTCGACGAGGACGGCGAGGCGCTGCGCCGGATCGGCGGCGAGCGCGGAGTCACCACCGGCCGTGACCGCCGCTGCGGCTGGTTCGACGCCCCGATCGCGCGGTACGCGACCCGGGTCAACGGCCTCACCGACTTCTTCCTCACCAAGCTGGACGTACTGACCGGCTGGGAGCAGATCCCGGTGTGCGTGGCGTACGAGATCGACGGCAAGCGCGTCGAGGAGCTCCCGTACAGCCAGACGGACTTCCACCACGCGAAGCCGGTCTACGAGATGCTGCCGGGCTGGTCCGAGGACATCACGAAGGCCAAGACCTTCGGCGACCTGCCGAAGAACGCGCAGGCGTACGTGAAGGCGCTGGAGGAGATGTCCGGCGCCCCGATCTCCGCGATCGGTGTCGGCCCCGGCCGTACCGAGACGATCGAGATCAACTCCTTCCTGTAGGAGATCTCTCGGCGCGACGGCCGGACCTTCCCCCGTGGAAGGTCCGGCCGTCGCTGGTGCCAGGGGTGGTGCGGGCGCCCGTCAGGGGGACTGCCGCAGGGTGCGGTCCGCGCCCCCTACTGCGGTGGGGCCCAGCCCTCCCCGCAGAGCCGCATCCCCTTCGGCGTCGCGCACGGCAGGTGGCCGTTGGCGCGCATGATCTCCTCGCCGTAGTTGTCCAGGTAGTTCAGGAAGCCGGCCACCAGGGAGTCCGCGGGGGGCGACCCGTAGGTGTACGCGTACTCGATCTCCTGGTACGGGTAGTCGTCGGTGTCGATCGTGTCGACGGACGGGGTGGCGCCGTCGATGGCTATCCGGTGCGCTCCCTCACGCACTTCGCCGTTCCGCAGTTCGGTGTAGCCGATCGCGCCGTCCAGCTCGGCGACCTCGGCCAGGACCTGGTCCGTGCCGTCGAGTTCGCAGCGCAGGACCGGTGCGTCGGCGTAGTCCTTGGTGGAACAGTCACGCGAGGACGTGGCGAGCTCGTTGGCATCGAGGACGCGGCGCTGGAACACCTCGCGGGTTCCGGAGTTGGCGTCCCGGCTGACGAGCCGGATCTCCTGGTCGGGGCCGCCCTCGACCTGGTTCCAGTTGCGTATCTCGCCGCGGTAGATCCGTCTGATCTGGTCGAGGGAGAGGTCGGTGAACGGCACGGTGTCGTTGACGACGAGGGAGAACAGGGAGAGCGCGACCGGCTTCTCGTGCAGATCGGTGAGTGCGGCCGGCCTGCGGCCGTCGGACAGGGCGATCATGGCGGGGGAGCCGGCCGATCCCGCCTTGGCGCCCAGGGCGTCGAGCTTCCGCACCCCGGCGTTGCTGCCATGGGTTTCGACGATGATCTCGGAGCCCTCGCACTCTTCCTCGTACTCGTGCTTCAGCTCGTCCAGGACCGGCCGGAAGGCGGTGGAGCCGGTGACCGTGAGCGTGCCCTTGGCGCAGTCCATCGGGGGCGGGGAGTCGTCCCGTACGACGATGATGCCGGCGAGCGTGACGACGCAGGCGGTGAGGGCGACGGTGATGACCCTGGCCGCCGGGCCGAACAGCGGGGGCTTCTCGTCGGGGCGGGCGGCCTTGTTCCGCGCCACGACACCGTCCCGGATGCCTCCGGTGATCTTGATCGGTCCGCCCACGTGGGACCCGGTGAGCAGGACCAGGAGCTTGAAGTGCTCGTTGCGGTTGAGCGGGACACGCGGCAGCCGGATGATCGAGCCGTCGTGACGCAGCCCGGCCGCCGGGGTGAAGTGGTCCATCAGGTGGTCGGCGTCCGGTGAATGGGTGACGGCGATGCCGCGGACGGTACGGCCCGTGAACTCGGCGGTGAGACCGTTGAGTTCACCGCGCCCGGTGTAGTCCTCGTCACCGATCGACTGCGAGCCGTCGTTCTCGATGCGCAGCAGGACGAGCGTGGCGTCGGCCATGTCCGCGGTCTCGTTGAAGAGCCCGAGCCGCACATTGGCCCGGCCCTGGCTGACTTCGCTGCCTATCGGGGTGTCCATCTGCACGCGGTAACCGATGCGCTTGCGGCGCGGGACGCGGCGTTCGTACCAGAGCACGCCCGCCGAGGTGAGGACGCCCAGGCCGGCGGAGAGGATGGCGATGACGTTCTCGGGGCTGAACAACCACTCCATGGTTCTCGCGCTCCCTCGGGCGTGCGGTGTGCCGGATGGCGTCACCGTACGACCGGGGGGCGAGGGGTAGGAGAGCCTCCGGATTCCTTCCGGTGAAGTTCGTCCGCCGTTCAAGGCCCGTATGAGAAGGCGGAGTTGGGGGAGGGGCGCCGCTGGGTGAGTTCTGGTCTAGACCTTGACAGGTTCAGACCATCGGCGCTTGAGTGGTCGCACCCCCCATGGCGGCGCACGCTCGGCGCGAGCGCCGCGCCGAAGGAGTGATCACGTGGCCAAACGTGTCATCAGTCTGATCGCCGCGCTGGGCGCGGTCATCGCTACGTTCGTCCTTCTCCCCGTCTCCACGGCATCGGCCGCCGCCTGCGCCCCGGCCTGGAGCGCCTCCGCCGTCTACTGGGGCGGCGGCTCCGCCTCGTACAACGGGCACAACTGGTCCGCGAAGTGGTGGACCCAGAACGAGCGGCCCGGCACCGCCGACGTGTGGGCCGACCAGGGCAGCTGTGGCTCCGGCGGCGAGACCGACCCGGGAGATCCGGACCCCTCGGGCTTCGTCGTGAGCGAGTCCCAGTTCAACCAGATGTTCCCGAGCCGGAATTCCTTCTACACCTACAGCGGCCTGACCGCGGCCCTGAGCGCCTACCCCGGATTCGCCGACACCGGCAGCGACACGGTGAAGAAGCGGGAGGCGGCGGCGTTCCTCGCCAACGTCAGTCACGAGACCGGTGGACTGGTGCACATCGTCGAGCAGAACACCGCGAACTACCCGCACTACTGCGACACCGGTCAGCCCTACGGCTGCCCGGCCGGACAGGCGGCCTACTACGGCCGTGGCCCGATCCAGCTCAGCTGGAACTTCAACTACAAGGCCGCCGGTGACGCACTCGGCATCGATCTGCTCGGCAACCCCTGGCAGGTGGAGCAGAACGCGGCCGTGGCCTGGAAGACCGGCCTCTGGTACTGGAACACCCAGTCGGGCCCCGGCACCATGACGCCCCACAACGCCATCGTCAACGGCGCCGGCTTCGGCGAGACCATCCGGTCCATCAACGGCAGCATCGAGTGCAACGGTGGCAACCCCGCCCAGGTCCAGAGCCGCATCGACAAGTACCAGGCGTTCGTCCAGCTCCTCGGCACCACGCCCGGCTCGAACCTGAGCTGCTGAACCCGCCCCACCCGGGGAGAAGGGGGCGCGCCCCGCCACGGCCGGGCGCGCCCCCGATGCGTCGTCCGGCGGGGTCGGTTGGCAGGATCGCCCTCATGAACACGGACAGCGACGGCACCCCGCCCGCCACCACGGAGGACCGCCTCGCCCTGATCGACAGCACCCTCACCCTGCCCTACCCGGCGGAGGAGGAGCGCGACGGCAGCGGTGTGCGCAGCAGCGGCCCCGGACACCACCTGCTGATCCTGCGGGCGAGCCGGGACTTCTGGGACGACCGGTCCCCCGAGACCGTCGAACCTGCCGAGCTGGAGATCGAGACCGAATTCAGCGCCCTGGCCACCGCGTTGAGCGAGCGGTGGGGCGAGCCGGAGACCGTCGACCTCTGGCCGTACCTGGAGCGGGACGAGGAGGGCGCGGGCGTCGCCCCGCAACCGGTGGGGCAGCTCTGCAATCTGGCGGGCAGCATGCAGGTCTGGCGTGTGCCCGGGGGTACGCGGTGGCTCGGTCTCGCGGTGGGGCAGGCCGATCCGGAGTTCCCGATCTGGCTGCTCGCCGCCGTGGGGGAGACGACGACGTTGCCGGGGTGAGTGGTCCTCCGGGCGGGGTCCGTCGCGGCCCTCGAGCCGCGGCCGACGACAGCGACCACCCCCGTGGGCCGCTGCCGCCGCGCCGTGCGGACGTCCCCCGACGTCCTCGGGCCCCGGATCCGGCACGTTGCCACGTCCCCGGCGTCCCCCGGCGTCCCCCGGGCGTCCCGGAACACGCTGGGGACTCTATGGGGACGGGGCGGCGGGCCGGGAGATTCAGTTCGCACGGTGTGGGCTCCGCCGGGTATCACACCGCACAGCCGGACCGGTACTCTGCACTCCGGTTTCGGGGAGGAGCGGGACACGTGCGTGCGCGGGAACGGGCCGACGACGTACTGCTGATGTACCGGCTGGCACGGACCGGCGGTTCGCCGGAGCTGCTGCGCAGGCTGGCCCGCCGGGCGGAGGGCTGGGCCGGGATCCTGGGCGGGGACGGCACGGTGCTCCAGGCCGTGGCCGGGAACGTCCGGTGGCCGGGCCACGAGGCGGCCGGTCTCGCCGCCCGGGCCACGCGGGAGCTGACGGCCCGGGGTGCGGGCGCGTACTCCCTCGACACCGGCGCGTGCGCGGCGCTGCTCCTTCCCCTCGACCGGACCCCCGGGACCGACGGCCCGGTCCTCGCACTCGTCGCGCCCAAGCCGCTGCCCGCGGGACTGACCACCCTGATGGCCGACGCGGTGATGCCGCTGGCCCTGGCCTGGGCGTCGGAGAGCGTCGAACGCAAGCGACGGCGGGTGGACCTCGCGGAGTCCCGGGGGCGCGAGGCCGTGCTGCATCTGCTGATGACGGGCCAGCTCTCCATCGCGCACCAGGTGGCGGGCGCCCTGCGGCCGAAGCTCCCCGACCCCGTACGTGTCTGCGTCGTCGAGTGCGCCGGCGGGCAGCGGGACGAGGTGGCCCGTATCTGTACGCACGCCTCAGGCGGCCGGGCCTGGATCGTGCGCTGCCCGGTGTACGCCCGTCATCTGATCCTGATCGTGCCGGCGGACGAGGAAGCGGAGGCGGAGGGCCCCTCGGACGACCGCACGCTCGGCCTGGCCGTCGCCGGGCTCGTGGACGACTGCGTCGTGGGCGTCAGCGAGGAGGTGCGGCTCCCCGACACGGCCACCGCCTACCAGCAGGCGTTCCACGCCCTCGCCGTCGCCCGTGGTCTCCCGGGACGCCACGCCGGATTCGGAGCCGTCACGGAGCCCGCGCTGCTCGTCGGCGCCGCCGGTGCGCGGTGGGCGGACGCGCTGCTCGCGCCCCTCCTCGCGCATCTCCCGCACCGCTCGCAGGACCCCGGCAGTCAGGAGCTGTCGGCGACCGTCGCGTCCTGGCTGGCGTTCTCCTCCCACGCGACCGAGCACCTGAAGATCCACCGCAACACCCTGGCCGCCCGGCTGAGACTCGTCGGCGAACTGCTCGGACTGGACCTGCACCAGGTCGCGGACCAGGCGGCCGTCGACCTGGCCCTCCGGATCAGGGCCACCCCGATGCCGCACCGCTCCCACTCCGTGGGACCCGCGCCGTCCGAGGGCCTCGACACCGTCCTGCGCGCCTCAGGCGTACAGGACTGGGCCGCCCAGCAGCTCCGGCTCCTCGACCGGGCCGGACCGATGGGCGAGGAGACCCTGCGGACGTGGCTGCGCTGCGAGGCCCGACTGAGCCCGGCCGCCGCCGAACTGGGCATCTCCGTGCCGGGTGCGCGTAAGCGCCTCACCCGGCTCGAGGCCCTGCTGCGCCGTTCGCTGCTCCGGACGCCGAGTGCGCGGTACGACCTGTGGCTGGCCTTCCGGGCGGTGGACCTCGCGGCGTGAGCCGCGTCGGCCTGTCGCTGCTCGGCCCGGGACAGCACGGTGTGGCCTGTCCCGCCCCGCTGGACGGCTGGCGCCGGAAGGCGGTCCTCAGCCCTCGGTGGACTCCGGCGGCTGAACGGCCGGGGACGTCAGGGTGTCCATGGCGGCCGCGAGCCGCTCCAGCACCTGGACGGTCCGTGCGAACTGCTCCTCGCCCAGCTCCTCGGCCAGCCGCGCCGCGAACTCCGCGTGGGCGGGGTCGATCCGGCTCACCGCGGCCCGGCCCTCCACGGTGGGCCGGAGCAGCTTGGCCCGCCGATGTGCCGGGTTCGCGACGTACTCGGCAAGGCCCTGGTCCACCAGCAGATCGGCGATCCTCTGCACGCTCTGCCGGGTGATGCCCATCGCGCGGGCGATCCCCGACACGGGGAGCGGCTCGGTCAGGACCGCGCCGAGGACCTGCCACCGGGCCGCCGTGAGCCCCGCGGGCCCGGCCAGCTCCTCGGCGACGGACAGGAACCGGCCGTTGAGCCGGAACACCCCGAGGGCGGTGCGGCTGAAGCGGTCCTGGTCCTCGTCGTCCGAGGCGTTCGCGGCGCTCATCCTTCGAGCACCTCGTACGCGCTCGGGTCCGAGTCGTGGAAGAGCCGGTACCAGGCGTCCAGTTTTTTCGGCTCGAACACCCCGAGCAGTCCGAAGATCTCGCGCGCGAAGGCGACCGGCTCGGTCGGCCCCGCCGTGACGAGAGCGCCGCACGACGCCCCGCCGGAGGCCGTGTCCCCGCCGGCGTCGGTCACCGCGTCGGCCTCCACGTAGCGCGCGCCGCCTTTGTAACCGGTGGCGGCGAGGTAGAACGACACCGCGCTCGTGTGGGTGCGGTCGTCGAGCAGCCCTTCACGGGCCAGCCCCGCGGTCGCCCCGCAGATGGCGGCGACGGGCACACCCGCCTCCAGGAAGGTCCGCGCCGTACGGGCGAAGGGCGCGAGGACGTCACCGGTGTCCCAGAGGGAGGCGCCGGTGAGGATGAGCAGCTCGCTGTCACCGGGGGTCAGGTCACCGAGCGCGAGATCGGGCTGGACGCGCATCCCGCCCATGGTGGTGACGGGCGCGGTGGTGGGGCCGACGGTGCGCACGGTGTGACCGTGCCGGGCGAGCTGGGCCGTGGCGAAGCCGGGCTCCCAGTCGGCGAAGGTGTCGTAGACGGCCAGGTGAACGGTCGTGCCGGGCATGGCGACCTCCGGTGGTTCCACAGGGACCTTATGACAGAAGGCTGTCATGAGGGCAGCATCCTGTCAATCGGTACGTCCGGTTCCTGACGGGACCCGACATCCTGCCGAGCCGGGCGGCCCACGCCGTACACAGTGGCCATGGAGGACGCCCGGACCCGCCGCATACGCTCGTCGTATGAGCCCCGATGCCCCTCGCCCCCCGTACGTCGACTCCGCGGCGGGTGCGGCCGTGAAGGCCGCCGACCGCGCGCACGTGTTCCACTCATGGTCCGCCCAGGGCCTGATCGACCCGCTCGCCGTCGCCGGCGCCGAGGGGGCGTACTTCTGGGATTACGACGGCAACCGCTATCTGGACTTCACCAGTGGTCTCGTCTTCACCAACATCGGCTACCAGCACCCCACCGTCGTCGCCGCGATCCAGGAACAGGCCGCGAAACTCACCACGTTCGCGCCCGCGTTCGCCATCGAGGCGCGCTCCGAGGCCGCCCGGCTCATCGCCGGGCGCACCCCCGGCGACCTGGACAAGATCTTCTTCACCAACGGTGGTGCCGAGGCCGTCGAGAACGCCGTCCGCATGGCCCGGGTGCACACCGGGCGCCAGAAGGTGCTCTCCGCCTACCGTTCGTACCACGGGGCCACCGCCGCCGCGATCAACCTCACCGGGGACCCCCGCCGCTGGGCCTCCGACACCGGCTCCGCGGGTGTCGTCCGCTTCTGGGCGCCGTTCCTCTACCGCTCGCCCTTCTACGCGGAGACCGAGGCCGAGGAGTGCGCCCGCGCGCTCCAGCACCTCGAGGACACGATCGCCTTCGAGGGTCCGGCGACCGTCGCCGCCGTCGTCCTGGAGACGATCCCCGGCACGGCGGGCATCATGACGCCGCCGCCCGGTTATCTCGCGGGGGTCCGCGAGATCTGCGACCGGCACGGGATCGTGTTCGTGCTGGACGAGGTGATGGCCGGATTCGGTCGCACCGGGGCCTGGTTCGCCGCCGACCACCATGACGTCGTACCGGACCTGATGACGTTCGCGAAGGGCGTCAACTCCGGTTACGTGCCGCTCGGCGGCGTCGCCATCAGCGCCGAGATCGCCGCCACGTTCGAGTCCCGTCCCTACCCCGGCGGACTCACCTACTCCGGTCATCCGCTGGCCTGCGCCGCCGCCGTCGCCACGATCGAGGTCATGGAGGAGGAGAAGACCGTCGAGAGCGCCGCACACCTCGGCGAGCACATCCTCGGCCCCGGCCTGCGCGAGCTCGCCGAGCGCCATCCGTCCGTCGGCGAGGTGCGGGGACTCGGCGCGTTCTGGGCGCTGGAGCTGGTGCGCGACAGGGAGACCCGCGAGCCGCTGGTCCCGTACAACGCGACCGGCGAGGCCAACGCGCCGATGGCGGCCTTCGGCGCGGCCTGCAGGAAGAACGGCCTCTGGCCCTTCATCAACATGAACCGCACCCACGTCGTCCCCGCCTGCAACATCACCGAGGCCGAGGCGAAGGAGGGCCTCGCGGCCCTGGACGCGGCCCTCTCGGTCGCCGACGAACACACCGTGTAGGCGGACCCCGGACACGACGCCCTCCCCCGTGCCCGGAACAGGGCAGATGCCCTGGCTTATGGTGACCGGAGCCGAGAACGGGAGGGGGCGTCATGGGTGTGGGCGCAGGTGTGACCCGCAGTACCCTGCGTCAGCAGATCGCCGACGCGCTGCGTGACGAGGTGCTCGCGGGGCGTCTGCGGCCCCGGGTGGCCTTCACCGTCAAGCAGATCGCCGAGCAGTACGGGGTGTCCGCGACGCCCGTCCGTGAAGCGCTCTTCGACCTTTCCGCGCAGGGGCTCCTCGAATCCGACCAGCACCGCGGCTTCCGGGTCCGCGAGTACACCGTCGCCGACTACCGGTCGATGGTGGAGGCGCGCTCCCTGGTCATCGACGGGGTGTTCCGGAAGGTCTTCGACGGGACCGGTTCGGCGTCCGCCGTGATCGGCGCCCGACAGGCCGCCCTCGTATCCGTACGCCGTCGGGCGGAGGAGGCCGCGCGGGCCGCCCGCAGCGGCGACCTCGACATCCTCATCGGCTACGACCTGAGGTTCTGGCGGGAGCTCGGCGTGGTCATCGGCAACACCTACATCAACGACTTCCTGCAGCGGCTGCGCATGCAGTCCTGGGCGTTCTCCGTCCCGTACCTGCGCGGGGACGCCGATGTGTGCGACTGGCTGTGGAACGGCCACCAGGAGCTGGTCGCGGCGATCACGGCCGCCGACGGACCCGCCGTACGCGCGGTGCTGGACGCCTACTACGCGCACGGGCTGAGCTGGGCGGACCGGCTGGCCGCGGGCGACCCCCCGCACCCGGGCCACGGCTGAGCGCCCGCGCACTGTGCGCGGGGTCCCGGCCGCATTACGCTGTTCCGACCATCGCACGAACCCGTTGGAGAGCGAGCATTCGTGGCCTGTGACCTGTGGCTGGTCCCCCTCGTCGATGTGCTGTGCCACAGCCCCGACAACCCGTTCGCCGAAGAGATCGCCGTCTACGACAAGGCGTTGACCGAGGCGGGCCTGCCGCCCGTGCCCGTCTACGCCTACATGCCGGGACTCACCGGGGACGTCGCCCCGGTGGCCGGCTTCGACTACGACGCCCTGCACTTCCTGCGCCGCGCCTACCTGCTCCAGCTGAGCGGTCTCGCCGTCACGCCCGTCGACGAACTGGGCGGGGACTACGAGCAGTTGCTGGAGATGTTCGAGCAGAGCGCGCAGGAGTCGCACCTGGTCTGGCACTACGACCACGCCGGAGCGTACGTCCCGGTGGACTTCGCCCGTCCGCTCTCCGGCGACCAGCTCCTGGAAGGCAGCGGCCCGCTGGGTTCCTCCCACGGCCTGTTGCGGGAGCTGGAGCTCGTCGCGCCGTCCCTCGGCATCGACCCGGCCAACCCGCCTGCCGCCCCTCTCCCGCCCGCCGGCCCGACCTCGCTGGAGGAACCGGCCGCCCCCGTCCCGTACGA
The DNA here is from genome assembly GCF_042871485.1 of Streptomyces sp. NPDC005791. NCBI lineage: Bacteria > Bacillati > Actinomycetota > Actinomycetes > Kitasatosporales > Streptomycetaceae > Streptomyces > Streptomyces sp. NPDC005791. The sequence continues at coordinate 38,737 of NZ_JBIAIP010000015.1, forward strand.
CGGGAGTCCCTTCTCCCGGGAGCGGCACGTCTGGCTCGGCCTGCACGCGGCGGCCACCCGCAGCCTCGCGCAGGGATCGATGATCATCTTCAGCTGATCCCGTACCGCTCCCGACGGCCGTCCCGCTCCTTCGGCGGGGCGGCCACCGGCTTCCGGCGGCTTCAGCGGGGTGCGTCCGGCGGGCGCTGGCGCGGCATGTTCGGCCGGACCGCCGCGGGCATCGTGAACCGGCCGGGTGACGGCTCGGGCCGGCCACCGGGTCCGCCCGACAGCAGTGACTGCATCCCCATGGGCGCCGGCCCGGCCCGGAACTCCACCATCCAGTCCGCCGTCTCCGTGCGGACGAGTTCGGTGACGTCCTCCGAGAACCGGCGCAGGACACCCAGGCACCGCTCCGCGGCCTCGCTGGCGGTCCCCTCCGTGGGCCCGAGCACCTCCCGGACGCACTCGGAGGACCAGTCGAACTGCAGCACCTGCAGGCGCCGCTGCACGGCCTGAGCCGTCGCGAGATTCCTTATCCAGCCGGAGGTCAGGCCGAAGTACCGGTCGCACGCCATGCACGCGGCGCCCAGCAGCAGCGACAGATAGCCCCAGCCGGCCGCCCCGTGCAGCTGCCCGGTCAGATCGAGCAGCGGGAGGGCCGCGCCCGCGACCGCCCCTGCCGCCGTGCCGAGCCGGAGCAGTCTGGCCGTGCGCCGCTTACGGACCCGGTCACGCAGATACCAGTCGGCGGTCTCCATGGCGCCGGCCTCGACCCAGCGGTAGAGCTCGTCGAGCCGCTCGGCCGGGTCGCCCCAGTCGCCGAGGGGGAAGGCGCGGCCGGTCAGGTCCCGAGGGCTCGATCCGTAGCGCGAACCGGACCGTTCGGTTCCGGTGCCTGCACCGGATCCCGCGCCGGACTCCTTGCGGGGCGGCCCTTCGGGCTGCATCTCCGGCTGACTCACCGGGGCACTCCTCTGCACTCTGCGTTCGGCGTATCGACGCGGATCGGCATGGTTTCGGTCACTGCGGGGGCGGGTACCGGCAAGTGTCCGGAGCCCCCGCTGGTGTAACTCTGCGTTACCCTCCCGGTGTGCTGGGGTACGGATACGCATGCCCTTCCTACCGCCGAATGGTGGGCCGCGGGGTCGGAATCGCGGTATCCCCGGGTGTGGACGGCCTCTGGTCAGGTATAGGAGCGCGGCAGGCACTTCTCAGAACTCACCCGAAAGAGTTGGTCCCCTGCGGGTGGGGCATGGCGTCCGGTGAACACGTAGGCTCGGCGTACCGAAACAATTCGTCGTCGAAATGCCAGGAGTGACCGTGATTCCCGGTGGTGGCCAGCCCAACATGCAGCAGCTGCTCCAGCAAGCCCAGAAGATGCAGCAGGATCTTGCCGTGGCCCAGGAGGAGCTGGCCAGGACCGAGGTCGAGGGACAGGCGGGCGGTGGCCTCGTGAAGGCCACCGTGACCGGGTCCGGAGAGCTCCGTGGCCTGGTGATCGACCCCGGCGCGGTGGACCCGGAGGACACCGAGACGCTCGCCGACCTGGTGGTCGCCGCGGTCCAGGCGGCGAACGAGAACGCACAGCAGCTCCAGCAGCAGAAGCTGGGCCCGCTCGCCCAGGGGCTGGGCGGCGGCATGCCGGGTCTCCCGTTCTGACCCCTGTAGCTACTCAGGCGTACCGGATACGGTGCGGGCAGGAAAAGGAAAGGCGTTCCGTTGTACGAAGGCGTGGTTCAGGAGCTGATCGACGAGCTGGGCAGGTTGCCGGGCGTCGGTCCCAAGAGCGCGCAGCGGATCGCCTTCCACATCCTGCAGGCCGAGCCCACCGACGTACGCCGGCTGGCCCACGCCCTGCTCGAGGTCAAGGACAAGGTCCGCTTCTGCGAGATCTGCGGGAACGTCGCGCAGCAGGAGCAGTGCGGCATCTGCCGGGACGCGCGCCGTGACCGGACGGTCATCTGTGTGGTCGAGGAGCCCAAGGACGTCGTGGCGATCGAGCGGACCCGTGAGTTCCGGGGCCGCTACCACGTGCTCGGCGGCGCGATCAGCCCGATCGAGGGCGTCGGCCCCGACGACCTGCGCATCAGGGAGCTGCTGGCCAGGCTCGCTGACGGCTCCATCACGGAGCTGATCCTGGCGACGGACCCCAACCTCGAGGGCGAGGCCACCGCGACGTACCTCGCCCGCATGGTCAAGCCGATGGGCCTGCGCGTCACGCGGCTGGCCAGCGGACTGCCCGTGGGCGGCGATCTGGAGTACGCGGACGAGGTCACGCTCGGCCGCGCCTTCGAGGGGAGGCGGCTGCTCGATGTGTGACCTGGAGCCTGACTGCGGCTTTATGTGCGCCGGCGCTATGTTCTACCCACCGTTCGCGACCGTGCCCACGGGAGGTCCTCTCGATGTCTGACGCCACGCTGAACTCCGTCACGCAGGATCCGGACGATTTCGCCGTCCAGATCGCGGACCAGATCAAGACCTTCATCGTCGCGGTCACCGAGGTGTCCAAGGCCGAGGAACCCGAGACGGCCGTCCCGGTGCTGCTCCTTCAGGTCTCCCAGCTGCTGCTGGCCGGCGGGAGGCTCGGCGCGTACGAGGACATCATTCCGGACGAGCGCTACGAGCCGGACCTGGGCGCCGAGCCGGACGCCGACGGGTTGCGTGAGCGCTTCGCGGAGCTCCTGGAGCCCATCGACGTCTACTCCGAGGTCTTCGACCCGTACGAGCCCCGCAAGGCCCCGGTGCCGCACCGCATCTCCGACGACCTGGCCGACCTGGTCACGGACCTCGGCCACGGCCTCGCCCACTACGAGGCGGACCGCACGGCGGAGGCCATGTGGTGGTGGCAGTTCTCGTACTTCTCCAACTGGGGTTCCACCGCTTCCGCGGCCCTGCGCGCGCTCCAGTCGCTGATCGCCCACATCCGGCTGAACCAGCCGCTCCAGGAGCTCGACGGCCTGGACACGGACCAGGACCCGGGCGACGGGGACCTGGCCGAGGAGGCGGGGCGTGTGATGGCCGAGGAGATCGCGGGCCCCCTGGGCCTGCGGCCGGTGCTGTAGCGGCCCGTTGTGTCCTGGGACACAAAGAGGCGTGCGGGCCGGTGAAAGGGGCAGCAGCCCGGTACGAGCAGTTCGGAGCGACACTCCGTTCCGGGTGGTGGGCGGGACATCTCACCATCCGGTACCGACGGGTCGATTCCGGGCTGCTCGTTAGACTGAGCCGACCGCACCATTATTGAGCGAGGAGCGCACGTGGGCCTTGTCGTGCAGAAGTACGGAGGCTCCTCCGTAGCCGATGCCGAAGGCATCAAGCGTGTCGCCAAGCGAGTCGTCGACGCCAAGAAGAACGGCAACCAGGTGGTTGTCGTGGTGTCCGCGATGGGCGACACGACGGACGAGTTGATCGATCTCGCCGAGCAGGTATCCCCGATGCCTGCCGGGCGTGAGTTCGACATGCTGCTGACCGCCGGAGAGCGGATCTCCATGGCCCTGCTGGCCATGGCGATCAAAAACCTGGGCCACGAGGCCCAGTCGTTCACGGGCAGCCAGGCCGGTGTCATCACCGACTCGGTCCACAACAAAGCGCGCATCATCGATGTCACGCCGGGCCGTATCCGGACCTCCATCGACGAGGGCAACATCGCCATCGTCGCCGGGTTCCAGGGTGTGAGCCAGGAGGGCAAGAACATCACGACCCTCGGTCGCGGTGGCTCCGACACGACCGCCGTCGCGCTGGCCGCCGCGCTGGACGCGGAGGTCTGTGAGATCTACACCGATGTGGACGGTGTCTTCACCGCCGACCCCCGGGTCGTGAAGAAGGCCCGGAAGATCGACTGGATCTCCTTCGAGGACATGCTGGAGCTGGCGGCGTCCGGCTCCAAGGTGCTGCTGCACCGCTGCGTCGAGTACGCACGCCGTTACAACATTCCGATCCACGTCCGCTCGTCCTTCTCCGGACTGCGCGGCACCTGGGTCAGCAACGAGCCGCAAGGGGACCAGCAGGTGGAGCACGCCATCATCTCCGGAGTCGCCCACGACGTCTCCGAGGCCAAGGTCACGGTCGTCGGCGTCCCCGACAAGCCGGGCGAGGCCGCCGCGATCTTCCGCGCCATCGCGGACGCCGAGATCAACATGGACATGGTGGTCCAGAACGTCTCCGCCGCCTCGACCGGTCTCACGGACATCACGTTCACCCTGCCCAAGGCCGAGGGCCGCAAGGCCATCGACGCCCTGGAGCGCAACCGCGCCGGCATAGGCTTCGAGTCGCTGCGCTACGACGACCAGATCGCGAAGATCTCCCTGGTCGGGGCGGGCATGAAGACCAACCCCGGGGTCACCGCCGGCTTCTTCGAGGCGCTGTCGAACGTCGGCGTGAACATCGAGCTCATCTCGACGTCCGAGATCCGCATCTCGGTGGTCACCCGGGTCGACGACGTCAACGAGGCCGTGCGCGCCGTGCACACCGCCTTCGGCCTCGACAGCGACTCCGACGAGGCCGTCGTCTACGGAGGCACCGGCCGATGACAGGACGCCGCCCTTCGCTCGCGGTCGTCGGCGCGACCGGGGCGATCGGTGGCGTCATGCTCCAGATCCTCTCGGAGCACGAGGACGTCTGGGGCGAGGTCAGACTGATCGCCTCCCCGCGTGCGGCCGGCACCAAGCTGGTCGTACGCGGCGAGGAGAGCGAGGTCCTCGCACTCTCCGAGGACGTGTTCGACGGGGTGGACGTCGCCCTGCTCCTGGTGCCGGACGAGGTCTCCGCCCAGTGGGGGCCGGTCGCCGCCGCCAAGGGCGCCGTGGTCGTGGACGACTCGGCTGCCTTCCGGCTGGACGACGACGTACCCCTGGTCGTCCCCGAGATCAATCCCCATGCCGCACGGCTGAGGCCGCGCGGCATCGTCGCGTCCCCGAACTGCACGACGCTGTCGCTGATCGTCGCGGTCGGTGCGCTGCACGCCGAGTTCGGGCTGAGCGAGCTGATCGTCTCGTCCTACCAGGCGGTGAGCGGCGCGGGCCGGGACGGTGTCGCCGTACTCCGCGAGCAGCTCTCCCTGGTTGCGGGCACGGAGCTGGGCACACGCCCCGGAGACGTACGACGGGCGCTGGGCGACGGGGACAAGAGCCCGTTCGCGGCCCCGGTGGCCCTGAACGTGGTTCCCTGGGCCGGGACCGACGCCGGGGACGGCTGGTCCTCCGAGGAACTGGCGATCCGCGAGGAGTGCCGCAAGGTCCTGGGCCTGCCGGACCTGAAGGTGACGGCGACCTGTGTGTACGTGCCGGTCGTCGGGACGCACTCGATGTCCGTGCACGCCCGCTTCGAGAACGAGGTGTCCGTGGCCCGGGCACACGAGGTCCTGGCGACCGCGCCAGGGGTGGTGCTCTTCGACAGCCCGGCGGCCGGCGACTTCCCCACACCGTCGGACGTCGTGGGCACCGACCCCACCTGGGTGGGCCGGGTGCGGCAGTCGATGGACGATCCGCAGGCCGTCGAGATGTTCGTCTGCGGCGACAACCTCCGAAAGGGCGCGGCTCTCAACGTGGCCCAGATCGCCGAGTCGGTGGCCGGAGAATTTCCTCGTACCTGATCGAACCTGTTTTGTAGGATCTGTGTGCGCCCTGTGGGTAAGTTGCCGCTCTCGACCTCTTGAGCTGGGGCGTTGTCATATCCGACGATGATCTCCTGGCCCTCCGCAACCGCTAGACGGATGCGACGCGTCTACATCGTCACTTCTTGCGTGGCTGGATGTGTTTTCAGGGCATTTGGGGAAGAGCAGGTACGAATGAGGGCATGTCGCACAGCATCGAAAGCGGTGCCGTACGCGTACAACCCTGACGGGGGGAAGCGTGTCCAACTGGCGTGGCAGAGGTTCTCGACATCACAGTGGTGGGCCCGTTGCGAGGCGCTTCGGTGCGTCCGCTCCGGCGGCCCCGCGCAGCCGGCGGTATGCCGGTGATTGCGCCCATGCCCGCTGCGCGACCCGCCCGGCTGCCTTCGCAGCGCGAGGGCGCTGAGGAGGCGGTGGCGGCAGGAACGACGGTCGACCATCTCACCGAGACCTATCGCGCCCACTACCGCTCACTGCTGGGTCTGGCGGCGCTCCTGCTGGACGACACCGCGTCCTGCGAGGACGTGGTGCAGGAGGCCTTCATCCGGGTGCACTCGGCGCGGAACCGGGTGCGCGATCCGGAGAAGACGCTCGCGTACCTCCGGCAGACCGTGGTCAACCTGTCCCGCTCCGCCCTGCGTCGGCGCATCCTCGGGCTGAAGCTCCTCTCCAAGCCGATGCCCGACATGGCGAGCGCGGAGGAGGGCGCGTACGACCAGCTGGAGCGGGACGCGCTGATCAAGGCGATGAAGGGGCTGCAGCGCCGCCAGCGCGAGGTGCTGGTGCTGCGCTACTTCTCGGACATGACGGAGTCCCAGGTCGCGGAGACGCTGGGGATATCGCTCGGCTCGGTGAAGGCGTACGGCTCACGGGGCATCGCGGCACTGCGCGTCGTGATGGAGGCGCAGGCATGAGCGGCCGAGAGCACAGGCACGACGATGACCGGACTGGAAACGGAATTGTGAACCAAGGGCCGGAGGACACCCCGAACACCGATGGTGAGCAGGACGGTGAACGGCAGCGGGACACCGCCGAGGTCGACGGTGCGGAAGCCGCCTCACGACCCACCGCCCCGGATGCGTCCGCGGGCGGTGACGGCGCGGGCGGTGGCGACACGACCCGTGACGGCGCGGGCGGTGACGACGCGGTAGGCCGAGGGGCGGACGGGCACGACGACGCCGAGGCCGACGGTGGCGGCACACTGACCGAGCTCTTCGGCGGAGGCGGCGGACGGGGAGGCGGCCTCTCCGCAGGCGCCGGAGCTCTCGGCGGTCCCGGCGGTGGGGGCATGGACGAGGACGCCTTGCGCCGGATGCTGCACGGCGCCGTCCAGGGGCTCGAGCCCTCCGACGGCACCCTCGGACTTCTGCACCGCGCGGTGCCCGCCCGGCGCGCCAGGCGGCGGCAGGGCGCGGTGGGCGCCGCGGCTGCGGCACTGCTGATCGGAACGGCAGTCCCCGCTTTCGTCCATGTGGCCAATTCGGACGGCTCGGTCACCGCCAACCCCGCCATCGCCGGCCATGGCCAGCAGGCTCAGGGAGGCAGCGGCGAGGACGCCGGCGCAGAATCCGACGGCGGGAAGACGGCAGGCCCGGCCGACCGCCAGAGCGAGGGCGCCGAGGGCGAGACCGGTGACACCACGGCCCCGACACGGGGTTCCGTCCCCGACGCCGAGCAGAGCGGGACTACGGGCCCGGACACCCCGCCGGGCTCCGCCGCGGCCGCCGGCACGGTCTGCGCACCCGATCAGCTCGGTGTCGCCTCCGCCGACACGGGCGCGGCCGGTGCGGACGGCACGGTGTACGGAACCTTCAGGATCGCCAACGTGTCGGGTGACGCCTGCTCGGTCACCAGCAACGGCACAGTCGGTTTCCAGGCGGCGGGCGCCGCCGACCCTCTGAAGATCACCGTGGTGCAGCACGCGGCGGGCGACCCCGCGGCCGGGCTGCCCGATCCGTCGCTGGAGCCGGGCGTCGTGCTGCTGAAGCCGACGGCGACGTACGAGGTGCGCTTCGCCTGGGTGCCGTCGGACACCTGCCCGACCACCGGAAGTTCGCCCAGCCCGACGCCCACGGACGGCGACGGGGGCGGAGGAGGCGGGGGCGCCGCCGAGGGTTCGGAAACCGCCGTGGGGACGGACACCGCGGCGCAGTTCGGCAGTGCGGACGAGGGCCCGGCGGACGGCAGCATCGCGATCACGCATACCCCTGAGGCGGGTGCGCCGACCGCGGAGACCACGATCGGCAACGCGTGCGCCGGCACGATCTACCACACGGGCGTACTGGACGCCTCCTAGGGCGTGTTTCGAAAGTCCCGCCTGCCTGGCGACGCCTGGCACGCACGCTCGCCGCGTTGTCGGGATCACCCCGATACATCCAGTATCGGGGCGACCCTCCGCCTTGCGATCGCACGCACCAGACGCCGCCAGGCCCGCCCTTCGGGCGGACGGCGCTACTTTCGAAACACGCCCTAGCCGGAGCCGGACGTCGTCACGGGCAGGGGCCCTGCGGAACCATGGGTTCCGCAGGGCCCCTGCCCGTGACCGCGTCTTCCGTGTCGCGTGCTCCGTCAGTCGGCGTCGGCCGCGAGGCCCAGCTGTACGTCGCGTTCGGCCTCCGCCTCGCGGCGCACCAGCCGGAACCACATGAAGAGCACGAAGCCGCCGAAGACGAACCACTCGCCGGTGTAGCCGAGGTTCTGGAAGGCCTTCAGATCCAGCCCGCTGCCCTGCGCCGCCGCCGCGGGCACGGGCTTCATCCCGCCGCTGCCCTCGCCGCCCGCCTCCGGCTCGGGCAGAGTCACCCAGGCGTCGTACACGTCGTACGGGACGAGGTTCACGAGGGACGCCGCGCTGATCATGCCGAGCTGGCCCTCGGGGAGCCCGCCGCTGACGTCGACGCCGGTGGTGCCGCTGTTCTCGGATGCCTGCAGATCGCCGGTCACGGTGATCTCGCCGGCCGGTGCCGAGGGAACGTCGGTGCTCCCCGGGGTGCCCGCCAGCCAACCCCGTACGACGGGCAGTGCCTTGCCGCTGTCCGTGCGCAGCAGATCCAGCACGTAGAAGCCCTCACGGTCGTCCAGCTCACGGCCGGGGACCAGGAACTGGTCGGCGTACGTCCCCGTCGCCACGGCGGGGCGGCCGGAGGTCTCCGTGCTCACGGGCAGCAGCTCGTCGAGCGGCTCGGGGGACCGGGTGCCCGGATCGGGGCGCGCCTCGGCCTTCTCGTGCGTCTCCACGCGGTCCTCGAAACGGCCGAGCTGCCACGTGCCCATGAACACGCAGAACGGGATGGCCAGCACGACGAAGAGGTTGATCCCCCACCACCGCGGGGTCAGCAGGAACCGGTACACCCCTCCACGGTACGTTCTCCGGCAAGGGGCCCTCGGGGCGGGGTGCACCGTTTATCCGGCCCTTATGCCGTCGGCCGCTCTCCCCCCGGGCCTGCCACCCGCCCTTCCGTCCGGCCCTCGGGCCGGGTGTGTCCCAGGTGGCGCAGCGCGAAGTCCAGCTCCAGGCGCACCTGTTTGATCCTCTCCTCCACCACGAGTGAGCCGTGACCCGCGTCGTAGCGGTACACCTCGTGGACCGCGCCACGGGCCGCGAGGCGGTCCACGTAGTTCTCCACCTGACGGATGGGACAGCGCGGATCGTTGACACCGGCGGAGATGTAGACCGGGGCGCGCACGGCGTCCACATAGGTCAGCGGGGACGAGGCCTCGAAGCGCTCAGGCACCTGCTCCGGTGTGCCGCCCAGCAGCGTGCGGTCCATCGCCTTCAGGGCTTCCATCTCGTCGTGGTAGGCGGTCACGTAGTCGGCGACCGGGACCGCGGCCAGCCCGAGGGCCCAGACGTCCGGCTGCGTACCGAGCCCGAGCAGGGTCAGATAGCCGCCCCACGAGCCCCCGGCAAGCACCAGCCGCTCGGGGTCCGCGAGCCCCGACTTCACCGCCCACTCCTGGACGGCCGCGATGTCCTCCAGCTCGATCAGCCCGACCCGGTGCTTGAGCGCGTCCGTCCAGGCACGGCCATAGCCCGTGGAGCCGCGGTAGTTGACCCGCACGACGGCGAAACCGTGGTCCACCCACGCGGCGGGGCCCGACGCGAAGGCGTCGCTGTCGTGCCAGGTCGGCCCGCCGTGGATCTCGAAGACCGTGGGGAACGGACCGTCACCGGTGGCCGGGGTCTGCACCAGGGCGTGGACACGCCCGCCCGGGCCGTCGACCCAGGCGTCCCGCACCGGCACCGACGCCGGAGCCTTCGCACCCGGGGGGTCGAGCACGACGGAGCCCGTCGTGGACCGCACGGCCGGCGGCTGGGCGGCCGACGACCACAGATACTCCACGGTGCCGTCCGGACGGGCCGTGGCGCCCGACACCGTCCCGGACGGGGTCTCGACCCGCACGGGCCCCGCGGTGCCCGGCTCGTACCGCCACAGCTCGCTGCGGGCCTCGAAGCTGTGCTCGATCAGCAGCGCGGACCCGTCCGGATACCACTCCGCGCCCACGTCACCGGGCAGATCGATCGCCAGGTCCGTCTGCGTCCCGGCCACCGGGTCCCAGATCATCGGCTCCCACCGGCCGCGCCGCTGATGCCCGACCAGCAGCCGGGTGTCTCCGGCCACCGGTGCGAAGCCCAGCACCGACAGGCCCAGCTCCTTCGTGCCGCCCTCGGTGTCGTCCAGCTCGGCGACCGTCGATCCGTCGGGACGCACCACTCGTAGAGCGGAGTGCATCGCGTCGCCGTGCTCGGTGTGCTCAAGAGCGATCAGCGTGCCGTCGTGGGAGAGGTCACCGACCCCGGCGGACTCCCGGTGCCGGTAGATCTCGACCGGCTCCGCCCCGGCGCGCACCAGGTGGACGGTCGTGCCGTCCTCGTCCGTCGAGCGGCCGACCACCGCCGAGCCGTCACGGCCGATGGCGAGTCCGGCCGGGTAGGAAGCCTCCAGACCGGGCGTGGCCGGCTCGTCAGCCCCGCCGTCGAAGGGCTGCCGCATCCACACACCGAACTCGTCGCCGTCGGTGTCGGCGAACCACCACACGGCCCGGCCGTCCGGTGTCAGGACCCCGTCGGTCGTCCCGTTGGGCCTGTCGGTGACCTGGCGTTGCTTCCCGGTCGCCCGGTCCCAGGCGTACAGCTCGTACGTGCCGGTGGCGTTGGAGACGAAGAGCGCGCGGTCGGGGGCGTCCTCGGCCCAGTCGGGCAGGGACACCCGGGCGGCGCGGAAGCGCTGCTCCCACTGCGGCGGCTCCTGCTCCCGATCCGGTACAAACGCTTCGTTCTGTGTGTCGCTCATGGACCCATCAAACCCGATGTGACCCCACCACCGGGCGGCCTGTGGACAACCGTTCGCACACGCCCCGGCCTGTGGGTAACTTTCCCGGTGCGAGCCGTCCGGGCGCCGTGCCGCGACGCACTGCGGGCCCGCCCCGCCGGGCGGACCCGCCGAGAGGCGTTACGCCGCCGAGTCGAAGGCGGGCAGATAGCCGTTGGACTGCCCGACGGCCTTGGGGTGGTACGAGTTGGCGATCGGGACGGTCACGCTGTGGATCCATGCGTCACCCGAGCAGAGTTCGTGCCCGGTGAACTCGTCCGCCACGCCGGAGAACGTGAAGCCCGCGTCGGCCGACCGCTTCGCGAGCACCCCGTTCAGCACGTCCGACGCGTTGTTGATCGCTCCGCGCTCGGTCTCCGTGAGACCTGCGATGCAGGAGCCCGACAGCTTGTAGAAGCGCGGGTAGCCCAGCACCACCACCTGGGCCTGCGGAGCGCGTGCGCGGATGCCGTCGTAGAGGGAGTCGAGGCTGCCCGGCAGCGAGTTCTGCATCTGGGAGACCGCGGCGTTCACGCGGTTCACGCAGTTGGCCTCGCTCTGCAGGACGCATGTCTGCATGACGTCCGCGAACCCGACGTCGTTGCCGCCGGCCGTGATGCTCACGAGCGTGGTCGACGAGCTCAGAGCCCCGAGTTGGCCACTGGACACGGACGCCGTCGTCGCACCCGAACAGGCGACGAACGCGAACGAGGACGGGGCGTTCGCGTTCCTCCAGAGGTAGGGGTAGGCGTTGGTGCTGCGCTTGCAGTTGCCACTTTCCGAGGTGTAGCTCCCGGCGCCGACGCCGGAGGAGTAGGAGTCACCGAGAGCGACGTAGTTCTCGCCGGCGGCGGATGCCGGCTGCGCGAAGCCGAGTGTGGCGACGGCGGCGAGCGCGAGAGCGGAGAGGGAGGCCCGGAAGGTTCGTACTGACATGGCTGCCAGCCCTTCGAAATGTGAGGGACGAGTGGGGAGTTCGTGGGGCGGGCACGTTTCTAGCAGCTCTCGGTACTCGGCGGTAATAGCCCTGGGGAAAGTCGTCTGATATGCCCGAAGGATCGTTCGGTCGACGATGCTCCGCGCGTAGATAAACCCTCGACGGCCCCCCGAAACGGTGAAGTTACGGGTGTCTTCGACGCCTTCATGACTCCTCTGCGTCACCTCTGAGGGGGCCGTCCCGTTCGAACGGCGCCCGTTTCCCCGCGTCGCCCCGCCGTCACGACCTCCCGCGCGGCACACACGAAAGCGGCCGCCAGGGAGAACCTGACGGCCGCGGTGCGAGGGCGTGTTTCGAAAGTAGCGCCGTCCGCCCGAAGGGCGGGCCCGACAACGCGGCGAGCGTGCGTGCCAGGCGTCGCCAGGCAGGCGGGACTTTCGAAACACGCCCTGGAGGGGTCGGACGTTACAGCGTGCGCTCCAGGCGGTCCGCCATCAGCCTGCTGAAGCGCGAGGGGTCACTCAGCTCGCCACCGTCCGAGAGGAGCGCCAGCCCGTGGACGAGCTCGGCCGTCTCGGCCAGTTCGGTGCCGGCGCCGTCTTCGCCGACCTGTTCGGCGTGCGCCTTCCTCAGCCCGCTGATCAGGGCGTGCGAGGGGTTCAGTTCGAGGATCCGCTTGATCTGCGGCACCTCCTGGCCCATCGCGCGGTACATGTTCTCCAGGGCCGGAGTGACATCGTGCGTGTCCGAGACGATGCAGGCCGGCGAGACGGTGAGCCGCGAGGAGAGACGTACCTCCTTCACCGTGTCGCCGAGCTGCTCCGTCATCCAGGTCAGCAGACCGGCGTAGTCCTGCTGCTGCTTCTCACGCTCGGCCTCGACCTCCTTCTTCTCCTCATCGGTGTCGAGGTCGACCTCGCCCTTGGAGATGGACTGCAGCGGCTTGCCGTCGAACTCGGGAACGGACTGGACCCAGACCTCGTCGACCGGGTCGGTCAGCAGCAGGACCTCGAAGCCCTTGGCGCGGAAGGCCTCCATGTGGGGCGAGCTCTCCATGGCCGCGCGCGACTCGCCCGTCATGTAGTAGATCTGCTCCTGGCCCTCCTTCATCCGCTCCACGTACGCGCGCAGGGTGGTCAGCTCCGCCTCGTCCTGGGTCGAGGCGAAGGAGGAGATCTCCAGGATCGCGTCGCGGTTCTCGAAGTCCTGGAACAGGCCCTCCTTGAGGACCCGGCCGAACTCCTTCCAGAACGTCCCGTACTTCTCCGGTGTGTTGGACCTCATGTCCTTCACCGTCGACAGGACCTTCTTGACCAGGCGGCGCCGCATCATCTCGATCTGGCGGTCCTGCTGAAGGATCTCGCGCGACACGTTGAGCGACAGGTCCTGTGCGTCGACCACGCCCTTCACGAAGCGGAGATACGTCGGCATCAGCGCTTCGCAGTCATCCATGATGAATACGCGCTTCACATAGAGCTGGACGCCACGCTTGTGGTCCTGCATGAACAGGTCCTGCGGTGCGTGGGACGGCAGGAAGAGCAGAGCCTGGTATTCGAAGGTCCCCTCCGCCTGCATGCGGATGGTTTCGAGCGGTTCGGTCCAGTCGTGGCTGATGTGCTTGTACAGCTCGCTGTACTCCTCATCGGTCACGGAGTCCTTCGACCGGGCCCACAGGGCCTTCATCGAGTTGACCGTCTCGACCTCGGGCTCGGCGCCCTCTTCGCCGCCGGCGGCCGCCATGCGGATGGGCCAGGTGATGAAGTCCGAGTAGCGCTTGACGATTTCCCTGATCTTCCAGGGCGACGTGTAGTCGAAGAGCTTGTCCTCGGTGTCCTCGGGCTTCAGCCGCAGCGTGACCGAGGTGCCCTGCGGGGCGTCGTCGACGGACTCGACGGTGTAGGTGCCCTCGCCGCTGGACTGCCAGCGCGTGCCGGTGTCCTCACCCGCGCGCCGGGTCAGCAGGGTGACCTCGTCGGCGACCATGAAGCTCGAATAGAACCCGACGCCGAACTGCCCGATGAGTTCCTCGGACGCGGTGGCGTCCTTGGCTTCCTTCAGTTCCTGGAGAAATTTCGCCGTACCGGAATTCGCGATGGTTCCGATCAGCTGCACGACCTCGTCGTGCGACATCCCGATGCCGTTGTCGCGCACGGTCAGGGTGCGCTTCTCCTGGTCGGCCTCGATGGCGATGTGGAGGTCGGACGTGTCTGCCTGGAGCGTGTCGTCACGGAGCGTTTCCAGTCGCAGCTTGTCCAGCGCGTCCGAAGAATTGGAGATGAGCTCGCGCAGGAATACATCCTTGTTCGAATAAATCGAATGGATCATCATCTGCAGGAGCTGGCGCGCTTCTACCTGAAACTCGAACGTCTCGGCCGGCATGGGTACGGGTTCCCTTTCCTGGGTTGGTCGTCTGAACCGCTGCATATCGTAACCAGGCCACGGTCCGCCCATGTGCCGGTTCGGTCACGGCCGTTGCGGTCCGCTGGACGGCCTGGAGCGGTCAGGCCGGTAGTGGCGTACCAACGGCACGCACGCGCTGATCCAGGGCGCGAACACGGCCGAGTGGTGGGGTCACGCGCAGCGAGGAACGCCGTACCGGCTGAGGAGTTCGTGCCACCCCTGCTCCAACTGGTCGATGGTCCTGCCGCGTTCGCATGTCAGGTGATGGACGAGGGGGGTGTCGATCGAACCGAGCAAGGTGTGTCCGAGCAGTTCCGGATCGCCTGCCGCCCCCGCCTGGCGCAGCAACAGGGTGACATGGCTGAGCCTCAGCCGTTGCGCGGGGACGGCGTAGGCCCGCAGCGGGTCGTTGCGCGAGGCCAGGATCAGTTCGTGGTGATCGCGTTCATGCCGCATCAGGGCGGGGCCGAAGGCGTGCAGCCGCTCGGCCGCCGGAGCGTCGGGGCCCAGAGGGGGCGGTCCGGAGAGGAAGGCGGCCTGCAGGAGTGCCTCGCGGTGATCGAGGAGTGCGATGAGCAGCCCGGCGCGGTCCTTGAAGCGCCGGAAGACGGTTCCCTTGCCGACGCCCGCAGCGGTGGCCACCGCCTCCATGGTGAGGTTCGCCGGCCCGCAGCCGGCCAGCAGGCGGGAGGCGGCGTCCAGCAGGAGCGCTCGATTGCGTGCTGCGTCCGCCCGCAGCGCTCCCGGCTCGCCGACGGTGGCGAGCGTGATGTCGGTCCGCGCCTCGCCGGGTCCGGGTGGCCTGGGCAGTGGCGGCAGGGGGGCGGTCATGGCTTCAGGGTATCCCCGGGCGGCAGTAAGTGGACCACGGTCCGCATAGGTGGTACAACTTTAAACGGATCGTGGTCCGTTTACTTCTGCCGTCTCCGTCTTCCGGGAGCTTCCCCCATGTCTGTACGCATCCTCGCCCTCGTCGGCAGCCTCCGCGCCGGCTCGCACAACCGTCAGCTCGCCGAGGCCGCCGTCAAGCACACGCCCGAGGGCGTCGAGGTGGAGGTCTACGAAGGCCTCGTGGACGTTCCCTTCTACAACGAGGACATCGACGTCGAGGGTGGCGTTCCCGCCGCGGCGGCCCAGCTGCGCGAGGCGGCCGGCCGGGCCGACGCGTTCCTGCTGTTCTCGCCCGAGTACAACGGCACGATGCCGGCCGTCCTGAAGAACGCCATCGACTGGCTGTCCCGTCCGTACGGTGCCGGCGCCCTGACGGCCAAGCCGGTCGCCGTGGTCGGCACCGCCTTCGGCCAGTTCGGCGGCGTCTGGGCGCAGGACGAGGCGCGCAAGGCGGCCGGCCTCGCGGGTGGAGCGGTCCTCGCGGACGTCAAGCTCTCCATCCCCGGCTCCGTGACCCGCTTCGCCGAGCTCCACCCGGCGGACGACGCCGAGGTCGTCGCCTCGCTGACCGAGGTTCTCCGCCAGGTCGCGCAGGGCGCCGCGGCAGCTGCCTGATCACCTCCGGCGGTGCGCCGGATCTGCCGCGCGGCCGTCCTCGTGGCGCCCGGCACGGCCGTGGGCCTGGCCCCCTCTCAGGAGGGGGCCAAGCCCACGCGTCGTTGTGCGGGCGTTCTCGTGCGGGGTGCCGATGGACCCGGTCACCAGCAAGGTGGCGGTCGTCTCCGTACCGGACGACCCGGACATCGATGTCGACTACCTCTTCCTCCAGGTCGGCGTCGACACGGCGGAGGTGTCCGACCGCCAGAACTGCGGCAACCTGCTCGCCGGGATCGGTCCGTTCGCTGTCGAGTGGGGCCTGGTGGCGGCCCAGGACGGGCGGACGACCGTACGCATCCGGATGGTCAACACCGACGACTACCTCGGCCTGACCGTCAACGGGCAGGACGGTGACTCCGTCCATCTGCGTACGTTCGACGACTACGAGCACCACAGCCTGGTGCTGACCGCCGCCGTGAAGCCCGGTCTGCGCCGCACCGCCCTGCGCACCTCCAGCGAGAAGGCTCTGCGGCGCGAGGACGCCGAACTCGAGGCCACGGGCCACGCAGGGCACTGGGTGGAGGATGAGCCGGGCATCGGCAGGCTGTACCTCACCGCCGACCCCGACGGCCACGAGATCGCCTCTACTGGGAGACCGAGTACTACCAGGCGCCGCCCGCACCCCGCAGGGTGGGGCGGCCCCGGCTACGACGTGCGCGTCGGAGGCAGGACGGAACGATGTTCTCGGCCGTCGGGCCGCAACGCTGCTGCGCGGTCCTGACCGTTCCCGCCCCGGGGCTGTCCGCCTGACCTGCTCGAGGTAGCCGTGCGCTCGGGCGCGGGCGAGAAGTGCAGGCGAGGTGAGTGGCGGCGTATCCGGCCGGCACGCACCGTCTCAGGCGGCGGGTGGCCCGTTATCCGATGCGGCGCGGCGGTAGTCGGCGTTGATGCGCTGGGCTTCCTCGAGCTGGTCCTCGAGGATGATGATGCGACAAGCGGCCTCGATGGGTGTGCCCTGGTCGACGAGCTCACGGGCGCGCGCGGCGATGCGCAGCTGGTAGCGGGAGTAACGTCGATGGCCACCCTGGGAGCGGAGCGGGGTGATCAGACGGGCTTCTCCGATGGCTCGGAGGAAGCTTTGGGTGGTCCCGAGCATCTCGGCGGCCCGGCCCATGGTGTAAGCGGGGTAGTCGTCGTCATCGAGACGGCCGAACGAGTCGTCTGCTGTCATTGCACCTCTCTGTGAAACGCG
The DNA here is from genome assembly GCF_042871485.1 of Streptomyces sp. NPDC005791. Lineage (NCBI taxonomy): Bacteria > Bacillati > Actinomycetota > Actinomycetes > Kitasatosporales > Streptomycetaceae > Streptomyces > Streptomyces sp. NPDC005791. The sequence continues at coordinate 55,716 of NZ_JBIAIP010000015.1, forward strand.
TGGAGGGGCCCTGGTGCCATTGGCACCAGGGCCCCGAAGGAACTGCTACACCATCGGCCGGCCCTGTTACTGCGCCGGCCTTCTGTTTCCGCGGACCCGACCGAGCTGCTGTCGGGGGCGCGGGGATCGCGGTTGCTTGACCGGAGACCACCTCACTATCGATGTCCTGCGGTACCCGGGCTCAAGGCTTCCGCCCGGGCGATCCTGATGGCGCCTGGCTCCTCCGTTCTTCCCTCTGGACAATCACTTACCTGGCGGGTACTGCGTACTGCTGGTGATGCGAACCAACCGTGGCCTGTGACAGCGCCACGCTTCGACAGCCAGCCCCGTCGCCCGTCCTGCGTCTGCTTCGGCTTGGAACCCCACTGTCGAACTTCCCGGTGCGCGCGTCCGCAGCCGACGCCTTCACCGAGGTGCTGCTACTGCGTGTACTACTCGTGGCGGCCCCTGATCACTGCGGGCCACCCGGTCCGGTCGTCAGTCCCGTCGCCGTCCTGCAACAACCCTGGCTTCGAAACTCCACCACCGCACCGTCCTGCAACTTCGGTACTGCTGCCCGGCAGTTCATCTCTGCCGGGCCTTGCTCGATCTCGGCTACAAGAGAAACCATAGCCACGCGACAGGCCAATGTCTACCTCGACCGCCATAGATTTTTGGCATTCGGTCGCAGAGATAGCCGGTCTCGGTCGCTGAACATGTGTGCGGGCGCCCATGCCGTCCGGTGGAGCCCGTACGGGCCGGAGCCGTCCTGCCCACGACGCACCGCAAGGGCGACGGAGCCCGGCTCGGCTGTGAGGGGACGACGGGGTGCCTGTGCCGGTCGGACCCAGCCGGCTTGGGATGCCCTGGTCAAGGCCTGCTCCCGGATGTCTCCCGAACGACTCCGGGAACGCGGAAAGGGCCTGATCCTCAGAGAGGATCAGGCCCTTGACCTGGTGTTTCAGCTGTCGGGGTGGCGGGATTTGAACCCACGACCTCTTCGTCCCGAACGAAGCGCGCTGCCAAGCTGCGCTACACCCCGATGTCCACCGATTGTCCCGGCGACATCGATTACTTTAGCTCACCGGCGCCCGGAGGCGAAATCCGGTTTTCGTCCCCCGGCGGGGGCGTCAGTCGCGAGGCGTCAGCGTCAGCAGGGTCGCCTCGGGCGGGCATGCGAAGCGGACCGGGGTGTAGCGGTTCGTACCGCAGCCAGCCGAGACGTGGAGGTAGGCGCGCCGTTCGCCCACCGTGTGGCCGGAGAGGCCCTTCACCCGGTCCGTGTCCAGGTCGCAGTTGGTGACGAGTGCGCCGTAGAAGGGGATGCAGAGCTGACCGCCATGGGTGTGGCCGGCCAGGATCAGGGGGTAGCCGTCGGCCGTGAACGCGTCCAGGGTGCGCAGGTACGGGGCGTGGACGACGCCGATCGAGAGGTCCGCGCCCGTTTCGGGGCCGCCGGCGACCTCGGCGTAACGGTCCCGCTTGATGTGGGGGTCGTCCAGGCCGGTGAAGGCGATCTCGAGCCCGTCGGCCTTGATCCGGCCCCGGGTGTTGGACAGGTTCAGCCAGCCGGCCTCGTCGAAGGCGTCCCGCATCGGCTCCCACGGGTTGTGGACGACGTCGACCGCCGGTGCGTTCCCGTTGAGCCCGTGCTTGCCCTGTGTCTTCTCCAGGAGGTAGCGGACCGGGTTACGGAGCTTCGGGCCGTAGTAGTCGTTGGAGCCGAAGACGTAGACCCCGGGCAACTCCATCAGCGGGCCGAGTGCGTCGAGCAGCTCCGGTACGGCCTCCGGGTCGGAGAGGTTGTCGCCGGTGTTCACCACGAAGTCCGGGCGCAGGCCCGCCAGTGACTGCAGCCAGGCGCGCTTCTTGCGCTGACCGCTCACCATGTGGATGTCCGAGACCTGGAGCACGCGCAACGGGCGTGCCCCGTGCGGGAGTACGGGAACGGTGATCCGGCGGAGGCGGAACGAGCGTGCCTCGAATCCGGCCGCGTACACGAGGCCGGCGGCACCGACCGCTGCGCCGACTGCCGTGACTTTCAGGGGTACTCCGTAGCGTGCGCGCATGGCCCCATCGTCGCAGAAAGGGTGCGGTGGGACGAAAACAGGAGGGCGGCAGGTGCCTCGCACCTGTCACAATCGCCGCATGACCACGCTCAAGTCCAAGCTCAAGGAAGACCTCACCACGGCCATGAGGGCGCGTGACGAGCTCACCGCGTCCACCCTCCGGCTCACCCTGACCGCGATCACCAAGGAAGAGGTCAGCGGCAAGACGTCGCGCGAGCTCTCCGGCGACGAGGTGCGGAAGGTGATCGCCAAGGAGGCGAAGAAGCGCCGCGAGGCGGCTGAGGCCTTCGCGCAGGGCGGCCGGACGGAGCAGGCCGAGCGGGAGAGGGCCGAGGGAGAGCTGCTCGACGCGTACCTGCCCAAACAGCTGTCCGACGAAGAGCTGACCGCGATCGTCGCGCAGGCCGTCGAGGAGGCCAGGTCCGCCGGTGCCGAGGGGCCGCGCGCGATGGGCGCCGTCATGAAGATCGTCGCCCCGAAGGTGGCGGGGCTCGCCGAGGGCGGCCGGGTCGCCGCCACGGTGAAGAAGCTGCTCGCGGGCTGAGAGGCGACGCACATGAAGGAGGGGCGCCCCCACGCCGGGGGCGCCCCTCCTTCATGTCATGACGACGTCGTACGACCGGGGACGGTCAGGGGCCGTTACCACCGCGCCCGCGGCCGTCGTTCCCCCCGATGATGCCGGGGGGAAGGGTGATCCCGCCGATGGGGTCGGCGCCGGGCCTGCCGTTGTCGTTCCCGCCGCCCGTGTCCTCGTCGCGGTCGTCGCCCTTCTCCTTCTCCTTCTCCTTGGCGCGCGGCACCGACACCGCGTTGAAGGAGGGAGTCTCCGAGGCGTTCAGCGCGCCGGTCATCGCCGTCTTCCAGATGGGGCCGGGGAGACAGCCACCGCAGACCTTGTCGTAGTACCGGCCGCCGATGTTGATGTTGTACATCGGCACCTTCTTGCCGATGTCGGCACCGACCCACACCGCCGTGGACAGGTTCGGTGTGTAGCCGACGAACCAGGCGTCCACACGGTTCTCGGTCGTACCCGTCTTGCCCGCGTTGTCGCGGTCGGTGAGGCCGGCCTGGGTGCCGGTACCGTCCTCGACGACGCCCTTCAGCATCTGGTTGATCGTGTCCGCGGTCTTCTCACTCATCGCACGCGAGCAGTCGGACGCGGGGACCTGCAGCTTCTTGTCGTTGGCGTCCTTGATCGACTCTATGGCGATCGGCGTGCAGAACGTTCCGCGGTTGGCGAACGCGGCGTACGCGGAGGCCATGGCGAGCGGGGTGCTCTCCGTGGTGCCGAGCGTGATGGAGGGGTTCTCCGTGAGCGGCTTGCCGTTGCCGCGCTGGTAGCCGACCTTCTTCGCCATCGTGATGGTCTCGCAGAGGCCGGCCTTCTGCTCCAGCAGCGCGAAGTAGGTGTTGATGGACTTGCCGAGGGCGCCCGTCATGTCGAAGGAGCCCTTCTCGGACTCCAGTTCGTTCTGCACGGACCAGTCGCCGCCGCCGGCAGGGGCGCCGTCGCAGGTCTTGTAGGTGTTGAGCGGAAGGGAGGTCTTCCACGGCGTGTCGAAGGACTGCGCCGGGCTGATGCCCTTCTCCAGGGCGGCCGCCGCGGTGATCGGCTTGAAGGTCGAACCGACCTGGAAGCCGTAGGTGCTGCCGCCCATCTTGTTGCTGACAGCGAGGTTGAGCACCGTCTCGTGCTTGTTCTGGTCCAGTCCGTACGGCCGGGACTGGCCCATCGAGAGGATCTTGCCGGAGCCCGGCTCGACCTGCACGACCGAGGCGGCGACCTTGTCGTCCTTGTCGACCTTCGACGTGGCGGCCTCGTTGGCGGCCTGCTGCGCACGCGGGGAGAGTGTGGTCCTGATCGTCAGGCCGCCGAGGTTCCAGAGCTTGGAGCGCTCCTCCTCGGTCTTCCCGAAGGCCGGGTCGGTCAGGATGGTCTTGCGCACGTAGTCGCAGAAGAACCCCGCGCCGCTGACCGCGGTGATGCAGCCGTTCTTGGGCCTGCTGATCTTCAGCTCGAGGGGAGCGGCGATGGCCTTGTCGGCCTCGCCCTGCGAGATGCTGCCGACGGCGGCCATGCGCTGCAGCACGGTGTCGCGGCGCTTGGTCGCCTCCTCCGAGTCGTTGACCGGGTCGTAGCGGGTCGGCGACTGGACGAGACCGGCCAGCATCGCCGCCTCTCCCAACTCCAGGTCCTTGGCCTGCTTGGAGAAGTAGCGCTGGGAGGCCGCCTCGACGCCGTAGGCCTGCTGCCCGAAGAACGTGATGTTGAGGTAGTTCTCCAGGATCTTCTTCTTGCCGAGCTCTTCCTCGACCTGGATCGCGTACTTCAGCTCCCGGACCTTGCGGCCCAGGGTCTGCTGGGTGGCCTCGGCGACCTTGTCCGGGTCGTCGCCCGCCTCCTCGACGAAGACGTTCTTCACGTATTGCTGAGTGAGCGTGGAGGCGCCCTGCGCGGCGCCGCCCTCCTGCACGTTGCGGTTCATCGCGCGCAGGATGCCCTTGAGGTCCACCGCGCCGTGCTCGTAGAAACGCGAGTCCTCGATCGCGATGATCGCGTCCTGCATGTACGGCGAGATGTCCTTGAGCGGGACGACGGTGCGGTCACGCGAATACACCGTGGCGATCGCACCGCCCTCGCTGTCCAGGATCGTGGTTCGCTGACTCAGCGGCGGAGTCTTGAGGTTGGAGGGGATCTCGTCGAATCCCTCGACCGTCCCCTTGGCTGCGAGCCCGAGTGCGCCGGCGGCCGGCAGTGCGATGCCCGCAAGCACAGCTCCGGAGAGCGCGGCGACACCGAGGAACTTGGCGGCCTGCTGGGTCGTCGTCAGACCCCCGCCTGAGCGCTTCTTTGGCATGGGGGCAGCCTACGTTCTCATTCGCCGGACACGCGTACAGGCCTTGGCCTAAGCTGCTCCCAACTGTCACAGCAGTCCGATTTCGTATCAACCCCCTGCGCGTTCCTCAACAGAATTCAGCCACCTGCCGAGACGTTCCCGAATAAGCCTCGAATGCCGCTGAAAGTCCGTTGTGGATTGGGTTTTCTGTCCCGATTCGGTCGGGAAGGTCGCGCATGTCCTCGCATCACTCCTCTGGGTGATCTGCCGCGTACACATAGTCCGTTCGGACCATTCAAGATTGGGCCCGAAGGGGGTGTTGCGCTGTCGCCACCTTCCGTAACGTCCTCAACTGGCAGCGGTGAATATGCCGCTGTCGCCGTGGGGGAGCCTCGATTCGGGAGAGGACGGCGCCGGGATGGGCTGGGTAACCGACTGGAGTGCGCAGGCAGCCTGCCGCACTACCGATCCGGATGAACTGTTCGTACAAGGGGCAGCGCAGAACAGGGCCAAGGCGGTGTGCACCGGATGTCCGGTGCGGACCGAGTGCCTGGCCGACGCGCTGGACAATCGCGTCGAGTTCGGCGTGTGGGGTGGAATGACGGAGCGGGAGCGACGCGCGCTGTTGCGCCGACGGCCCACCGTCACGTCCTGGCGCCGCCTGCTGGAGACCGCGCGCAGTGAGTACGAGCGGTCCACGGGCCTGCTGCCCGCAGCGGTGGGTCTGGACGACGACCTACACCACGACGACCTGCATGACGACGAACTGCACGAGACGTTCGCCGCCGTGGGGTAGGCCGCACGGCGGTGTGGGGCCCGCGGTGGTCCTACGCAGCTCCGACCGGGGCGGAAGCGGAGCCGGTCGCGAGGAGTTCCCCGATGGCCCTGAGGCCTGAGAGGTCGTGCACGTCACCGGGCAGCGCCGCCACCGCGGTCACCGGAACCTCGGGGTGGAGCGTGGTGAAGCGGTCGCGTGTGCGCTGCTCGCGTGCGACGACCTGCATCCGCTCGGCGTGCAGGCGCAACAGGCCCGCGGTCAGCTGTTCGACGGACACCCCGGCCGATACGGCGTCCGCGTCCGTGGCGGGTGTGTCGTTCCCGTCCGCTGCTGGGTGCGTGGATGGCCCGGACGGGTCAGGCGACTTCCGGCCATGGCTCCGCGGCTCGGGGGTGTGTGACATGCGGTCGTGCTCGGGCGGCTCCTGCTGTGGCGGCTCGTGTGGGGAGGGCGCGTCGCTTCGCTCGGGGGGGAGCGGTGACTCCGGGGCTTCGGGAGAGGTGGCGTCCATCGGGTCACCAAGGCCAGCCTTCCCTGCCGCCTGATCCACAATGCCGACGCCGTCAAGATTTTCTGCGGCCGCGAGCGCCCGTTCCGCGGAAAGCCGTGCGGCCTCGCTGCCGTGCACCCGGTTGAGGACCAGACCGGCCAGCGGCATCTCCTCGGCGGCCAGCCGTTCCACGAAGTAGGCGGCCTCGCGCAGCGCGTCACTCTCGGGTGTCGCCACCACGAGGAACGCCGTGCCGGGTGCCTGGAGCAGCTTGTACGTCGCATCGGCCCGGGTGCGGAACCCGCCGAACATGGAGTCCATCGCCGCGACGAAGGTCTGTACGTCGCGCAGGAACTGACCGCCGAGCAGTTTGCCCAGCGTCCCCGTCATCATCGACATCCCGACGTTGAGGAACTTCATCCCCGCCCGCCCGCCGATCTTCGCCGGAGCGATCAGCAGCCGGATGAACTTCCCGTCCAGGAAGGAGCCGAGACGTTTCGGTGCGTCCAGGAAGTCCAGCGCGGAACGGGACGGCGGGGTGTCGACGATGATCAGGTCCCATTCGTCGCGCGCCCTCAGCTGCCCGAGCTTCTCCATCGCCATGTATTCCTGCGTGCCCGCGAAACCGGCCGACAGCGACTGGTAGAAGGGGTTTTCCAGGATGGCGCGGGCCCGGTCGGCGTCCGTGTGCGCCTCGACGGTCTCGTCGAAGGTGCGCTTCATGTCGAGCATCATGGCGTGCAGTTCACCCTCGCCGTCGATGTCCTCGACCCGGCGCGGGATGTTGTCCAGCTGGTCGATGCCCATGGACTGGGCGAGACGGCGGGCCGGGTCGATGGTGAGGACGACGACCTTGCGCCCACGCTCGGCCGCCCGTACGCCGAGAGCGGCCGCGGTCGTGGTCTTGCCCACGCCCCCCGAGCCGCAGCACACGACGATACGGATCTCCGGATCGTCCAGGAGCGCGTCGGTCTCCAGCCCCGGTGCGCTGTCCGTGCCCGGTGTCATGACCCCACCCCTCGTCCGGAGCCGCGTCGTTGTCCACCACGGGGCGCCTGCCCCGCCGCGTCCGCGGTCTCGTCGCCGACACCCTGTTTGCGGAACTCCTCCGCCAGTTCGTACAGCGCGGACAGGCTCACTCCCTCACCCATCAGCGGGAGCTCGGCCGTCGGCAGCCCCAGCCCGGCCAGCGCCGCACGCTGTTCACGCTCCAGGCCGACGCGTTGGGCGTGCTCGGCGGCCTGCTCGACCAGCGGCCGGACCAGCCCGGCGGAACCTGTCACGCCGGCCCGGGTGAGCGCCTTCGCGATCTCCTTGCGGCGGCCGCCCGACGCCGTACGCAGCGCGTCCTCGTCCAGCACATGGGGGCGCACCATGTTCACCACGACCCGGCCCACGGGAAGTTCCGCGGCCCGCAGCTCGGCGATCCCGTCCGCGGTCTCCTGGACGGGCATCTCCTCCAGGAGCGTCACCAGATGGACCGCGGTCTCGGGGGACTTCAGGACCCGCATCACGGCCTGAGCCTGATTGTGTATCGGGCCGATCCGTGCCAGCCCCGCCACCTCGTCGTTCACGTTGAGGAAGCGAGTGATGCGACCGGTGGGAGGCGCGTCCATGATCACGTAGTCGTAGACGAACCTGCCCTGCTTGTCCTTCCGGCGCACGGCCTCGCAGGCCTTACCGGTCAGCAGGACGTCCCGGACTCCCGGGGCGATGGTGGTGGCGAAGTCGATCGCGCCGAGCTTCTTCAACGCCCGGCCCGCACTGCCCAGCTTGTAGAACATCTGCAGGTAGTCCAGGAGTGCGCGCTCGGCGTCGATCGCCAGTGCGTGCACCTCCCCGCCGCCCGGAGCCACGGCGATCCTGCGTTCCTCGTAGGGGAGGGCATCGGACTCGAAGAGCTGGGCGATGCCCTGCCTGCCCTCGACCTCGACGAGGAGTGTGCGCCTGCCCTCGGTCGCGAGGGCGAGCGCGAGTGCGGCGGCGACCGTGGTCTTACCGGTCCCGCCCTTGCCGCTGACGACCTGGAACCTGCTCACGTCTTCGAGCCTAACCAGTCGGCAGGCAGGCTACGCACGAGGCGGTGTGTGCCAGGCATTACAGTCGGCTCATGACCAAGTGGGAATACGCGACCGTGCCCCTTCTCGTGCACGCGACCAAGCAGATTCTGGACACCTGGGGCGAGGACGGCTGGGAGCTGGTCCAGGTCGTTCCCGGCCCGAACAACCCCGAGCAGCTCGTGGCCTACCTGAAGCGGGAGAAGCCGTAGTGGCGGGCACCGTCGAGGCGAGGCTCGCCGAACTCGGCCTGACGCTCCCCGACGTCGTACCGCCGCTGGCCTCGTACCAGCCGGCCGTGCGGTCAGGGGTGTACGTCTACACCTCCGGGCAGCTTCCGATGGTGGACGGCAAGCTCGCGGTGACCGGCAAGGTCGGCGCCGAGGTGACGCCGGACGAGGCCGCGGAGCTGGCGAAGACCTGCGCGCTGAACGCCTTGGCGGCGGTGAAGTCGGTCGCCGGTGACCTGGACCGGATCGCACGGGTCGTGAAGGTCACGGGCTTCGTCGCCTCGGCCGCCGACTTCACCGGGCAGCCGGGAGTCGTCAACGGCGCCAGCGAGCTGCTGGGCGCGGTCCTGGGCGACAAGGGCGTGCACGCCCGCAGCGCCGTGGGCGTCGCGGTGCTGCCGCTGGACGCACCGGTGGAGGTCGAGGTCCAGGTCGAGCTCGTCGACGCCTGATCCCGTACCCCCTGATCCCGCACCTCCCGATCCCGTCCGGTCGCCCGACCGGACGGGATCACGCCTGTACGGGGCAGACGCGGGAGGCGGAGGTGAGGGGGCCGATGTAAGGGGCAGGCATCGATGCCCGGGACCCCTCGAACATCGGCGCGGTTCCGGATAGCCTCCGGCCATGCCCAACGGTCAGTGGTACCCACCGGAATGGCCCGCCCGGATCCGGGCCCTCGCCAGCGGCGAGCTGACGGCCGTGACCCCCAGGCGCGCGGCCACGGTGATGCTGCTCCGGGACGACACCCAGGGGCAGGCCGGCCCCTGGGTGCACATGGTGCGGCGGCGCACCTCCATGGCCTTCGCCGGCGGCGCGTACGCCTATCCGGGTGGCGGGGTCGACCCGCGCGACGACGACCACCTCGTGGGCTGGGCGGGACCGTCCCAGGACACCTGGGCCGGCCGCCTTGGTCTCGACACGGCCGCCGAGGCGCAGGCGGTCGTCTGCGCCGCGGTCCGTGAGACGTACGAGGAAGCGGGCGTCCTGCTGGCCGGGCCGACCGCCGACACCGTCGTGAGCGACACCACGGGTGCCGACTGGGAGGCCGACCGCGAGGCGCTGGTCGCCCGCGAGCTGTCCTTCGCCGCCTTCCTGGACCGCCGCGGCCTGGTGCTGCGTTCCGACCTGCTGGCCGCGTGGGCCCGCTGGATCACCCCGGCGTTCGAACCGCGACGCTACGACACGTGGTTCTTCGTGGCGGCGCTCCCGGAGGGCCAGCGCACCCGGAACGCCTCCACCGAGGCCGACCGGACGGTGTGGATCCGACCCGGGGACGCCACCGACGGCTACGACAAGGGCGAACTGTTGATGATGCCGCCCACCGTGGCCACCCTGCGGGCGCTGAGGCCGTACGGGACGACCGCGGAGGCGCTGGAGGCGGCGGACTCCCGGAACCTCGCTCCCGTGCTGGCAGAGGCCCGCATGGAGGGCGACGAGCTGGTGCTCAGCTGGCCGGGGCACGACGAGTTCACCAGACTCGTCCCGGCGGCCGGTGGGCCGGCTTCGTCCACGGGCGACGGCACGGCCACGGAGGGGACCCGTCATGAGTGACGCGGCGGCGCTGCCCGGGCAGCCTCGCGGCGGAGTGCTCTCCGGGCCCGCCACCACCCGGACGGTCAACGTCCTGGCCCCCAACGCATCGGCGATGACCCTGGACGGCACGAACACCTGGATCGTCGCGGAACCGGACTCCGACCTCGCGGTCGTGATCGACCCGGGGCCGCTCGACGACGTACACCTACGGGCCGTCGTCGACACCGTGGAGAGGGCGGGCAGGCGCGTCGGTCTCACCCTGCTCACGCACGGGCACCCCGACCACGCGGAGGGCGCCGCCCGTTTCGCCGGGCTCACGCGCACGAAGGTACGCGCCCTGGACGTGATGCTGAGGCTGGGCGACGAAGGGCTCACGGCCGGCGACGTGATCACCACGGGAGGGCTCGAACTCCGGGTCGTCCCCACCCCGGGACACACCGCGGACTCGCTCTCCTTCCACCTGCCCGCCGACCGGGCCGTACTGACGGGTGACACGATCCTGGGGCGCGGCACGACGCTCGTCGCGCACCCGGACGGCCGGCTCGGTGACTACCTGGACACCCTGAGGCGGCTGCGTTCGCTGACGGTCGACGACGGTGTGCACACGGTGCTTCCCGGGCACGGCCCGGTTCTCGAGGACGCCCAGGGCGCCGTCGAGTTCTACCTCGCCCACCGGGCGCACCGCCTCGCTCAGGTCGAGACGGCCGTGGAGTCCGGGCACCGGACGGCTGCCGAGGTCGTGGCGGCGGTGTACGCGGACGTGGACCGTTCCCTCTGGCCGGCGGCGGAGCTCTCGGTCAGGGCCCAGTTGGAATACCTGACCGAGCACGGCCTGATCTGAGACTCGGCCCGCACGCCCCCCGGGTGACGCGGAAGGGCCCCACCGCACGGTGGGGCCCTTCCGGCGCGCGTACGGGGTGGGGCGTCAGCGGGACCGCTTCGCCAGCCGCTCCACGTCCAGAAGGATCACGGCGCGTGCTTCGAGCCGCAGCCAGCCGCGGCCCGCGAAGTCCGCGAGCGCCTTGTTGACCGTCTCGCGGGAGGCACCGACCAGCTGGGCCAGCTCTTCCTGCGTCAGGTCGTGCACGACGTGGATGCCCTCCTCCGACTGCACACCGAAGCGGCGCGACAGGTCGAGAAGCGCACGGGCGACGCGTCCCGGCACATCGGAGAAGACCAGGTCCGACATCTGGTCGTTGGTCTTGCGCAGGCGGCGGGCGACGGCACGCAGCAGGGCCGTGGCCACCTCGGGCCGGGCGTTCAGCCAGGGCTGGAGGTCTCCGTGACCGAGGCCGAGCAGCTTGACCTCGGTGAGCGCGGTGGCGGTCGCGGTGCGCGGTCCCGGGTCGAAGAGCGACAGCTCTCCGATCAGCTCGCCGGGGCCGAGGACGGCCAGCATGTTCTCCCGCCCGTCGGGGGAGGTGCGGTGGAGCTTCACCTTGCCCTCGGTGACCACATACAGGCGGTCGCCCGGGTCGCCCTCGTGGAACAGCGCGTCGCCGCGTGCGAGGGTCACCTCACTCATCGAGGCGCGGAGCTCCGCGGCCTGCTCGTCATCGAGCGCCGCGAAAAGCGGGGCGCGCCGCAGAACGTCGTCCACGAGTTCTCTCCTTGTCGGCCTGTTCAGGGAAGCGTCGTTTCCATGATGCCGGACGGTAAAACAGTGCGATCGATCACAAACCAGTTTGACGCACGGGCGTGCCGGACCCTACGGCAGGGGGCCGATCGGGCGTGAATGGTCGGTGACCGGGGTGGATGTCCGCCCCTGGCTCTAGGCTGGCCGAGTGTCCGGAACGCCGGTGGGAGCACAGGCGGAGGGGGCTGATGGGGTGCTGGGAGACAGGAATTCCGCTGTGGGCGAACAGTTCGTACGAAGTGAGAAAAAAGCCGCAAAGTCATCGACGGGGATGGCGTCGGGCGGGGCCTCGAAGCCGGAGTCGCACCTCGCGATGGTCCGCCGTGCCCGCCGGATCAACCGGGAGCTCGCCGAGGTCTACCCGTACGCGCACCCCGAGCTGGACTTCCGTAACCCCTTCGAACTCCTGGTGGCCACGGTCCTCTCCGCCCAGACCACCGACCTGAGGGTCAACCAGACCACCCCGGCGCTCTTCGCCGCCTATCCGACGCCCGAGGACATGGCTGCCGCCGTGCCCGAGAAGCTGGAGGAAATCATCCGGCCGACCGGATTCTTCCGGGCCAAGGCGCGGTCCCTCATGGGCTTGTCGGCCGCCCTGCGGGACGACTTCGGCGGAGAGGTCCCGGGCCGGCTGGCGGACCTCGTGAAGCTGCCCGGTGTCGGGCGCAAGACGGCCAACGTCGTTCTCGGCAATGCGTTCGGTGTCCCCGGCATCACGGTGGACACCCACTTCGGCCGTCTGGTCCGCCGCTGGAAATGGACCGAGCAGGAGGACCCGGAGAAGGTCGAGGCGGAGATCGCCGCGATCTTCCCGAAGAGCGAATGGACGATGCTCTCGCACCGGGTGGTCTTCCACGGCCGCCGCATCTGCCACTCCCGCAAGCCCGCCTGCGGCGCCTGCCCGATCGCCGCGCTCTGCCCCTCCTACGGGGAGGGCGAGACGGATCCCGAGAAGGCTAAGAAGCTTCTGAAGTACGAGATGGGCGGCTACCCGGGACAGCGCCTCAGCCCGCCCCCGGACTATCCGGGCAGCCCCGCCCCGCCGCTGGGAGCCGGGTGAGCGGGCTTCCTGCGGGGCGAAGGGGCAACCGGCCCGTGCGGGTCCCTCCGCGGCCTACGGGCCGGGCCCGCGTGGAACGAAATGGCCGACGACAGGCGTTGGAACGACGGGGGTGCCTATGACACACGCACAGACCACACGAGCCGCAGCCGACGCGGCCACCTCCGAGACGGGCGCGCCCCACGACAGCGCGGTCACCGTCTCGACCGACGGGCTGCCCGCCTGGCTCGAGCCCGTGGCCCGGGCGGCGCGGACCGTGCGGGCTCAGCAGCTCAGCCGATTCCTGCCGCCCGAGAGCGGCGCCGGGCGGCAGTCAGCAGTGCTGGTTCTCTTCGGCGAGGGCGAGCGCGGTCCGGAGCTGCTCCTCATGGAACGCTCCGGCTCCCTGCGTTCCCACGCCGGCCAGCCCTCCTTCCCCGGAGGCTCCCTCGACCCCGAGGACGGCGACCACGCGACCACCGGGCCGCTCAGGGCCGCGCTGCGGGAGGCCGAGGAGGAGACCGGGCTCGATCCGGCCGGGGTCCAGATCTTCGGTGTGCTGCCCCGGCTCTACATCCCGGTGAGCCACTTCGTCGTCACGCCCGTCCTCGGCTGGTGGCGGACGCCCAGCCCGGTGGGTGTCGTCGATCCGGCCGAGACGGCCCGGGTCTTCACCGCCCCCGTGGCGGATCTCACGGACCCGGCCAATCGTGCGACCGCTGTGCATCCGAGCGGCCACAAAGGCCCCGCATTCCTGGTCGAATCCGCACTGGTGTGGGGGTTCACAGCCGGCGTGATCGACAGGATCGTGCACTACGCGGGGTGGGAACGCCCCTGGGACAGGACCAGGCAGGTGCCGCTCGACTGGCGCGCATGACAGGCTGACTCCCGTGCTGCGCTGTTCCGGGCCTGGCCCGGACCCCGTCGAACCGGACGGGCCAGGTGACGAATCTGCGAGGCTATAGACGGTGAACGTGCTGGACATCCTGCTGCTCGTCGGCGCCGTGTGGTTCGCGGTCATCGGCTACCGCCAGGGTTTCGTCGTCGGCATCCTGTCCGTGATCGGCTTCCTGGGCGGCGGCCTCGTCGCCGTCTACCTGTTGCCGGTCATCTGGGACCAGGCGACCGACGGGTCGGAGGTCTCCTCCACCGCCGCCATCGTCGCGGTCGTGATCGTGATCGTGTGTGCTTCCGTGGGCCAGGCGTTCACCACCCACCTCGGTAACAAACTTCGCCGGTACATCACGTGGTCGCCGGCGCGCGCCCTGGACGCCACGGGCGGTTCGCTGGTCAACGTGGTGGCCATGCTGCTGGTGGCCTGGCTGATCGGCTCCGCGCTGGCCAGCACGTCACTGCCCACGCTGGGCAAGGAGGTCCGCAGTTCCTCGGTCCTGCTCGGAGTCTCACGGGTGATGCCCGATCAGGCCTCGAGCTGGTTCACGGACTTCTCCTCGGTCCTGGCGCAGAACGGCTTCCCGCAGGTCTTCAGCCCCTTCGCCAACGAGCCCATCACCGACGTCGAACCCCCGGACCCGGCCCTGGCAGGAAGCCCCGTCGCCGCCCGTGCCAAGAAGTCCATCGTCAAGGTGGTCGGCATGGCGCCGGGCTGCGGCAAGGTCCTCGAGGGAACCGGTTTCGTCTTCTCCGACCGCCGGGTGATGACCAACGCCCACGTGGTCGGCGGCGTCGACGAGCCGACCGTACAGATCGGTGGCGAGGGCCGGCTGTACGACGCCAAGGTCGTCCTCTACGACTGGCAGCGTGACATCGCCGTACTGGACGTCCCGGACCTCGACGCCGAGCCGCTGCGCTTCACGGACACCGACAAGGACGCGGCGAGCGGTGACAGCGCCATCGTCGCCGGTTTCCCGGAGAACGGCGCCTACGACGTACGCTCCGCCCGCATCCGGGGCCGTATCGACGCCAACGGCCCGGACATCTACCACCGGGACACCGTGCGACGTGATGTCTACTCGCTCTTCGCGACCGTCCGGCAGGGCAACTCCGGCGGTCCGCTGCTCACTCCGGACGGCAAGGTGTACGGAGTGGTGTTCGCCAAGTCGCTCGACGACCCGGACACGGGTTACGCGCTGACGGCCGACGAGATCCGCGAGGACATCGAGCTCGGCAGGTCCACGGTCCAGCAGGTCGACAGCCAGGGCTGCGCGCTCTGAGGTCCTGCGTCCGGATCAGGCCGGGCGTGGGCGTACGGTGCGACAGTTCCTGCGTCATCCACGGGGATGGCGCAGGCGCGCCGAGACCCAGCGGGCCCGGCGGTGGAGGATGCGCGGAATGCCCAGTCGGAGATCATGAAGATCGCTCACATCGTGTACCCGGTCCCGTGAGCCGCCCCCCTCGTGAATGCTCGGACCGGCGGGAGCGGTCGAGCGGCGGTTGCGTGCTGCGTCGTTGAAGTCGCGCGTCCAACCCATACCCCGACGTCTGCCCGTGACCCAAGGTCGGTAATCGTTCGCGCGTCAGCCAATTGGCTTATGCAGCAGGCAAATGGCTGTTCGTCGGACACCCGTACGCGTCGTCTACCGGTCGGGCTCGGGGTCCTTGAGCCAGTTGACGAGTTCGGTCGAGAAGCCGACAGGATCCTCCTCGTGGGGGAAGTGACCCAGACCGTCGAAAAGTCGCCACCGGTACGGCGCCTCGACGTACTCGCCGGAACCCGCGGAACTGCGTGTCCGGATCGCCGGATCGAGCGAACCGTGGAGATGCAGTGTCGGTACACGGACCGGCCGCTTCATCCGCCGGTTGAACTGGACACCGTCCGGACGTGCGAGGGAGCGCACCATCCAGCGGTACGGCTCGATCGAGCAGTGGGCCGTGGACGGGATGCACATCGCGCGCCGGTAGACGTCCATGGTCCGGTCGTCGGGGAAGTCGGGGGTGCGCGGACCCGCCCAGTCGCGGATCATCCGGGCGACCAGCGCCGCGTCGTCCGCCACGAGCTGACGCTCCGGAACCCACGGTCGCTGGAAACCCCAGATGTGCGACCCGGCCCGGGACTGCGCGGGATCCGAGAGCATCGAGGAACGCCAGCGGCGCGGATGAGGCATCGACGACACCACGAGCCGCCGGACCAGCTTCGGCCGCATCACCGCGGCCGTCCAGGCGAGGTAGCCACCCATGTCGTGGCCCACGAGAGCCGCGTCCGGCTCGCCGAGCGAGCGGATCACACCGGTGACGTCAAGTGCCAGGTTCGCAGGGTCGTAACCCCTGGGCGTACGGTCGCTGCCGCCGACCCCGCGGAGGTCCATCGCGACCGCGCGATAGCCGGCGTCGGCCAGGGCGGTCAGCTGATGACGCCAGGTCCACCAGAACTGCGGGAAACCGTGCAGCAGCAGCACCAGCGGCCCGTCGCCGAGCTCGGCGATGTGGAAGCGCGCGCCGTTGGCCGCCACATCACGGTGGGTCCACGGCCCGTCGAGGCGGACGGGGCTGCCGGTACCGGCAGCCCCTCTCAGCGGCCCCACCGGGCCGGATGCACTGAAATCGGGGTCGGTCATGCGGACGAGCGTGTCACAGGGACCGCCTTGTCCTGGACAGGGCGGTTCTCGATGGCCTTGTCCGCCAGCGTGCTGCCCTGCGCCTGTTCGATCGCACGTGCGCCGACGGCGGGGCGGGGGTGCGGCTTGACACCCTGCAGGACCGCCGCGGTCTGCTTGGCCGAGGCGATGGACTTCTCCGGCGGCTTGACCTTCTTGAACTTCGCGAGCCCGAAGAGGGCGAGCAGAATCCCCAGCAGGACGAACGCGCCGCCGACGATCAGGAACGACCAGGCAAGCCCGAGCCCGAGATTGTGGATCCCGTAAGCCGCGGCGAAGCTCAGCACGGGGATCGCGAACAGGATCAGCACGCCCGTGACGATGAACGCCACGCTGCCGATCACACCGCGCTTGACGTCCTGACGCACCTCGGCCTTGGCCAGGGCGATTTCGTCGTGCACCAACGCGGACATCTCGGCAGTCGCCGAAGCGAACAATTGTCCGATACTACGGTCGGTACTGCCCGCGTAGTTGCCGGGGTCGCTCATCCCTGACTCCCTTTCCTCTTCCGTACATCCGATGTCAGATCATGCCGGACTGTCCGGCTTGCCGCTCGCTGCCCCCGCCCGTTCGGCAAGGCGGCGGTGCTCGGCAGCCTTCTTCTCATGGAGCGCGGCCATCCGCAGGTGGAACTCCGGGTCGTCCTGCTCGTAGACGTCGGGTATCCCGGATTCGTCCGCGTCGAGTTCCTCGGCTTCGTACAGCGCCCTGTATCTGCGTACCCGCAGTTTGAGCAGTACACCGGAGAGTACGGCGGCAATCAGGGAACCGACGAGGACCGCCGCCTTCACGTCGTTGATCATGTCCTCGTCGCCGGTGAAAGCGAGTTCCCCGATGAGCAGCGAGACGGTGAAGCCGATGCCGGCCAGCGTGGCCACCGCGAAGACGTCCGCCCAGGCGAGGTCCTTGTTCAGTTCCGCCTTGGTGAAGCGGGTGACGAGCCAGGTGCCGCCGAAGATGCCGACGGTCTTGCCGACGACCAGACCGAGAACGACACCGAGCGTCTCGGGCCGGGTGAAGACGCCGGCCAGGGCGTCGCCCTTGAGGGTGACACCGGCCGAGAACAGGGCGAACAGCGGTACCGCGACACCCGCCGACAGAGGGCGCACCAGGTGCTCGATGTGTTCGCCGGGGGAGTGGGCCTCGCCCTCACGCCTGGTGCAGCGGAGCATGAGGCCCATGGCGACACCGGCGATCGTGGCGTGGATGCCGCTGTTGTACATCAGCCCCCAGATGACCAAGGCGAGCGGGAGGTAGATGTACCAGCCCCGCACTTGTGCGCGCAGCAGCACGTGGAACACGGCCAGACCGGCGAAGGCACCTCCGAGCGCGAGGAAGTCGATGTTCTCGGTGAAGAAGACCGCGATGATGAGGATGGCGAAGAGGTCGTCGACGACGGCGAGCGTCAGGAGGAAGGCGCGCAGCGCCGACGGCAGCGAGGTGCCGATGACCGCGAGGACGGCGAGTGCGAACGCGATGTCGGTGGCGGTGGGGACGGCCCAGCCGGCAGCGGACCCCCCGCCGAGCACGACGGTCAGCACGTAGACGATGGCGGGGACTGCCATGCCGCAGAGTGCCGCGGCGACGGGCAGGGCCGCGGCCCGGGGGTCACGGAGCTCCCCGGCTACCAGCTCACGCTTGAGTTCGACTCCTGCGACGAAGAAGAAGACGGCGAGCAGTCCGTCGGCCGCCCAGTGGGCCACCGAGAGATCCAGTCCCAGGGTCTCCGGCCCGAAGTGGAAGCGGCTGACGGCCGCATAACTCGATCCGAAGGTGTTCGCCCACACCAGCGCGGCCACGGCCGCGACCAGCAGGATGACGCCACCGACAGTCTCGGTGCGCAGGGCCTCGGCGACGTAGTTCCGCTCGGGCAGGGACAGCCGGCCGAACAGGGTGCTGCGTCGGTCGGACGGGGGGGCGGGCGTGGCCACGGGGGAGACCTCCGGGTCGGTTCACGGCAGTGGTGGCATGGCGGATCACATGCCGACCAGACTTCCCGGCGCCCCTGTGGAGATGTCCTATGTGGTTGTTGACGTCAGCTGCTCGAGCCGACGGCCTTCGTCGGATGCGCTTCTCGCGAAGCGCTGCGTGGACGAAACCACCACTCTACCCGGGGTGTCAGAACGCTACCCGTATGTGGTGTGGGACGCCCCGTGGCGGGACTGCGACGTCCTTCGTGCCCGCATCGCCGGAGGAGCCCTGCCCCGGACGCCCGGAGGGGCACCCGGTGATGTGCCGGATGTCCCTCCGAGGCTGTGCCAACCGTGACGGTGGTCCGTCCCGGCCCGCTCTAGTCCTCCGAGGACGCGGCGGGCAGTTGCGTCTGGATGAGGGACATGACCGAGGAATCGGTGAGCGTCGTGACGTCACCCAGTTCGCGGTTCTCGGCGACGTCACGGAGCAGGCGGCGCATGATCTTACCGGACCGGGTCTTTGGCAGCTCCGCCACCGGGAGGACCCGCTTGGGCTTCGCGATCGGCCCGAGCGTGGCGCCGACGTGGTTGCGCAGTTCGGCGACCAGCTCCTCGGATGTGGTGGCCGTACCGCGCAGGATCACGAAGGCGACGATGGCCTGACCGGTCGTCTCGTCGTTGGCGCCGACCACGGCGGCCTCGGCGACCGAGGGGTGCGACACGAGGGCCGACTCGACCTCCGTGGTCGAGATGTTGTGCCCGGACACGAGCATGACGTCGTCGACCCGGCCGAGCAGCCAGATGTCACCGTCCTCGTCCTTCTTGGCGCCGTCGCCCGCGAAGTACTTGCCTTCGAAGCGTGACCAGTAGGTGTCGATGAAGCGCTGGTCGTCACCCCAGATGGTGCGGAGCATCGACGGCCACGGCTCCGTGAGGACGAGATAGCCGCCCCCGCCGTCGGGCACCTCGCGGGCCTCGTCATCCACGACAGTGGCGGAGATGCCGGGCAGGGCCCGCTGGGCCGAACCGGGTTTGGCCGCCGTGACACCGGGGAGCGGCGAAATCATCATGGCGCCGGTCTCGGTCTGCCACCAGGTGTCCACGACCGGGCAGTTGTCGGCACCGATGTGCTTGCGGTACCACATCCACGCCTCGGGGTTGATCGGCTCACCGACCGAACCGAGGACGCGCAGCGACGACAGATCGAACTTGGCGGGGATGTCGTCTCCCCACTTCATGAACGTACGGATCGCGGTCGGCGCGGTGTAGAGGATCGTGACCCCGTACTTCTGGACGATTTCCCAGAAGCGTCCCTGGTGGGGCGTGTCGGGCGTGCCTTCGTACATGACCTGGGTCGCGCCGTTGGCCAGCGGGCCGTAGACGATGTACGAGTGCCCGGTGACCCAGCCGATGTCGGCGGTGCACCAGTACACGTCCGTCTCGGGCTTGAGGTCGAAGACAGCGTGGTGGGTGTACGCCGTCTGGGTCAGGTAGCCCCCGGAGGTGTGCAGGATGCCCTTCGGCTTACCCGTGGTTCCCGAGGTGTAGAGGATGAAGAGCGGATGCTCCGCTTCGAAGGCCTCGGGTGTGTGCTCGGCCGACTGCCTGCCGGTGATCTCGTGCCACCAGACGTCCCGGCCCTCGGACCATGCGGTGTCCTGTCCGGTGCGCCGGACCACGAGGACATGCTCGACGGTGTCGATGCGGGAGACGGCGTCATCCACGGCGGGCTTGAGCGCCGAGGGCTTGCCGCGGCGATAGCCGCCGTCGGCCGTGATGACGACCTTGGCATCGGCGTCCCGGATACGCGCGGCGATGGCGTCCGCGGAGAAGCCGCCGAAGACCACCGAATGCGCTGCGCCGATGCGGGCGCAGGCCAGCATCGCTACGGCCGCCTCCGGAATCATCGGCAGGTAGACGGCGACCCTGTCACCTTTGCCGACGCCCAGTTCGGTGAGTGCGTTGGCCGCGCGGGAGACCTCGTCCTTCAGCTCCGCATAGGTGATCGCGCGGCTGTCGCCGGGCTCGCCCTCGAAGTGGATCGCGACCCGGTCCCCGTTGCCCGCCTCGACGTGCCGGTCCACGCAGTTGTACGCGACGTTGAGTTTGCCGTCCGCGAACCACTTCGCAAAGGGCGGGTTGCTCCAGTCGAGCGTCTCGGTCGGCTCCGAGGCCCAGGCCAGGCGGCGGGCCTGCTCGGCCCAGAAGCCCAGCCTGTCCGCCTCGGCCTGCTCGTACGCCTCCGCTGTCACGTTGGCGTTCGCGGCCAGATCGGCAGGCGGTGTGAACCGCCGCTCCTCCTTGAGCAGATTGGCCAGGCTTTCGTTACTCACGACATCTCCCATTCCCAGGGTGTCCGTTGTGTCCCGGGGGACAGCTCATCAGGCTGCGGGCCAGGTGACAAGTGTCTGCCGGGAATTGGTTTAGACCTGTGTCTCGCGTGCGGAGCCACAGGTCCCGCTTCCGCGAGCGGCGCTGTGCCGTGCGAAAAGCGGGACCACAAGGTCTCACGGCCCGGGCGTGTGAGTGGTTCAGGCGCTTTCAGGTACCGACGGTGGTGCCGGTGGGCGTGTGCAGGGCTTCGGCGCCGGGTTCCGCACCCCATACGGCGCCGGGAGCGACCCGAACGAAGACCTCGTCGGGCCCCGTGCCGGAACTGACGCCCTCGGTCAGCAGATAGGCCTGCGCCTCTCCGACGTGGAAATACATGCCGTGCAGCTGCAGGGTGCCTGCCGTCAGACGGCGGGCCACCGATTCGTGCGCGCGCAGGTGCTCCAACTGCTGGACCACATTGGTCAGACAGAGCTGCTCCACCGCATCGGCGGGTAGTCGGCCGGCGATGCGCGCCCAGGAATGGTGACGGGAACGCATGCGCTCCAGGCTCGGTAGCCCGTGTCGCAGCCAGCGCCACAGAGGCGTCCGGGGTGCTTCCGAGGCCGCTTCCAAGAGGGCCTGCATCGCGCCACATCCGGAGTGGCCGCAGACGGTGATGGATTCGACCTCGAGCACGTCCACCGCGTACTCGATGGCGGCAGCCACGGAGTCGTCGGTGCCTGTGGCGCCCTCGGTGTCCGGTGGCGGCACCAGGTTGCCGACGTTCCGCACGGTGAAGAGGTCGCCCGGGCCGCTTGCGGTGATCATGCTGGTGACCAAGCGGGAGTCGGCACAGGTGAGGAACAGCTGCGACGGCCGTTGTCCTTCGGCTGCGAGCCGGGCCAGCTCTTCACGGACCAGCGGAGCGGTGGTCCGCTGAAACGAACTGAGACCGTTGAGGAGCCGATGGGTGCCGCGACGGTGACCCGAAAGCCTCTTCTGGGCCGAGGAGGGGACGGCGTTCGGGGCGACGTGCGGGGCGGGGACAGGAGTGGTGGGCGTGGCGTCCTGCGTGCGGTCGTGGCAATGATGGTTACGCCACGGTGTCCATGGACGGCAGCAGGAATGCCCGGCGGAGGCCGGCTCGGCGATCCGGCCACCGGAACGGCCGGTGAACTGGATCCGGCCACCTAGCGCGGTCTGCGCCGCGTACCAGTCCTGGATCGTCTCGTACGCCGCGTGATCCATGAAGAAGCCGTCCAGTTCGACCACGGCGTCAACCCCTGCGGGGAGACTTCCGAGTAGACGGCTGAGCCGTGGGACGGCCAGGAAGGTCAGCTGGCCACGAGCAGCGACCAGGTAGCGGCCGTCCTGTTCCGTCACGGTGATCCTTGTGCGCGCCAGCCGGTGCAGGGCGACGACCACGGCCACGACGATGCCGATCGCAACGCCCTCAAGCACTCCGGCGAGAATCACGCCGCTGATCGTCGCGCCGTACACCAGGAACTCCCGGTGTTTGTGCACCTTGCGGATATGGGCGAAGTTGACCATCTGGATGCCGACCACCATGACCAGGGCGGCGAGCGCCGCCAAGGGGATCAGCTCGAGGGCGGTGACCAGCAGCATGGCTGCCAGCAGCACCCAGACACCGTGCAGGACGGTGGAGGCGCGACTCGTAGCGCCCGCCCGTACGTTGGCGGAACTGCGCACTGCGCCGCCGGACACGGCAAGGCCCCCGGCGAGGCCGGACACCGCATTGGCGACACCTTGGGCCCGCAACTCACGGTCGAGGTCGGACCGTTTGACGTACGACGGCGGCGCCGATCCGCCCTTGAGGAAGCCTGCCGACCGTTCAGCGGCCAGCTTGTCCACGGAGACCGCAGCCAGCAGCGATTCGAGGCTGGCCACGAGCATCACGGTGAACACGGCTGTCGCCAGCGCCGCGACCGGACCCTGCGGCAGTTCGGGCAGGGCGTGCGAGCGCCACGACGGAAGGTCCACCCGGGCGATCCCAGGGGTTGCCACGGTGGCCACGGCTGTTGCGATGACCACGGCGGCGAGCGCGGCAGGAATTCTGCCCAGCGACGTGCCGATCCGTCCAGGCAGGCGCGGCCACACGACGAGAAGGACGATTGTCAGCGCCCCGATAAGGGGGGCGGCCGGCTCGAACCGCGCCAGATGAGAAGGGAGCGACAGGGCGTTGTCGAGGGCTGAGCTCTTCGGTGTCCCGCCCAGGACGATGTGTAGCTGGGCGAGAGCGATGGCCACGCCGATTCCCGCCAGCGTGCCGTGCACGATGGCCGGGCTGACGGCGAGGGCACTGCGGGCGGCTCTCAGTGAACCCAGCAGGATTTGCAGGAGCCCCGCACCAATGGTGATGGCGCACGTGGTGCGCCAGCCGTAGAGCTGAATCAACTCGGCTGTCACTACGGTCAGTCCGGCGGACGGGCCACTGACCTGTAGGGGTGTGCCGCCCAGTAGTCCGGCGACGATGCCGCCGATCGCTGCCGACACCAGACCGGCGGCGAGGGGGGCGTCCATGGCGACGGCTAGACCGAGCGACATGGGAACGGCGATCAGGAAGACAGTGATCGATGCGGATACATCCGCACCCGAGACGCGGAAACGTCCGTGGCGAGGCGGTGGCGGGCTGTGTGGACGCTTGAATCCCCAGGCGCGGGAAGCACGCGAACTGCGGGATGTGTGGTCGGTACGAGTGGGGACGCAGGCAGACATATTCCCGTCTCCTCCGGGGCAGCGCGGTCGCGGTATGTGAGTGACGGCGGCCGTGGTTCACGGCGTGCAGCGGTGGGGTGAAGCGGCGGGATTTCTAAACGCTCCGTAAATGAATCGTAATGGAGAGTAAAGAAGGGTGTCCATACTTTCGAGCAAATAGCTCAGTCCATCACTCTTTCAAGTGAATAAGCATCTTTTCATCCGGCTTGTCGTACTAATTCCCGCGGGCTGCGTGTGAGGTTGGCCGCGCCGTGTCGGCACTTCAACGCATGAATCCTGCAAGGGAAAGGGTGGACGGATGACGGTCGTCGCGAAGCGGATGGCCCTGGGGGGCGTGGCCACGGCGCTGATCGCCGGGCTGGCCGGTTGCTCGGGGGCCACCGACCCAGCGCCCGGAGGGGTGAGGGAGCCGGCCCGGGCCACGGAGGGCAATGCGCCGGCGGCAGCCCCGAAGGGGGCGGTCAAGCTCATCGGAGACGGATCCACCTCGTTCACCGGCGCTCAGCCCGGACTCCCCGTGGCCAAACGTCTCAAGCCCGGTCAGAAGCCCCCGCAGTTCGTCGTGTTCTCGTGGGACGGTGCGGGTGAGGACAGTCAGAGGCTGTTCTCGCATTTCCGTGCGGTCGCGAAGAAGTACGACGCCACGATGACGTACTTCCTCAGCGGCGTGTACCTCTTGCCGGAGGACAAGAAGGAGCTGTACGACCCGCCTCAGCACTCGGTGGGACGATCCGACATCGGGTTCAACGACGCCGAGGGAATGCGTCGAACGCTGACGGAGCTGCGTGCCGCGTGGCTGGACGGCAACGAGATCGGCACCCACTTCAACGGGCACTTCTGTGGGCCGGACGGGGGAGTCGGCACCTGGTCGGTCGAAGAGTGGAAGAGCGAGATCAGCCAGGCGAAGTCGTTCGTGAAGAGCTGGAAGACCAACGCACCGGCTCTCAAGGGAGAAGCGCCCCTGCCCTTCGACTACGAGGAGGAGTTGATCGGCGCCCGGACGCCCTGCCTGGAAGGGCAGAAGAACATGGTCGCAGCCGCGCGGACCATGGGGTTCCGCTATGACTCCAGCGGCGTTGGCAATCAGGTCTGGCCTGCCAAGAAGGACGGCATCTGGGATATCCCCTTGCAGCTCGTCCCCGTGCCGGGCCGCGCGTTCGAGACGCTCTCGATGGACTACAACTTCATGTTCAACCAGTCCGGTACGGCGACACAGGGCGACCAGGACAAGCACGAGTACTGGGGTAACCAGATGAGGGACGGTCTGCTGCAGGCGTTCGACCGCGCCTACAACGGGAATCGGGCTCCACTGATCATCGGCAACCACTTCGAGTCCTGGAACGGTGGCACCTACATGCGTGCGGTCGAGGAGACGATCAAGACGGTCTGCACCCAGCGCGATGTGCAGTGCGTTTCCTTCCGGCAGCTCGCCGACTGGTTGGACGCGCAGGACCCTGCGACGCTCGCCAGACTCGGGACGCTGGAAGTCGGGCAGAAGCCCCGGCCCGGCTGGACCGCGTTCCTTGCGGAGTCGGCGCCGGGCGAGCCCGCCGGCAGTCCCGTGCCTGCCGGACCGGCGGATCAGCCGGCAGGCAAGGAAGCCGACGGGGTTGTGGAGTAGACATCGTCGGTCCCGGCGCCGCTTCGTCCGGCTCAGGCCAGCTGGGTGGCGTCCGTGTCCGCGTAGTGCTCATGCAGGATGAACGCGGGGTCCACCTGGGCAGCCAGGTCGGCCCCCGTCTTCTCGTTTCCCCAGCTCTCGGCGTTCTTCAGATGGAAGTGCACCATCTGTCGCGTGTAGCGCTCCCAGTCACGTAGCTCGTACGAATCCTCCGCGGCGTCCTGCAGGGCCTGCAGAGCCATCCGGTTGCCCGCCTCGAGCAGCTCGAACGGGGCCGGTCGGCCCTTTTCCATCGTCCGGACCCAGTCGGACTGACCCACACCGACCAGCAGGTCGTCGCCGACCTCGGCGCGCAGGAAGTCGAGATCGTCCTCTCCCTGCACCTTGTTGCCCACCACCTTCAGGGCGATGCCGAAGTCTCGCGCGTACTCCTTGTACTGCCGGTAGACGGAGACGCCCTTCCGGGTGGGTTCGGCGACCAGGAAGGTCATGTCGAACCGGGTGAACATTCCCGACGCAAACGAATCGGACCCCGCGGTCATATCGACCACGACGTAATCGTCCGGGCCGTCTACCAGGTGGTTGAGACAGAGCTCTACGGCTCCGACCTTGGAGTGGTAGCAGGCGACACCCAGATCGGACTCGGTGAACGGGCCGGTGGCCATCAGCCGGATGTCTCCGTCGTCGAGACGGACGGTGCGGGCACAGGCGTCGTAGACCGGGTTGTCCTCGCGGACCCGCAGGAGCCGGGACCCCTCCCCGGGCGGCGTCGTCTTGATCATGGTTGCGGAGGACGTGATGCGGGGGTTGCTTCCGCGGAGGTAGTCCTTGATGAGAGACAGTTGGGCGCCCATGGCGGGCAGGGCGGCGGCCTCTTTCTCGTCCAGGCCGAGGGCGGCCCCGAGGTGCTGGTTGATGTCGGCATCCACCGCGACGACATGGGCTTCATTGGCGGCGAGGTGGCGGATGAAGAGCGAGGACAGCGTGGTCTTGCCGCTGCCGCCCTTCCCTACGAAAGCGATCTTCATGTTCACCTAGGGTAGCGGTCTCATCGCTCGCTGCGGTCACGCTTCGTGAAGAAGACCACTCCTGAGCGGTAATCGCGGCGAGGGCGCGTAGCCTCCCTACTTATGAGTACGACTTCCTCGGACCCGCTTGCCGCCCTAGGGGAACTGTCAGGGGTCGCCGACGCGGTGGACTCCGTACGCAAGGCGGTGGACCGGGTCTACGGACACCGTGTCATGCGGCGTCGCAGCAACGAGGTCACCGCCGAAGCGGCCCTGCGCGGAGCTCGCGGTTCCGCCGCGCTCTCGGGTGCCGACTGGAATCTCGAAGAGGTGCGGCGGCGTACGGACTTCCGTGGCGAGGACGAGGCTCGCACCATCGGTGCCGCCTTGCGGCTCACGGCGGAGGCGGGGCAGATGCTCTCCATCTGGAGGCAGTCACCGCTTCGTGTTCTGGCGCGGTTGCACCTGGTGGCGGCGGGCGGCGCTACTCCCGACGATACGGTCGGCAGGCCCAGGCTGGCGGGTGAACCGGTCGATGAGCCCTTGGTCGGCGCGCCGGTCCCGGGTGCGGACGAGGTGGCCGGGCGGCTTGAAGGGCTCTCGCGACTGATCATCACCGGCAGTTCGGCGCCCGCACTGATCACGTCATCGGTGGTGCACGGCGAACTGCTGGCGCTGCGCCCCTTCGGTTCGCACAACGGGCTGGTCGCTCGGACCGCCGAACGGATCGTGCTGATCGGTAGTGGTCTCGACCCCAAGTCGATCTGTCCTGCCGAAGTCGGCCATGCGGAGCAGGGGCGCGCGGCTTACGTGGCCGCCTTCGAGGGGTATCTGTCGGGGCGGCCGGAGGGTATGGCTGCCTGGATCACTCATTGCGGACGCTCGGTGGAGCTGGGCGTGCGGGAGTCCACGGCCGTGTGCGAGGCGCTGCAGCGCGGTGCCGCCTGAGGTGAGTCGACCGCCGGAACCAAAAAGGGTGCGGCGGTACCGGTTCCGGTACCGCCGCTGACACGTCGGCCGAGTTACCAAGCGTCCTCGATGTATGCCCATCAGGTCGGGTTCTTTGCCCGTCCCCTGGTGCGGCTGGCCCGTAATCGACGGGTCGACGTCGCGTGGGTGCTCGGATTCCGTGCTTCGGTCCGTGGGGCCGACTGTGCGTGAAAAGGTCATCCTCGCGGATGTCCGTGGTCTCGCGGGCCGCTGAATCCTTTGTACTCCTGGACGCGAGGGAGTGGAAGGCTTGGTCGCACTTCTTTACTTTTGTGTTCAAATGCTGCCGAAGTCGGAATTTGGTTGTGCATGGCGTGCTGTGGCGCCCCGCGCTCGGCGGGTGCCGGGTAATGGCCGTCGGTTGCCTGGTCAGGTGACGAGCGAGGCAGCGCGGCGACGGTTGGCATACCAGACGATCCCCGCTGCGACGGCTGCTGTGCCCAGTGCGGCCGCGGCCACGAGTGCCGGTCGTGGCGGCATCGAGAACGCGGGAAGGCGCTGCTTGAGCCGGACGGGTCGGTCAAAGACGAGAATCGGCCATTCCCGGAGCGTCGCCTCGCGCCGCAGCGCCCGGTCGGGGTTGACGGCATGCGGGTAGCCGACCGACTCCAACATCGGCACATCCGTGGCGGAGTCGCTGTACGCGTAGCAGCGCGAGAGGTCGTAGCCTTCCGATTCGGCCAGGGCCGTGATCGCCTCGGCCTTGGTCGGCCCGTAGGCGTAGTACTCGACCTCACCGGTGAAACAGCCGTCGTCGCCCACGACCATCCGGGTCGCTACGACCCGGTCGGCACCGAGCAGCTCCCCGATCGGTTCGACGACTTCGGCGCCTGAGGTCGAGACGATGACCACATCGCGTCCGGCGGTGTGGTGCTCCTCGATGAGAGTCGCGGCCTCGTCATAGATGATCGGGTCGATGAGATCGTGCAGGGTTTCGGCGACAAGGTCCTTGACCTGCTGGACGTTCCACCCCTTGCAGAGCGCTGAGAGATATTCGCGCATCCGCTCCATCTGGTCGTGGTCGGCACCCCCGGCGAGGAACACGAACTGTGTGTACGCGGTGCGCAGTACGGCGCGGCGGTTGATCAGCCCGCCTTGGTAGAAGGACTTGCTGAAGGTGAGTGTCGATGACTTCGCAATGACCGTCTTGTCCAGGTCGAAGAAGGCTGCTGTACGCGGCAAGAAGCAGTTATCCACAAGGTGAGCATAGGGGCCCGCCATTCGGCGTAAAATCCGGCGGGTGGGTTTGCCTGAGAAGGTGCTCGGGTACACCATGGAAGTCACGGATCGTTCGCGACCGTGCTAACCCGGTCCGGCTCCTCCCCCCCCTGAGTCGGCCGTGGGGACGACCCCCGCTCTCCCCCCCGGCGGGGGTCGTCGCATGTCCGGATGCGTTTCAGAGCCGGAAGACCAAGGCTTGTCGAGGCTTTCCCTCCCTGCTGTCGTCGTTGCTTCCGCTTCTCGGGGAGGCTCATCCGAGCACGCATCGTCACCGTGCGTAGCAGAAAGGGTGCACTCCGAAAGTCCCCTGTACGAGCTACTGGGATATTCACAACGCCGGAGTTGTCCACAGTTTCCGGGCAAGATCCACATCTTTTTCCGGGCCGTTGCATGTTGATTCCACCCGCGAAGTCCGCGGGTTCCGGAATCGTGCATCTCGGAAGTGTTCGAGATCGCCGCGAAACCGTACTGAAGGGACAGCGAGAGGGGGCAGGAATCGTGGCTGGATCTTTGGCAGGCGAAGGCACGTCCGGCGCCGGAGGGCGGCGGGACGGACCGTTGATCGTGACCGAGGACGCCGACCTGCTGGACGATCTGCTCAGGCTGTGCGCGGCGGCAGGGGCGGTGCCTGAGGTGCACCACGGCCCACCAGGAGAGAGGGGCGGCTGGGAGAGGGCCCCGATGGTTCTGGTGGGCGACGACGCGGCGCGCGGGTGCCGCGGAGTGGCCCGCAGACCCGGAGTCATGCTCGTCGGGCGGGACCAGGACGACCCAGTTGTATGGCGTCGCGCGGTCGAGATCGGGGCTGAATACGTACTGAGGCTGCCTGA
Source organism: Streptomyces sp. NPDC005791 (assembly GCF_042871485.1). NCBI lineage: Bacteria > Bacillati > Actinomycetota > Actinomycetes > Kitasatosporales > Streptomycetaceae > Streptomyces > Streptomyces sp. NPDC005791. The sequence goes on from NZ_JBIAIP010000015.1 coordinate 84,549, forward strand.
TTCCGAAGGCTGGCTGGTCGACCAGATCGCCAATGCCGTGGAGGGTACGGGCCGATCCGCTCTCACCGTGGGGGTGATGGGGGGACGTGGCGGCTCCGGCGCATCCACGCTGGCTTGTGCGCTTGCTGTGACAGCGGCGAGGTCGGGCCGCCGGACCATGCTGATCGATGGCGATCCGTTGGGCGGCGGGATCGATGTGCTGCTCGGCGGTGAGGAATCCGAGGGCTTGCGTTGGCCGAATTTCGCCCGTTCGAAGGGGAGGCTGGGCGGAGGGGCCCTCGAGGAGTCGCTGCCCGCGTTGCACGGCCTTCGTGTACTCAGTTGGAGCCGCGACGACGAGGTGATCGTCCCGCCGCACGCCATGCGGTCTGTACTTGCCGCAGCGCGCCGGCTCGGTGGAGTGGTGGTCGTGGACCTGCCGCGGCGGGTCGATGAGAGCGTGGCAGAGGCACTGTCGCAGTTGGACGTCGGGCTGCTGGTCGTGCCCGGTGAGTTGCGAGCGGTCGCGGCAGCGCGGCGAGTGGCTTCTGCGGCCCGTATGGTCCTGGAAGACCTCCGAGTCGTTGCCCGGGGCCCCTACACGGCGGGGCTGGACGAACAGTGGGTGGCCCAGGCACTGGGATTGCCGCTTGTCGGCGACCTGCCCGCGGAGCTCGGGCTGGCTTCGGCTCAGGACAGGGGTGTGCCCCCGGGCGGGAATTCCCGCGGCGCTCTGGCCCGCTTCTGCGCGGCCTTCTGGGACCTGGCGGATGGTCCGAGCCGCTCCGGCGACGTGCCGGCCCGAGTCCGTGGGGGAGAGGCGTCATGACCGACGCGCTGCTCGACGCCGTACGCCAACGACTCGCCCGCAGCGGGACGGCGCCCACTCCAGCAGGGGTGGCTGCCGCGCTGAGGGAACAGGGCCGGCTGCTCGGTGACGCGGAAGTGCTCGGCGCGGCCGAGGAAATGAGAGGCGAACTGGTCGGCACAGGAGTCCTGGAGCGGCTGTTGGCCGACCCGGCGGTGACCGATGTGCTGGTGTCCGCTCCCGACCGGGTGTGGGTGGACCGGGGCGGCGGACTCGAGCTGACCCGAGTCGTCTTCCCGGATGCGGCGGCCGTCCGAAGACTGGCTCAGAGGCTCGCTGCGGTGGCGGGGCGCCGGCTGGACGATGCCCGGCCGTGGGTGGACGCCCGGTTGCCGGACGGCACGCGTATGCACGCGGTGCTGCCGCCGGTGTCGGTCGGCTCGACGTGTCTGTCACTGCGGGTGGTACGGCCGAGAGCCTTCACGCTGGCGGAGCTCGTGGCGGCGGGGACGGTCCCGCCCGGCGGCGACCGGCTGCTGAGAGCCCTGGTCGAGGCCAGGGTCTCGTACCTGATCAGCGGAGGGACCGGGGCGGGGAAGACGACGCTCCTGGCGAGTCTGCTGGGGGCGGTCGGTGAGAAGGAACGCATCGTGCTGGCCGAGGATTCGGCGGAATTACGCCCGGACCATCCGCATGTGGTGCGCCTGGAATCGCGCCCGGCCAATCAGGAAGGTGCTGGGCGGGTGACTCTGCGGGACCTGGTACGCCAGGCGCTGCGTATGCGCCCCGACCGGCTGGTGGTGGGAGAGGTCCGTGGCGCCGAGGTGACGGAGCTTCTGGCGGCTCTCAACACGGGACACGAAGGCGGTTGCGGCACTGTGCACGCCAACGCGGCCGAGCATGTGCCGGCGCGCCTGGAGGCTCTCGGAACGGCTGCTGGACTCGACCGGGCTGCTCTGCACAGCCAGTTGGCGGCGGCATTGTCCGTGGTCGTCCACCTCGTGCGGGATGGAGGCGGGCAGCGGCGTCTCGCTGAAGTGCATGTGCTCGAGCGGGATTCCGCAGGCCTGGTCGTCACCGTGCCCGCGCTGCGCTGGGGTGCTGCGGGCTTCGAGCCGCAGCGAGGCTGGGACCGGCTCGGGTTGCTGATCGGGGAGGCGGCATGACGGCGTCCGGTTCCGACGCCCTGGTGCAGGTGTCTGTGTGGGTGATGGCGGGCTGCGCGGGTTTGGCAGGTGGTCTGGCCGTGGCGCGGGACCCGGGGGCTCGGCGGGCTCGGGTGCTGCTGGCCCCAGGGCGTGAGGTGCGGTGGGGACCGGCTGCACGGGCCACGGCCCGCACACTCCTCGACGGGCGGTGGGAATGGCTGTGTGCCCCTGTGGCGGCTCTCCTCGCCGTGCTGGGGGAATCGGCGCTCCCTCTGCTCGCGGGCGCTGTGGCGGTCCCTCTCTTGAGGCGTCGGCTGCGACAGAGGGCTCGGCGGCGGGGCCGTGAGGAGGCGGCTCATGCGGTGACGGGATTGTGTGGGGCGGTGGTCGGTGAGCTGCGGGCCGGGCGGGAGCCCGGACAGGCTTTGCTCGCTGCGGCACGGGACACCGGCGCGCTGGGCGCTGCCGAGCCCGCGGTCCTGGCCGCTGCGCGGTTCGGCGGTGATGTGCCGGGCGCGTTGCGGCAGGCGTCGGAAGGGCCCGGCCTTGACGGGCTCGCGGGGATGGCGGCCTGTTGGCGGGTCGCCGTTGACGGCGGAGCCGGTCTCGCGGCAGGACTGGCTCGCCTGGAGGGCGCACTGAGGGGTGAGAGGCGACGGCGGGAGGAGCTGCGGGCACAGCTGGCGGGCGCGTGGTCGACGGTTGTGGTCCTGGCGTTGCTGCCGGTGGTGGGCCTGGGACTGGGGGCGGCACTGGGCGCTGATCCGCTGCGCGTTCTGCTCCACAGCCCGGGCGGGCTCGTCTGCCTGGTGACGGGCTGCCTGCTGGAGACTGCGGGGCTGTTCTGGGCCTCGCGGATCGTGCGGGCGGGGGAGGCGGTGTGAGCGGGATGTCTGGTCTGGATGCGTCGCCCGGGGCGGTGCTGTGGGGGGCAGGGGCGGTGGTGGGTACAGCCGCCTACCTCACCATCACGCTGTCCGTCCGACGTCATGAGCAGGCGATACGCAGACGGGGGTCGCTACTGACCGGGTCCCCTGCGAGCGGAACGGGGCGGGGGTGGATGGACCTGCGGGCACGAGGCCGGGGGCGCGCTCGTTCGTGGGGGGTGTTTCTGGCCGTCTGGGCGGTCGGCTGGGTCCTCGTCGGTGGACCGGGCGGATGCGGAGTCGGGCTTGTGGCGGCTTACGGAGTGAGGCGGTGGCGGCACTCCGTGAGCCGTGGGCGTGGCGCCGCCGCCGAGAAGGCCGAGGCTGTGCTGGTCGCCCGGCAGTTGCCCGATGTCGCAGACCTCCTGGCGTCCTGCCTTTCGGCGGGTGCGGGGCCGCGGGAGGCGGCGGAGGCGGTCGGGGAATCCATCGCCGGGCCCGTCGGTGAGAGGTTGGCTCGCACGGCGGCCGAGATCCTGCTCGGCAGTGAGCCGGCTGAGGCCTGGGACCGGTTCGGGGCGCTACCGGGCGCAGCACCACTGGCCCGCTGTCTGGAACGGGCGGCGACGACGGGAGCTCCCGCGGCGGAGCTTGTGTCCAGGCTGGCCGATGAGATGCGCGCCGAGCGGACGAGTGCTGCTGTGGCGCGGGCACAGCGGGCCGGTGTGCTGATCACCGCACCGGTGGGGCTCTGCTTCCTGCCCGCTTTTTTGACGGTGGGTGTGGCGCCGGTGGCGATCGGACTGGCGGACGGTCTGGTTCACCGCAGCTGAGCGGGAACGGCCGCCTTCCGGTGCCGGCTCCGCAGCAAATCGAGAAGTGGGCCGGCGAGCTCCCGCACAGGGGCCGAGCTCCGGCTTGCTCCAGGTATTGCATCGAAGTTCCGGAACAACCGAAGAAACATGCTTTTTGGATACTGGGGGTTGAAATGGGCAGGAAAGTCATGGAGCAGTCCCTGAGTGCGCTGGGTCGCGCGTGGAGGGCCGGCTTCGGCAAAATCGCCCGGTACCGCGGGCTGGACCGGGGGATGACGACGTCCGAGTACGCGGTGGGGACCATCGCCGCCTGCGCCTTCGCGGCGGTGCTCTACAAGGTGGTTACCGGCGGAGCAGTGCAGGCGGCGTTGCAGTCGCTGATCAAGGACGCGCTCGATGCGAAGTTCTGAGGCGTCGCGAAGGGACCGGCGCGGAGGCCGTGACGGCGACCGGGGAGCGGTGACGGCGGAGGCCGCCATGGTCATTCCTGTGCTGGTGGCGTTCGTCCTCGCTCTTCTCTGGGCGCTGGTCGCAGCGTCGGATCAGATTCGCTGCGTGGACGCCGCGCGGGCCGGAGCGCGGGCCGCGGCCCGGTCGGAGCCGGAGGCGACGGTACGGTCCACGGCGCGGGAAGCGGCGCCGAGCGGGGCCCGGGTGGATGTGGAGCGGGTCGGGGGGCTGTGGCGGGTCCGGGTGGAGGCACCGATACCAGGGCCCGGGCAACTGGGCCTGACGCTGAGCGCCGAGGCAGCCGCACTGGCCGAGGACACGGTGGGGACGGAGCCATGAGGAGGATGAGAGGCGGCCCTGGAGCTGGTGACCGGGGGCTGGCAACCGTCTGGGCGGCGGTCACGGCGACAGCGTTCTGTGCGGTGTTCGCGATGCTGCTGGCCCTCGGCCAGGCCGTGTCCGCCCGCCACAGGGCCGGCGGCGCGGCGGACATGGCGGCCCTTGCCGCAGCCGACCAGGCGCTGCTGGGTGCGGAGGCGGCGTGCGGGGCGGCACGTCAGGTCGCGGTGGCTCAGAGAGCGGAGATCGTGCGTTGTGGGGTTCAGGGCGAGATCGCCGACGTGACGGCGCGCGCACGGTTCGGCCCGTACGCGCCTGAGGTCAGATCGAGAGCGGGGCCCCCGGAGGCATCGCTGCGCCCGGGGTCTGAGACAGGGGCGTCACTCGTGGAGGAGCCGGGTCACGCAAGCGGCCTCATGCCGCGGGGTTTTCCGGCTGCGGGTCATCCCGGATTTCCTCCGCGTGGCCTTCCCCAGGGTCCTGCGGCGCGGTCCTGAGTAGTTCGGTCAGGAGGCGCACAGCGCCCCGCTTGTGCAGTGGTTCGTTGCCGTTGCCGCATTTGGGGGACTGGATGCAGGACGGACAGCCCGCCTCGCACTCGCAGGACGCGATGGCCTGACGTGTTGCTGTGAGCCATGCGCGGGCCGTATGGAAGGCGCGCTCCGCGAACCCCGCGCCACCGGGGTGGCCGTCGTAGACGAACACCGTGGGCAGGAGCGTGTCGGGGTGCAGCGGAACGGAGACACCACCGATGTCCCAGCGGTCGCATGTGGCGAAGAGCGGAAGCATGCCGATGGAGGCGTGTTCGGCGGCGTGCAGGGCGCCACCGAGGATCTCCGGGCTGATCCGGGCGGCGTCGAGCTGGTCCTCGGTGATCGTCCACCACACGGCACGGGTGCGCAGGGTGCGGGGCGGCAGGTCCAGTTTGGTCTCGCCCAAAACCTCCCCGGTGATCAGCCTCCGGCGCAGGAAGGAGACCACCTGGTTGGTCACCTCGACGGAGCCGAAACAGAGCCGCCCGTCACCCCACGGGATCTCGGTGTCGGTCTCCAGTACGGTGACCGCTGTCGTGTCGCGGGCGCTGGTCGAATAAGGAGGGACGGCTTCCTCCACCAGGGCCACCGAGTCCTCCAGGTCCAGCTTCCGGACGAGGTAGGTGCGGCCCTGGTGGAGGTGGACCGCGCCCTCGTGCACGGCGGTGTGTGCTGCCGCTTCGTCGACCGTTCCCAGCAGCCGGCCGGTGCCCTCTTCGACGATCTGGACCGGACGGCCGCCTCCACCGCGGATGTCCGTGAGGTCGGCGGCCCGCTCGCGGCGGGTCCAGTGCCAGCCCGTGGCCCGTTTGCGCAGCAGTTTCGACGCTTCGAGCTGTGGCAGCAGGTCGGGTACCGCCGGGCCGAAGAGCGCGATGTCGGGCTCCGTGAGGGGGATCTCCGCAGCCGCGGCACACAGGTGGGGGGCAAGGACGTAAGGGTTGTCAGGGTCCAGGACGGTTGACTCCACGGGCTGCTGGAACAGCGCCTCGGGGTGATGGACGAGGAAGGTGTCCAGCGGGTCGTCCCTGGCCACGAGGACGGCGAGGGCGCCCTGCCCCGAGCGTCCTGCGCGGCCGGCCTGCTGCCAGAGAGAGGCACGGGTGCCCGGATAGCCGGCGATGATCACGGCGTCCAGCCCCGAGACGTCGATGCCGAGCTCCAGGGCGGTCGTGGCGGCCAGTCCGAGCAGGTCCCCCGAGTGCAGTGCTCGTTCCAGGGCCCGCCGTTCCTCGGGCAGGTAGCCGCCACGATAGGCGGCGACGCGCCCGGGCAGCGAGCGGTCCACCTCGGCCAGCCGTTCCTTGGCGATGAGGGAGATGAGTTCGGCGCCGCGCCGGGAGCGCACGAAGGCGACCGAGCGCACGCCCTGGAGCGTCAGGTCGGTCAGGAGGTCGGCGGTCTCGGCCGTGGCGGTACGGCGTACGGGAGCCCCCTTCTCGCCGTGCAGGTCCGTCAGTGGCGGTTCCCAGAGGGCGAAGATCAGCTCGCCCCGGGGCGAGGCGTCGTCGGCGACTTCTTTGACGGGAAGGCCTGTGAGGCGGCTCGCGGCGACCGACGGCTGTGCCGCTGTGGCGGAGGCGAGGAGGAAGACCGGATCGGACCCGTAGCGGGCGCAGAGGCGGCGAAGACGGCGTAGCACCTGGGCCACATGCGAGCCGAAGACGCCCCGGTAGGTATGGCACTCGTCGATGACGACGAAGCGAAGCGAGCGGAGGAAGGAGGCCCAGCGGGGGTGGGACGGGAGAATGCCTCGATGCAGCATGTCCGGATTGGTCAGGACGTAATTGGCGTACTGGCGCACCCATTCGCGTTCTTCGACCGGCGTGTCGCCGTCGTAGACCGCCGGCCGGATCGCGGAGCCGAGGGGCGCCGCGAGCGCTTTCACCGCGCGGCGTTGGTCGGCGGCCAGAGCCTTGGTGGGGGCCAGGTACAGGGCGGTGGCGCCGCGGCCGTTCGGAGCCTGGGAGCCGTCGAGGAGGGCGCTCAGCACCGGAGCGAGGTAGGCGAGCGACTTGCCGGACGCCGTCCCGGTGGCGATCACCACGGACTCGCCGTCCAGGGCGTGCTCGGCGGCAACGGCCTGGTGCGTCCACGGATGGTCGATCCCGGCCCGGCTGATTGCCGAGATCACTTCGGGCCGGATGCGATCCGGCCAGATGGCATGGGTTCCCGCACGCGGGGGCAAGTGCTCCCTATGAGTGATGCGCGCTGCCCGGCCCGCCGCTGCGGCGAGCCGGTCGAGAACCACCGTGGGAGAGGGGCGCGAGCCCGCGTTCTCGGGTGGTCGACTGGGTCGGTGATTCTTGGCCATCGGCACCGAGTGTGTCACTGGCATGACGGACAATGGTCCCAAGGCGTCGTGCATGGCTGCTGGTAAGTGATTGAATGCCATCGCGGCTGGCGATCCGTCCCCTGGCCTCCGTCGGGGAGACCGAGGGGCGACCGCTCGATAGCAAGGTGCTGGAGGATCCGTGGACCTGTCCCTGTCGACTCGCAATGTGTCCGGCCCTGGTGGCGACCGTACGGTCGTCGAGGTCGGTGGCGAGATTGATGTGTATACCGCGCCCAAGCTGCGCGAGCAGTTGGTCGAGTTGGTGAATGACGGCAGCTACCACCTGGTTGTCGACATGGAAGGCGTCGACTTCCTCGACTCCACCGGCCTCGGCGTGCTCGTGGGCGGCTTGAAGCGTGTCCGGGCCCATGAGGGCTCGCTGCGCCTGGTGTGCAACCAGGAGCGCATTCTCAAGATTTTCCGGATCACAGGTCTGACCAAGGTGTTTCCCATTCACACCACGGTCGACGAAGCTGTCGCGGCCACCGACTGAGGCGTCGGTGCAGGTCGGCATCTCCAAGGCCGGCCGGCACGCAGTGACAGACCGGCAGGCGGCAGCAGACGGGCCGCCACGAGCAGGCGGTCGACCACACGGTCGGCTGCCGGCTTCGTCGGTTTCCGGAGGAGAGTGAGAGCAGGGGTACCGGGCGCCTCGCCCGGGCCCCTGAGACGCACGCCCAAACGTTCGAGGGGGATGGCATGCCAACCGTTGAACTCCGCTTCAGCGCTCAGCCCGAACACGTCAGGACGGCCCGCCTGGTGGCAGCCGCCGTGGCGCGCCGGGCCGGCGTCGATGAGGCGGTGCTCGACGAAGTCAGACTCGCTGTAGGTGAGGCGTGCAGCCGCGCTGTGGGACTGCACCGCAGCCATCACGTCGTCGCTCCGGTCACGGTCATCCTCATCGAGGAGGAGAAGGCGTTCTCCATCGAGGTCGGCGACGGGATCACCGCCCCGGGCAACGACGCCTCGGCGTCGGTGGCACCCGGCGGCGGAGGTCCGGATGACCCGGAGACCGACGCCGACAGCGAGGACGAGATGGGCCTCGCTGTCATCAAGGGCCTGGTCGACGATGTGGAAGTCCGCACGGGAGCGGACGGTGGAGTGATCCGCATGACCTGGCCGACGGCTCTGGCCGCCGTGCTCCCCTGATCCGTCCGCGACTCCTGGCCCCGAGAAGCAGGGGCCTTTCCTTTTCCTGGTCAATGACCTCAGGCAATTGCACAGGCGTCACGCGTCCACTTCATTACTGCATTCGGGTCCGGGTGCGAGTGAGAACTTTTGGCATTGGGTGGACGAAAGTCGATTTCATTGACCACTCACTGATCTGACCGGGTTCCGCTCCCTACTATTCGTCCACGTCTTGAGCGCTCAGCTTCAAGGAGGACGTATGGCGGAGTTCTTCGACACCCCACTGGCAGAACTGACGCACGGCCCCGTACCTTCCGGCCGCTCCACTTCGGTCGCAGCCGCAGTACTCACCGACGGCAACAGGCTGATCGTCGTGGTCATCGTGGTCGTCGCCCTTGCCGCCCTGGTCGTGGCCCTTCTGCTCGTGCGCCAGGTCCTGGCAGCCAGCGCGGGTACCGAACGCATGAAGGAGATCGCGGCGGCCGTCCAGGAAGGCGCGCGTGCCTATCTGACCCGGCAGCTGCGGACCGTGGGCATTTTCGCCGTGGTCGTGTTCTTCCTGCTCCTGCTGCTTCCGGCCGACGACTGGTCGCAGCGCGCGGGGCGCTCGCTGTTCTTCCTGGTGGGTGCGCTTTTCTCGGCAGCCACCGGATACACCGGTATGCGGCTCGCCGTACGCAGCAATGTGCGCGTGGCCGCCGCCGCGCGTCAGGCGACTCCCGCCCCAGGAGAACCGGAAACGGATCTGACCACCGCTTCGCACCAAGCGATGAAGATCGCTTTTCGTACGGGTGGTGTGGTCGGCATGATCACGGTGGGCCTCGGTCTGCTCGGCGCCTCCTGCGTGGTGCTCGTCTACGCCGCCGACGCGCCCGAGGTACTGGAGGGGTTCGGCCTCGGCGCCGCATTGATCGCCATGTTCATGCGAGTCGGGGGCGGCATCTTCACCAAGGCCGCGGACGTGGGCGCCGACCTCGTGGGCAAGGTGGAGCAGGGCATCCCCGAGGACGACCCGCGCAACGCCGCCACCATCGCCGACAACGTGGGCGACAACGTCGGTGACTGCGCGGGTATGGCCGCCGACCTGTTCGAGTCGTACGCCGTGACGCTCGTGGCCGCGCTCATCCTGGGCAAGGCCGCCTTCGGGGACTCGGGCCTCGCCTTTCCGCTGATCGTCCCGGCGATCGGTGTGGTCACGGCGATGATCGGAATCTTCGCCGTCGCTCCCAGGCGCACCGACCACAGCGGGATGAGCGCCATCAACCGCGGGTTCTTCGTCTCCGCCGTGATCTCGCTGGTCCTCGTGACGGTGGCCGTATTCGTCCACCTGCCGTCCTCGTACGCCGAGCTGGACGGGGTCACCGACGAGGCCATCACCTCGCACGCAGGTGACCCGCGCGTCCTCGCACTGGTCGCCGTCACCATCGGCATCGTGCTCGCCGCCTTGATCCAGCAGCTCACCGGCTACTTCACCGAAACCGGCCGACGCCCGGTCCGGGACATCGGGAGGTCCTCGCTGACCGGTCCGGCGACGGTCGTGCTCGCGGGTGTCTCCCTCGGCCTGGAGTCGGCCGTCTACACCGCGATCCTGATCGGGCTCGGCGTCTACGGGGCCTTCCTGCTCGGCGGTACGTCGATCATGCTGGCCCTCTTCGCGGTGGCCCTGGCCGGGACCGGCCTGCTCACCACCGTCGGAGTCATCGTCGCGATGGACACCTTCGGCCCGGTCTCCGACAACGCCCAGGGCATCGCCGAGATGTCCGGGGACGTCACGGGCGCCGGTGCCCAGGTCCTCACGGATCTGGACGCAGTCGGCAACACCACCAAGGCCATCACCAAGGGAATCGCGATCGCCACGGCGGTACTGGCGGCGGCGGCGCTGTTCGGCGCGTACCGGGATGCCGTCGCCTCGGCGGTCGACGCCGTGGGAGCCAGGACAGGAGAACTCGGACTGAGCACGGACATCTCGCAGCCGAACAACCTGGTCGGTCTGATTTTCGGAGCCGCCGTCGTCTTCCTCTTCTCCGGACTGGCCATCAGCGCGGTCTCCCGTTCGGCCGGGGCCGTGGTCCACGAGGTGCGGCGGCAGTTCCGGGAACACCCCGGGATCATGAATCACACGGAGAAGCCGGAGTACGGTCGCGTCGTCGACATCTGCACCAGGGACGCGCTGCGCGAGCTCGCCACGCCCGGGCTGCTCGCGGTCCTGGCGCCGATCGCGGTCGGGTTCACACTGGGGGTCGGGGCTCTCGCCGCCTACCTCGCAGGAGCCATCGCCACCGGCACCCTGATGGCCGTTTTCCTCGCCAACTCCGGTGGAGCGTGGGACAACGCCAAGAAGCTCGTCGAGGACGGACACCACGGCGGCAAGGGCAGCGAGGCCCATGCCGCGACGGTCATCGGCGACACGGTCGGCGACCCCTTCAAGGACACGGCGGGCCCTGCCATCAACCCGCTCCTCAAGGTGATGAATCTGGTGGCGCTGCTCATCGCCCCCGCGGTGGTGCGGTTCAGCTACGGCGAGGACACGAGCGCGGGGCTGCGGGCCCTGGTCGCCGTCCTCGCCGTCGTGGTCATCGTCGGTGCGGTCTACGTGTCCAAGCGGCGAGGGATCGCCGTGGGCGACAGCGGCAGCCTGGGCGGCGGCCCCGGCGGTGGCCCGGGTGCCGGTGGCGGTGACGACCGCGGGGGCGGCACCGCCAAGTCCGCGGGTCGTGCCCCGGTTTCTTGAGCCATGCGGTCGCGGGCGAACCGGCCCCGAGGTGACGCGCACTCAGACAGGCGCGCCGCCAGCCGTCCTGAGGTGCTGTCCATCGCTCCCTGCCCGCCACGGCTGGCGTGGAGGAGGCGTTTCCGTACGGAGGGCCGAGTGGTCAGGTGAGTTGTATCTCCCTCATTTCCCTTGGTGCAAATGGCTTCAAAAGCATATATATCGGAGGACCGGCGCCTGATTGTCGGCCATTCGACGTGTAAGTTCCGGGGCCGAGAGCCTTGGAAGGGACCCAAACCGGTGAACAAGAAGCTTGCAGCCGCACTGTCCGGCGGTGCGGTACTCGTACTGACGCTGTCGGGTTGCAGCGACGACAGCGATGACAAGGTGAACGACTGGGCGAAGAAGGTCTGCGACCAGGTTCAGCCGCAGTTGCAGAAGATCGCGAACGCCAATGCCGCGATCCAGCAGCAGACGGGTGATGAGAGCAAGCCCGCCGATGTCCAGAAGACCGACTCGGCCGCCTTCCAGCAGATCTCGCAGGCGTACAAGGCGCTGGGCACGGCTGTGCAGTCGGCGGGCGCGCCGCCCGTGGACGGCGGAGAGACCACGCACAAGGAGGCCGTGAAAGAGCTCAACGCTTCCTCGACGGCCTACGCGAACCTGAAGACGAAGGTCGACGCGCTCGATCCGAAGGACCAGGCGAAGTTCGCCGACGGGCTCAACGGCATCGCCGACGAACTGACGAAGATCAGCACCAATGGTGACCAGGCGCTGAAGAAGTTGCAGTCCGGCGAGGTCGGTTCCGCGATGGCGAAGCAGAAGGGCTGCCAGAAGCCGACGGCATCGGCTCCCCCCGCCTCCGCTCCGTCCGCCCCGGAGTCGAAGTCCGCAGCACCTTCCGCCTCGGCGAGCGAGTAGGCGTAGCGGCCGGGAACCTCAGTGTCCGAGAGGCCGTAGCGGTGGGGAAGCCGTAGCGGCCCGGGACCCCTCGCAGCTGTCCGGCCGGCCCTCGTGGAGGCCGGACAGCTGCCGTTGTCGGCGTGAGCGGACACAATGGGCGGGTGAGTACGACCAGCCTCCCCGCATCCGACCGTGCCCCCCGGCTCCGCGAAGCCCTGATCGCCGCCGCGTTCACCGCCGACGGGCTCCTCGAACAACTCGGCGCGCCGGCGTACGCCGCGCTCGCCCGCAGTGAAACCGTCCCGGCGCTCCGGGCCACGCGCGGGGATTCGCCGCTCGACACGCTGGTGCGGCTTTTCCTTCTGCAGCGTCCCGTTCCCGCCGCCGCTGCCGCCGCGGCCCTCCCGCTGGAGGAGTGCGTGGAGGACGGCTGGGCGGTCCGCGAGGACGATCTGGTGACAGCGACCGTCGACGTACGGCCCTACGGCGGACCTGAGGGGCAGGACTGGTTCATCGTCTCCGACCTGGGGTGTGCGGTCGGCGGAGCCGGAGGTATCGGCTCGCACGAGGAAGGCGTCGTCCTGGGTGTGGGCGGAGCCTCCACCACGCTCGCCGGCATCACCGTACGCAGGCCTGTGGCCTCCGCTCTCGATCTCGGTACCGGGTCCGGCATCCAGGCTCTGCACGCCGCCCAGCACGCCACCCGGGTCACGGCCACGGACGTCAACCCGCGTGCGCTGGAATTCACCCGCCTGACGCTTGCCCTGTCCGGAGCGGCCCCCGCCGATCTGCGGGAGGGCTCTCTCTTCGAACCGGTCGGTGCCGAGACGTACGACCTGATCGTGTCCAACCCGCCCTTCGTCATCTCGCCCGGGGCCCGGCTGACGTACCGCGACGGAGGGATGGGCGGCGACGACCTGTGCCGGACCCTCGTGCAGCAGGCCGGGGACCGGCTCAACGAGGGCGGGTACGCGCAGTTCCTCGCCAACTGGCAGCACGTCCAGGGCGAGGAGTGGCAGGACCGGGTGCGCTCCTGGGTGCCCGCCGGCTGCGACGCCTGGATCGTGCAACGAGAGGTGCAGGACATCACGCAGTACGCCGAGCTGTGGCTGCGTGACAGCGGCGACCACCGCACCGACCCCGCTCTCTACACCGAGCGGTACGAGGCATGGCTGGACGAGTTCGAGGCCCGCAGCACCAAGGCGGTCGGCTTCGGCTGGATCACGCTCCGGAAGTCCGCCGCGGCGGCCGCCGGGAGCCCCTCGATCGTGGCCGAGGAATGGCCGCACGCGGTGGAGCAGCCCCTCGGGCCCGCTGTCGAGGCACATTTCGCCCGGCAGGACTATCTGCGGGAGCACGACGACGCGGCCTTGCTCGCCGAGCACTTCACCCTCGCCGAAGAGGTCGTTCAGGAACAGGTCGGAATGCCGGGCGCCGAGGACCCGGAGCACGTGGTGCTGCGTCAGCACCGCGGAATGCGCCGTGCGACCAAGGTCGATGCCGTAGGGGCCGGGTTCGCAGGTGTGTGCGACGGTTCGCTGCCCGCGGGCCGGATCCTGGACGCCATCGCTCAGCTGATGGCCGAGGACCCGGTGCTGCTGCGCGACCGCACCCCGCAGGCGATCCGGCTGCTGGTGGAGGAAGGCTTTCTGGAGCCTGTGCGATGACGGCCTGTGCGATGGCGGCCTGTGCGATGACGGGGTGACGTGACGGCGCGTCGGCGGTGCCGCCCGCTCTCCGGCAGGTCGCCGCGCCCGCGCTCCGTTCCCGCGCGCCGAAGCCTCGCGCTCCGATGCCCAACACCCCTCTGACCAGCGTCTCCACGGCGGCCCCGGCATCGTTCCGTGGCAGACCGCAGGTTCCGTTCGTGACGGTTTCCGGGTGGTTGCACGGTGTTCATCCCGGGTTCGTTCGGAGGACCCTCCGGCGTGGCAGCCTCCCCACTGCCGAGCGCCCGCACAGTGTGACGGCATGGGAGCCACGGGCAGGGCGGCGGCGTACGAGTGCCGCCCGGCGCCGAGGAGAAGAGCGTGAGGGGTACGGACATGGAAAGTGTCACAGCGGTCTTCGCCGGTGCGGCTTTCGCACTGTTCGGTGCCGCCCTCCTCCTCTGGACGGGGGCGCGCACCATCCAGCGCGCGCCGGTGGCGCTCGGTGTGAGCCCCGTCGCCTCCACCGCCCTCGCCACGCTCTTCGGCGTACTCTTCCTCGTCCTCGGCGTGTGGTGCTTCACCCGCGTCTAGGGCGTGTTTCGAAAGTCCCGCCTGCCTGGCGACGCCGGGCCCGCCCTTCGGGCGGACGGCGCTACTTTCGAAACACGCCCTGGTCCACTCCTCCGGCAGGGCGGCGCGGCCGGGCAGGTGTCCCGCACACTTCCCCGTCACGCCTCGAAACCCGCAGGCGACGGTGCTGCGAGGAGCGGGCCGGGCAGTCCGGGCGGCAGGAAAGACGGAAGTCGGGTTACCGTTCGAGTGGCCGTTGCGGGCTTTTGCCGTTTGACACGGGGGCGGGTTGTACCGTCACACTCCGCAGCGACAGCACCGCGGGCAGCGTCACAGCGCTGCCCGGATGCCCACGAGTGCCGACCGGAGAGAAGAGCGAAGTTGTCCCCGACCAGCGAGAGCGCAGGCCGCCGACTCGTCATTGTCGAGTCGCCTGCCAAGGCGAAGACGATCAAGGGCTATCTCGGCCCCGGATACGTCGTCGAGGCGAGCGTCGGGCACATCCGCGACCTGCCGAACGGCGCCGCCGAGGTGCCGGACGAGTACACCGGCGAGGTACGCCGCCTCGGCGTGGATGTCGACAACGACTTCCAGCCGATCTACGTCGTCAACGCCGACAAGAAAGCCCAGGTCAGGAAGCTCAAGCAGCTCCTCGCCGAATCCGACGAACTTTTCCTCGCCACCGATGAGGACCGCGAGGGCGAAGCCATCGCGTGGCACCTGCAGGAAGTCCTCCGGCCCAAGGTCCCGGTCCACCGGATGGTCTTCCACGAGATCACCAAGGACGCGATCCGGGCCGCCGTCGCCAATCCGCGCGAGCTGAACCAGCGCATGGTCGACGCCCAGGAGACCCGCCGTATCCTCGACCGCCTCTATGGCTACGAGGTCTCGCCGGTCCTGTGGAAGAAGGTCATGCCGCGGCTTTCCGCGGGCCGTGTCCAGTCCGTCGCCACCCGGCTCGTCGTCGAGCGGGAGCGCGAGCGCATCGCCTTCCGCTCCGCCGAGTACTGGGACCTGACCGGTACGTTCGCCACCGGGCGAACCGGTGACGCCTCCGACCCCTCGACGCTCACCGCCCGCCTCAGCGCGGTCGACGGGCGCCGCATCGCCCAGGGCCGTGACTTCGGCCCGGACGGGCAGCTCAAGTCCGGCTCGGGCCAGACGCTGCACCTGGACGAGGCGAACGCCCGCGCCCTGGCGGCGGCGCTCGCCGACTCCACGTTCGCGGTCCGCTCGGTCGAGTCGAAGCCGTACCGCCGCTCGCCGTACGCGCCCTTCCGTACGACGACCCTCCAGCAGGAGGCGAGCCGCAAGCTGGGCTTCGGGGCCAAGGCCACCATGCAGGTGGCGCAGAAGCTGTACGAGAACGGCTTCATCACTTACATGCGTACGGACTCCACGACGCTCTCGGACACCGCGGTCTCCGCGGCCCGGGCGCAGGTCACGCAGTTGTACGGCGCGAACTACCTGCCCGACAAGCCCCGCACCTACGCCGGGAAGGTCAAGAACGCGCAGGAGGCGCACGAGGCGATCCGCCCTTCAGGCGACCGCTTCCGCACCCCGGCCGAGACGGGTCTCACCGGCGACCAGTTCCGGCTCTACGAGCTGATCTGGAAGCGGACCGTCGCCTCCCAGATGAAGGACGCCGTCGGCAACTCCGTCACCGTCAAGATCGGTGGCCGGGCGAGCGACGGCCGTGACGCCGAGTTCTCCGCGTCCGGCAAGACGATCACCTTCCACGGCTTCATGAAGGCGTACGTCGAGGGCGCGGACGACCCGAACGCCGAGCTGGACGACCGCGAGCGCCGACTGCCGCAGGTCGCCGAGGGTGACGCGCTGACCGCCGAGGAGGTGACGGTCGACGGCCATGCCACCAAGCCGCCGGCTCGCTACACCGAGGCCTCGCTGGTCAAGGAGCTCGAGGAGCGGGAGATCGGCCGCCCGTCGACGTACGCCTCGATCATCGGGACCATCCTGGACCGCGGCTACGTGTTCAAGAAGGGCACGGCCCTGGTGCCGTCGTTCCTCTCGTTCGCCGTGGTCAACCTGTTGGAGAAGCACTTCGGCCGGCTCGTCGACTACGACTTCACCGCCCGCATGGAGGACGACCTCGACCGCATCGCCCGGGGCGAGGCCCAGTCGGTGCCGTGGCTGAAGCGCTTCTACTTCGGGACCGGCGACGACACGACCGGTGCGGGTGCCGCCTCCTCCGCGGGCAACGGCGACGGCGACCACCTCGGTGGTCTGAAGGAGCTCGTGACCGATCTGGGCGCGATCGACGCCCGCGAGATCTCCTCGTTCCCCGTCGGCAACGACATCAAGCTGCGCGTCGGCCGCTACGGCCCGTACATCGAGCGTGGCGAGAAGGACTCCGAGGGCCACCAGCGCGCGGACGTGCCGGAGGACCTGGCGCCCGACGAGTTGTCCGTGGAGCTCGCCGAGGAGCTGCTGGCCAAGCCGAGCGGCGATTTCGAGCTCGGTACCGACCCGGTCAGCGGTCACCAGATCATCGCCAAGGACGGGCGTTACGGCCCGTACGTCACCGAGGTGCTGCCCGAGGGCACGCCGAAGACGGGCAAGAACGCGGTGAAGCCGCGGACGGCCAGCCTCTTCAAGTCGATGTCGCTCGACACGGTGACACTGGCCGACGCACTCAAGCTGATGTCGCTGCCGAGGGTCGTCGGTGAGGACGCCGAGGGCGTGGAGATCACCGCGCAGAACGGCCGCTACGGGCCCTATCTCAAGAAGGGCACGGACTCGCGTTCGCTGACGTCCGAGGACCAGCTCTTCGACATCACGCTCGACGAGGCCCTCGCGATCTACGCCCAGCCGAAGCAGCGTGGGAGGGCCGCCGCCAAGCCGCCGCTCAAGGAACTGGGCACGGACCCCGTGAGCGGGGCTCCGGTGGTCGTGAAGGACGGCCGCTTCGGCGCGTACGTCACCGACGGCGAGACGAACGCGACGCTGCGGACCGACGACAGCGTCGAGGACATCACGCCGGAGCGCGGCTACGAGCTGCTCGCCGAGAAGCGCGCCAAGGGGCCGGCGAAGAAGAAGACGGCGAAGAAGGCTCCGGCCAAGAAGGCTACGGCGAAGAAGGCCGCGACCACGAAGAAGGCGACGACGGCCAAGAAGGTCACGGCTGCCAAGAAGACGACGACCGCGAAGACGACGACCGCGGCCAGGAAGGCGCCCGCGAAGAAGACGGCCGCCGCGGCGAAGAGGACGGCTTCGACCGAGGAGAGCTGACCGACGCTATCGGTTCCGCGGAAGTGCGGAGCTGACCGTCGGGCCGTACGCGAACGCCGGAAGGGCCGGGACATCCCGGCCCTTCCGGCGTTCGCACGAAAGTGGTCTGCCTCTCTATGGGGCATATGTTCGGACGCGGCCCCCGGACACCGCGCCGCTCCCGATAGGCTGGGCGGATGACGCGAGCCGAGCAGCCACCGGTCGTGAGCCCCACCTCCGACACACTTGCCGCAGACTCACGCGAGCGCGCCGTACGAGCCCTTTTGCGTGTTCCCCCGCTCAGGCGGTTGTGGAGCGCCCAGCTCGTCGGCAGTATCGGCGATTCACTCGCCCTTCTCGTGCTGGTGCTGTTGTCGCTGCAAGCGGCGGTCCTCGAGGGCTCCTTCGGGGCCGGGTACCGCGGGGCGGCCTTTGCCGTCGCCGCTGTGTTCGGTGCCCGGATTCTTTCCACCGTGCTCTTCGGAGCCGTGCTCCTGGGGCCTCTCACGGCGCTCACGGCGCCAGGCGGTCCCGTCGACCGCCGCTGGCTGATGATCGGGGCGGACGGGCTGCGACTCGCTCTGCTGGTCGTCGCACCCCTGTGGATCGACTGGACGCCCGACAAGGCACTCATGATGATCCTGATCACCGTCTTCGTGGTCGGGGCCGGCGAACGGCTGTGGGCGGTGGCCAAGGAGAGCGCGGCTCCCGCGCTGCTCCCCGCACCGCCCCTGGAGGGCGCCGCCGTGCGCCCGCTCCCGGACCACCTCGACGCCCTGCGCAGGCTCTCCCTGAGGACGAACTTCCTGGCGGTCCCGGCAGCCGCCACCGTGCTGGTGGTCGCCGCGCTGATCGGCGGACTGCTCGGTACCGGCTTCGACTGGTTCTCCCTCCACCAGGCCGCTCTGGGTTCCTACGTCGCGGCGGGGCTCTTCGCCGCTTCCGTCTCGACCCTGTACTTCCTCGAATTCCCGGCCACCCGGACGCCCCGCCCCCGCTCGCCCCTGGAGGGCCTGCGCCGGCCGGTCACCGGAACGGGTTCCGACAAGGGCCGCACCGGCAGCGTTCCGCTGGTCGTCGCCGTGTGCGCCGCGGTCGCCGGGGCCGTCGCCGCGGCTGCCGCCGTCTCCGTGCTGCACGCCGCCGATCTCGGTGGCGGGCCCGCCACCTTCGCCCTGCTGGTCCTGGCCCTGACCGGTGGCACCGCGCTCGGTATCCGTACCGCGCGCAAGGTGCTGCCCGCCCTGTCGCGGCGTCGGCTGCTGGCACTCGCGGTCGCCGTCACGGGTCTGGCCCTCCTCGCGCTCGGCCTGGTGCCCGACACCGCCACCGGGCTGTTGATCGCGCTGCTCGCCGGTTACGCGGCGGGCGTCGCCGCACACATCGGGCACGCCGTCATCGACCAGGAGACGGAGGCCCCCCGGCAGGCCAGGGCCACCGAACACCTCCAGGCCGTCGTCCGGGTGCTGGTCGCTCTCGGCGCGGTGGGCGGCCCGCTGCTCGCCGCGGCCATCGGGCGGCACCGCCTGGGATCCGGCGACTTCGTCTTCGCGCACGGTGGTGCGGCCTTCGTGCTGATGCTCATCGGTGCCCTGCTGCTGCCCGTGGCCGTGATCGTCCTCGCCAAGACCGACGACCGTGCCGGTGTGCCGCTCCGGCGCGATCTGCGTGAGGCGCTGCGTGGCGGCGACCCCGCCGTCGCGCCGGCGGCGAACGGTTTCTTCCTCGTGCTGGAGGGCGGCGACGGAGCCGGTAAGTCCACCCAGGTCGAGGCGCTCGCCGAATGGATCCGTGCCAAGGGCCACGAGGTCGTCGTGACCCGCGAGCCGGGCGCCACCCCGGTCGGCAAGCGGCTGCGTTCCATCCTGCTGGACGTCTCGTCGGCCGGACTGTCCAACCGCGCCGAGGCTCTGCTGTACGCCGCCGACCGCGCCGAGCACGTCGACTCGGTCGTCCGCCCGGCACTGGAGCGCGGCGCGATCGTCATCTCGGACCGTTACATCGACTCCTCGGTCGCCTACCAGGGCGCGGGGCGTGACCTCGCCCCGACCGAGATCGCCCGGATCTCCCGCTGGGCCACGAGCGGGCTCGTACCGCATCTGACGGTGCTCCTGGACGTCGACCCGGAGACGGCACGGGAGCGCTTCACCGAGGCGCCCGACCGGCTGGAGTCCGAACCGGCCGCATTCCACACCCGCGTCCGGTCCGGCTTCCTGACCCTCGCGGCGGCCGACCCGGCCCGCTACCTCGTGGTGGACGCCGGGCAGGAGCCGGAAGCCATCACCACCGTCGTACGCCACCGGCTCGATCACCTCCTGCCGCTCTCCGAGGCCGAGATCAAGGCCCAGGAGGACGCGCGCAAGGCAGCCGAGGAGGAGGCCAGGCGCAGGGCCGAGGAAGAGGCGGCGCGCAAGGCCGAGGAGGAGCGCCTGGAGCGGGAGCGCCAGGCTCAGCTCGCCAAGCTCCGTGCCGAGGAGGAGGAGCGCAAGCGCCGCGAGGAGGAAGAGGCCCGGCAGCGCGAGGCCGAA
Source organism: Streptomyces sp. NPDC005791 (assembly GCF_042871485.1). Taxonomy (NCBI): domain Bacteria; kingdom Bacillati; phylum Actinomycetota; class Actinomycetes; order Kitasatosporales; family Streptomycetaceae; genus Streptomyces; species Streptomyces sp. NPDC005791. The sequence goes on from NZ_JBIAIP010000015.1 coordinate 104,541, forward strand.
CGGCAGGCGGAGGAGGCCCGGCAGCGCGCCGAGGAGGCCCGCCGCCGCGCGGAGGAGGAGCGGGCCCGCATCGAGGCGGAGGACCGGGCGCGCGAGGCCGAGCAGGAGCGGCTGCGCCGGCAGGCGCAGGAGGAGGCGCGGCTTCGTAAGGAGGCGGAGGAGCTCCGCCTGGAGAAGCAGCGCAAGGCGGAGGAGGCGCTGGTACGGGCCGAGGAGGCGCGTAGTCGCGCCGAGGCCGAGGCTGCCGCCCGGGCCGAGGAGGCCGCCGCGGCACAGCGTGCTGAGGAGTACGGCCGTCCCGGTTCCGGGTCCTCCGGGCCCTCCGTGCCGGACAACGAACTCACCGTGCCGACTCCGGTCGTCAATCCCAACGAGATCACGCAGCCCGTGCCGGTCGCCAGGCCGGACCGACCGGCGGGCGACTCCGACGAGACGACTGTCCTGCCGCCCGTCAGGGACGCGGACGAGACCGCCGTACTGCCGCCCGTGCGCGACGCGGACCCGACGGACCGGGTACCGCCGGGCGTCTTCCGTGAGGAGCGCGGCGCTTCCCGTCCCGAGAGCGAGAACGAGCGCACCCGCGAACTGCCGCAGGTCAGCGACGACCCGCAGGCCGGACGGGCGGCGCAGGACGCCGCCGGCCGCCGGCAGCGGCCGCGTTCCGACTGGGCCGAGGAGACGCCGCTCGACGATCTGCCGTCCCTGGCCGACGAACTGCTCGGAGGCCAGGACGACGAGCAGGGCGGATCCGGGCGGGGCGGACGCCGGCCGCGCCGCTGACGGGAGCGGGCGGTGGGGACGGAACGCCGGGATTGTCAGACCCTTCCCGCACAATGGGGAGGCGCTGGGATTCCGGCGTGCCGCACCACACCACCGGAAGGGCGGTGACCATGACCGTATGGGACGACCTGGTCGGACAGGACCGGGTGCAGGAGCAGCTCGGTGCCGCCGCCCGGGACGCCGACGTACTGGTCACCGCCGTTTCCGCCGGCGAGCCGGTGCCTCCGGGCTCGAAGATGACCCATGCCTGGCTGTTCACGGGCCCGCCCGGCTCCGGCCGGTCCACCGCTGCCCGCGCCTTCGCCGCCGCGCTCCAGTGCACCAGCCCCGACCGGGCCCTGGGCGGGGCGCCAGGCTGCGGGTTCTGCGACGGCTGCCACACGGCGCTGATCGGTACCCACGCCGATGTCGAGGTGATCCGCACGGATCTGCTCTCCATCGGCGTGAAGGAGACCCGCGAGCTGGTCCGTCGTGCCCAGCTGTCCCCCGCCGTGGGGCGCTGGCAGGTCATCGTCATGGAGGACGCCGACCGTCTCACCGAGGGCGCGGGCAACGTCCTGTTGAAGGCGGTGGAGGAGCCCGCGCCCCGCACGGTGTGGCTGCTCTGCGCCCCCTCCCTCGAGGACGTGCTGCCCACGATCCGCTCCCGCTGCCGCCATCTCACGCTGCGTACGCCCCCCGTCGACGCCGTGGCCGATGTGCTGATCAGGCGTGACGGGATCGATCCCGAGCGCGCCGCGTCAGCCGCCCGGGCCACCCAGGGGCACATCGGCAGGGCGCGCCGTCTGGCCACGGACGAACGGGCGCGTGCCCGCCGTGCCGCTGTGCTCAGGCTTCCTCTGCGCGTCCATGACGTCGGCGGCTGCCTCAAGGCGGCCCAGGAGCTGATCGATACGGCCACGGACGACGCCAAGCAGGTCGCCGAAGAGGTCGACGTCAAGGAGACGGACGACATGAAGGCCGCGCTCGGCGCTGTGGCCGGGGGCCGGATGCCGCGCGGTACGGCCGGTGCGATGAAGGAGCTGGAGGACAGGCAGAAGCGCCGCAGGACGCGTACGCAGCGGGACAGCCTCGACCTGGCGCTGAGCGAACTCACCGGTTTCTACCGCGATGTACTGGCTCTTCAGCTGGGGTCCCGGATCGCCCTCGCCAACACCGATGTACGGGACGCACTCGACCGGGTCGCCGAGTCGTCCACGCCCGAGCGCACGCTGCGCCGTATCGAGGCCGTCATCGCCTGCCGCCGTGCCCTCGACCGCAACGTGGCGCCCCTGCTCGCCGTGGAGGCGATGGCGGTGGCGCTCCGAGCGGGCTGATGTCCGGCGTCGACCCGGCAGACGGGGCTTCCCGATGGTGGGTGGATTCACCCGTATGAGTGGGGAATCGGTCGAGTCGTCCCGCGGAGGCTAGGCTCCGGGGATGGACACCAGGCGCCTGCTCCGTATCTTCGCCACCGCGTTCGGCACTGCCGGCCTTCTCGTCACCGGTTGCAGCAGTGGCGGCTCGGCGCCGAACGCCTCGGCGACGGGTTCGGCCGTCGCCGAGGAACTTAAGCCGTACTACGGGCAGAAGCTGCGCTGGCGGGACTGCGGTACGGAGGACTTCCAGTGCACCACGATGAAGGCCCCGCTGGACTACTCGAAGCCTGGTGACGGAGACGTCCAGCTGGCCGTCTCCCGTAAGAAGGCCACCGGGCCGGGCAAGCGGATCGGCTCGCTCCTGGTGAATCCCGGCGGCCCCGGCGGCTCGGCCGTCGGCTACCTCCAGGGGTACGCGGCCCTCGGTTACCCCGCTCCCGTCCGTGCCCGGTACGACATGGTGGCCGTCGACCCGCGCGGAGTGGCCCGCAGTGCACCGGTCAAGTGCCTCACCGGCAAGGAGATGGACGCTTACACGCAGGTGGACCAGACCCCGGACGACCAGCGCGAGATCACCGCGCTGAAGAAGTCCTACGAGAAGTTCGCCGCCGGCTGCGAGAAGCGCTCCGGCAAGATCCTCCCGCACGTCTCCACGGTCGAGACGGCTCGCGACATGGACATCCTGCGCTCCCTGCTCGGTGACGAGAAGCTGCACTACGTCGGCGCCTCGTACGGCACGTTCCTCGGCGCGACCTACGCCGAGCTGTTCCCCACCCGGACCGGACGCCTCGTCCTGGACGGGGCGATGGACCCCTCGCTTCCCGCGGTCGACATCAACCGCGACCAGACCGCGGGCTTCGAGGCCGCGTTCCAGTCCTTCGCCGCGGACTGTGTGAAGCAGGCCGACTGCCCGCTCGGCACCACGTCCGTCGCCGATGCGGCCACGGCGCTGAAGAGGCTCTTCGCCGATCTGGACTCCGCACCCGCGGCGACCGGTGAGACCCGGAAGCTGACCGAGTCCCTGGCGACCACGGGTGTGATCGCCGCCATGTACGACGAGGGCGCCTGGCCCCAGCTCCGCGAAGCCGTCGACGGCGCGCAGCGCGGCGACGGCTCCGGTCTGCTCGCTCTGGCCGACAGTTACTACGAGCGTCAGCCGGGCGGTGAGTACGCCAACCTGATGTTCGCCAACGCCGCCGTGAACTGCCTCGACGTGCCGCCCGCCTTCACCGGCTCCGCAGCGGTGGAGGAGGCGCTCCCGGAGTTCGAGAAGGCCTCGCCGGTCTTCGGCAGGGGATTCGCCTGGGCCGCCCTGAACTGCGGCGCCTGGCCCGTGGACCCCAGTGGCACCCCGCACCGCACCGAGGCGAAGGGCGCGGCGCCGATCGTCGTGGTCGGCACCACCCGCGATCCGGCCACCCCTTACAAGTGGGCCGAGTCCCTCGCGGGCCAGCTCTCCTCCGGCACTCTGCTCACCTACGAGGGTGACGGGCACACGGCGTACGGCCGGGGCAGTGACTGCGTCGACACGGCGATCAACACCTACCTGCTGGACGGCACGCCGCCCGAGGACGGCAAGAAGTGCACCTGACCTGCGGATACGGTGACGGGAGCGGGCGGTACGGAGCACCCCTGGAAACTGTGTAGACTTGGCGTCGCTGCTGATCGCACCATGGTGCGACAGAGCGTGCCGCCTTAGCTCAGTTGGCCAGAGCAACGCACTCGTAATGCGTAGGTCTCGGGTTCGAATCCCGAAGGCGGCTCAGAGAAACCCCAGGACTCACTCGCCGTGACCTGGGGTTTTTCCTTTGCCTCGTGCCCCGGTGGCGGCTCAGGCCGCGAACCGTTGCTGAAGTCGCCGGTGGACGTAGACGGGGGTACTTCACCCGGGGATGTGTTCGCGGGAGCCCCCCGCGGTGGGGCTGACCGTCCACTGCCGCGTCTGCGGTACGTGTGGGCCGTGCTCCAGCCGGACGTCACCCCAGACCCCAGCCGTAGGCGTCCATGACGGTCTGGTCGAGCTCGACGCCGGTCCTGCGCGCTCGTGCCTCCGGCAGCCCCTGCCTGCTCCGGCCACCCGGCGCGTCCAGCGTCCGTGCACTCGCCCTCTAGTCGCTGCCGACAGGCTGGGCCGCGCGGCGTCCCGCCGGCCCGTGCCCGCTGCCCGTTCTTCCGCCGCCCGGCCCACACCGACCGGCACCGCCCCAGGAGGTATCCCCGCATGCTCACCCAGATACCGCCGGACACCGGCCTGGAGACGGCCGCCGGAGAGAGACGGACCCTCGCCGTGGAGCGCGCGGCCGGCCGGTCCGGTGTCCTTGACTTCGATGTGGTGGCCGCGGTCCGCCGGGCCCGCCTCGCCCGGCACTTCGTCGCCCGCGAACTCGGCTGCAGCGCCGGGCCGTCCGCGGCTCCGGCCCGGGCCGTCCTCGCCGTCGGCGAGGGACGCGCGGCAACCGCCTGGTGCGCCTCGCCCGAGGCGAACGGCACGGGCGGCTTCTCCCAGGGCCGCCCCGCCGAGCGCTTCCGGCGCGACATCACTGCGGCCACCAGCCCCTTCGCCCCGCAGTACGACACGGCCGCCCGCAAGAACTACTCGGCCGTCCTCATCGGACCGGAGAGCTGAGCGATGACCACCACGCAAGAGACGACCCCGACCCGGCCCTCGACCCCGGCGACCCCGGCGGCTCCGGCCGCTCGGGCGGCGACCGCGCAGCCCGAGCCCGTCGGCCGGGACGACGCGGTGTGCCCCATCGGCCACGGGAGCGGGGACGCCCCCGCCGCCGCACCCGTCTTCCCCCTCCCGTACTCCTCCTACCGGGGCCCCGCTCCCGGTTACGCCCGGCTGCGCACCGAGGCGCCGGTGGCCCGGGTGCCGGTCGCCACCGGCGGGCACACCTGGGTGGTCACTGGTTACGAGCAGGCCCGGGAGGCCCTCGCCGACCCACGGTTCAGCCGCGCCGCGCTCTACCGCGAGGGCGCCCCGGAGTTCCCCGGACTGCTCAAGGCACCGCCGGAGATGATCGCCTCCATGGACCCGCCGGAGCACACCCGGCTGCGCAAGCTGGTCACCAGAGCCTTCACCGTACGCCGGATCGAGCAGATGCGGCCGCGTGTGGAGGAGTTGGTGGACCGCTACCTCGACGCGATGGAGGCCGGCGGTGACTCCGCCGACCTGGTGGCCTCGCTGAGTTCCCCGCTGCCCCTCACGGTCATCTGCGAACTGCTCGGCGTCCCGGTCGACGACCAGGAGCAGTTCCAGCTCTGGGCCCGCCAGTTCGCCAACGTCACCGGTGACCCCGCGGTGGCCGCGGAGGGCGCCGGACAACTGGCCGGCTACATGGCACGGATGATCGCCGTGAAGCGGGAGAACCCGGGCGACGACCTCCTCTCCGCGCTGATCGCCGCCCGCGACGACGACGACCGCCTCAGCGAGCAGGAGCTGATCGTCTTCGGCTACGCCCTGCTGGGCGCGGGCTTCGACACGACCGCCTGCCAGCTCGCCAACTCCGTGCTGGCGCTGGTCGAGCACCACCCCGACCAGTGGCGCCGGCTCACCGAGCACCCCGAGGAGGTGCCCGCTGCCGTCGAGGAACTCCTGCGCGTGGTCAACCTCTTCGCCACCGACACCACCGGTTTCCCTCGGCTGACCACGGCTGACGTGGAGATCGGTGGTGTGACGATCCCGCGCGGGGAGCCCGTCTTCATCGTGCTCTCCGCGGCCAACCGTGACCCCGCGCTGGTCGCCGACCCGGACCGCCTGGACCTTCGCCGCCCCGACAACCGGCACCTCTCCTTCGGCCACGGCATCCACCGTTGCCTCGGCGCCCCCCTGGCCCGTCTCGAACTCACCATCGCCCTGAAGGGCCTCGTACGCCGCTTCCCCCACCTCCGCCTCGCCGTACCGGAGTCGGAGCTCACCTGGCACCGGGGCGACGTCAACCACAACCTCGCGTCTCTTCCGGTGACCTGGTCCCGGCGGAGCTGAGCCGGCCCGGCACGCGGCTCTCAGCGACGGTCCTCAAGAAGCCGTAGGAAGAAGGAGAAGGCCGGCGATTCGCGACCAGAACGGGAAGAGGGCGACTGCTGCGTTCCCGGCGCGGCAGTCGCCGGTTGCGCCCGGTGGCGGGCCCGCTCCCGGTCACGTCGGCCACCGTCTCCGATCCGTCCGGCGGCTCGCGTGTGCTCCTGGTAGTTCGAGGTGGTCCTCGCGTTCCTCGTCACCGCCTCCAGCGACAGTCGAGGGGTCTCCGGGAACATGGTCGGGAAACCGTCATGGGCCGTGCGCGGCCGCACATCCACCACAGGAGAGCCAGATGACCCGCCTTCTCCATATCGACTCGTCCGCCAGCGCGGAAGGGTCCGTCTCCAAGGCGCTCGCCGCTTCCTTCCGGAAGGTCTGGGACGCGGAGCAGCCGGATGCCACGGTGACCTACCGCGATCTCGGCCAGGACGCCGTCCCGCACGTCGACAGCGACGCACTCGCCTCACTCGTCGTCCCGGGAGAGCACCAGAGCGAGAGGCAGCGTGAGGCCCGTGTGCTGCACGACACCCTCATCGACGAGTTGCTGGGCGCGGACGCCCTGCTGATCAGCGCTCCCATGTACAACTGGTCCATCCCCTCCGGTCTGAAGGCGTGGATCGATCAGACGATCATCTTCGGCCGCACCCTGTTCAGCCCCGCGGCGCAGGGTCCGCTCGCCGGCCGGCCGGTGACGGTGGCCCTGGCTTATGGCGGCGGCTACAGCCCCGGCGCCCCGCAGGAGGCGTGGAACCACGCCGACACCTACGTGAGGACCGTCTTCCAGGATGCCCTCGGTATGGAACTCACCGTGGTGACGGCCCAGCTCACGCTGGCGGGGAAGACGCCCGGGATGGAGTCGCTCGTCGAGATGGCCGAGGGGTCGCTGAAGGCCGCGCACACCGACATCGAGGAAGCGGCACGCAAGGTCTCCGCCGGCTTCGCGCTCGCCTGAGCATCGCCTCGTATCCCGGGCCCAGGAGCGGTGAGGGCGGGAGGACGTACGGCCGGTGCCGGACCGGGCCCGCACCGGCTCCCGGACGCTGTCGGCCGATTCGGGCCCGTGAGTGACGTCGGCTCCCAGGACCTGGTTGTGGTCCTGGGAGCCGACGTCGTCAGGCGTCGGGCGCTGCGGCCTGCGCGGATTCGTTGCCGCGGTCTGGCGAGGACCAGCCTCCGGCACCAGCTCACCGGCTCCGCCATCGGCCTCGCCCGCATCGACGCCCACCTGACCGGCACACCCGGAGCCCGCAGCCCCTGTGCTGCCTACTCAGCCGGCCTTTCGGAGGACGTCGTCCACCAGAGTGCCCAGGACGACGGCGGGATGGCTCAGCGGATCATCCGTCCGCGACGCGGGTGAGCGCACCGCGTCGGCGAAGCCGCGCATCGCGGCCGTGTACTGGTCGTCCGGCGGCCACGCCATCTGCTCGACCCCCCGCTCGCGCTCGACCCGCACGTCGGGGCGCAGGTCGGCCGGAGGTGCGTAGGCCCGCTCGACCGTGATGCGGCCCTCGCTTCCGCACAGTTCGTAGGAGGCGCGGTAGAAGTTCCGCATGCCGAAGGTGACCTGGACGAAGACGTCCTCCGAAGACCGCAGGAGAGCGGCGCCGCCGAGGTCCACGCCCCTGCGGGTGTCCCGGGCGAGCGTGGCCCCCAGCACGTCGAGCTCGTTCCCGAGGAGGAGCTGGGCCGCGCGGAGCGGATAGACACCGAGGTCGAGCAGCGAACCGCCGCCCAGATCGGGGCGGTAGCGGATGTCCGCATCAGGTCGGGGCGGGACGGAGAACACGGCGTTCAGCGAGCGCAGTTCCCCGATCGCGCCGGCTTCCACGAGATCCAGGACTCGCCGGTGCTGACTGTGGAACGGGAACATGAAGTTCTCCCGCAGCACCAGACCCCGCGTCGCGGCGAGGCGTACGAGTGCGGTCGTGCGCGCGCCGTGGGTGGAGAGCGGCTTCTCGGACAGTACGTGCTTGCCGGCGAGCAACGCCCGCTCCACCCACTCGGCGTGCAGCGCGGTGGGAAGCGGCACGTACACGGCATCGACGTCCTGGCGGTGCAGGACCGCGTCGTAGCCGGTCACGGCGGCGGCGCCGTTGGCCGCGGCAACGCGTTCGGCGGTGCTCCGGTCCCGGCTCGCGACGACTGCGGCCTCCACACCGGGGACGGCCGCGATCGCGGGCAGCACACGCCGCACGGCGATGTCGGCGCACCCCAGCACGCCCATGCGCACGGGTCCGGTCGCTCTCACCGCAGCGTGCTCAGGCAGGAGATCAGCGTGCGCGCCTGCACGTTGACGTAGTTTCCGTGGCGTAGCAGGTCGGTGAGCTGCCCGATGGTGACCCAGGAGAATTCGGGCGGCAGTTCGCCGAACCGGTCCACGGCGTCTGCCTCGACGATCAGGTGGCGGCTGCGGGCGTTGAGGAACCTGCCACCCTCCTCGGAGTGGATCGCGTCGTACCGTATGCGGTCGGGTGTCGCGCAGAGCACATGGTCCAGCAGGAAGGGCCGGCGCGCCGCGTCGTGGTTCTGTGGCACACACTGGACCGTAGGGGCCAGTTGCACCGTGTCGGCGAAGCCGGCCTCCCTTTTGGCCTGGACGAGAAGGTGCAGGACGCCGGCGAACTCCCGGCAGACGAAGGCCACGACGCCGGTCCCGTGCGGCGCGAAGAGCGGCTGGTCCCATCCGGCGACCTCGCGGCTCGCGGCCTCGACGCGGACCCCCACCACATCGAAGTGGCGGCGGTCCTGCCGGGTGATGTGCCGCCCGTCCCGCACCCAGCCGCTTCCCACCTCGTCGAGCGCGACCAGGTCGGCCTTGCGGGTGCGATCGCTGCGTAGCCCGGTGAACCATCCCAACCACTCGGCCGTGGGGGTCAGGGTGCCCGCACTGTGGTCGGCCGAGGCGGCCAGAGCTTCCAGGAAGGCCGGCTGCGGCCCTCGGGCCGACGCGGCCGGTGGCACGTAGGGAAGACAGGCGAACACGCTGCGGGCGTCCATGTTGACGACGTCGTCGCGGCGCAGCAGGGCGTGGATCTGCTTCAGCGTGAGCCAGCAGAAGTCGTCACCTGTCGAGATGTCCGCGTCGGTCTCGACGACCATGTTGCGGTTGCTCTTCTGGTGGAACCACGAGCCGTGCTCGGACTGCAGTACGTCGATGAGTGTCCGGCCGCGTCCTGGTCCGGCGAAGTGGTCCAGGTACCGTACGGAGGCGCCGCCGTGGGCGCCGGTGAAGTTGCTGCGGGTCGCCTGCACGGTGGGGGACAGCTGCAGCAGATTCCAGTTGCCGGGCTCCATCTTCGCCTGCATCAGGAAGTGCAGCACACCGTCGAACTCCTTGGCCAGGACGCCGAGTACGCCGACTTCGTGCTGACGGATGACCGGCTGCTCCCAGCTTCGGCCCGTCGCGTCGACGTCGCGCACACGCAGGCCCTCGACGGCGAAGAACCTGCCGCTGTCGTGGATCAGATTGCCCGTGTCCGCGGCGAACGACCAGCCCTTGAGCGCCGTGAGCGGTCTGGGTGTCACGCGGAACGCGTGTGCCCTCCGGCGTTCGGTGAACCAGGCGTCGAACGCCCGCGTGGACACCTTGGCGCCGTCGGTCTCCGCCGAGAGCGCCAGTCGCCCGGCCAGACCCAGGTCCTCTCGCGGTCGCAGTACGGGGACGGCCGCATCGGACCCACGGCCGGCGGGTGTGCGGACGCGTGTCGTCACGCTCGGCGCCGTCATGTGGCTCGGCCCGATGCCGCGGCCAGGGGCCGTGCCGACGCCGTCGGCTGCCACCGGTCGGGGTGGTTGCGGTACCACTCGACCACGGCTGCGATCCCCGCCTCGAAGCCGATCTGTGGACGGTAGCCGAGCTGCTCCCTGATCTTGCCGTCGTCGAGGGCGTACCGCAGATCGTGGCCCTTGCGGTCGGGGGCGGTACGTACGAGGGCCGGGTCGGCCCCGCACAGGGCGACGAGGGTGTCCGCGATCTCGCGGTTGGTGCGTTCGGTCCCGCCGCCGATGTTGTAGACCTCGCCCGCGCGGCCCCGGGTGAGCACGAGCTGCACGCCACGGCAGTGGTCCTCGACGTGCACCCACTCGCGCCGGTTGGCACCTGTGCCGTACAACGGCACCGGGGCGCCGCTGAGGAGCCGGGTGACGAAGTGCGGGACGAGTTTCTCCACGTGCTGGTGGCTGCCGTAGTTGTTGGAGCACCGGGTCGTCGACACGTCGAGGCCGTGGGTGCGCCAGTACGCCCGTGCCATCAGGTCCGCCGCGGCCTTCGACGCGGAGTACGGTGAGTTGGGCTGCAGCGGTGACTCCTCCGTCCAGAAGCCCTCGGGGATGGATCCGTACACCTCGTCCGTGGAGACGTGCACCACGCGGGGCACGGCCGTTCGCACACAGGCCTCCAGCAGGTTCTGTGTCCCGGCGACGTTCGTCCGCACGAAGTCGGCGGCGGCGTCGAGTGACCGGTCGACGTGCGACTCGGCCGCCATGTGGACCACCGCGTCGTGCCCGGGCAGCAGGTCCAGCAGAAGGGGCAGATCGCAGACGTCGCCGTGGACGAAGGTCAGCCGGGGGTGTGCGGCGGGGAGGTTGGCGCGGTCGCCGGCGTAGGTGAGGGCGTCGAGGACGGTGATGTCGGCCTGCTCGTAGCCCGGGTAGTCACCGGCCAGCATCCCGCGTACGTAGTGCGAGCCGATGAAGCCGGCGCCGCCGGTGACCAGGACCCTCATGCGGCCACCTCCACACGGGTGTGGTCGCCCACGATGAGCCGGTGCCCGTTCGTGGCTGCGGCGAGCGACACGGTGGCCGCACGGCCGATCACGGAGCCGCTGATGCCGCCCACCCGCACCACGGACGCGCCGCGCAGCACGATCGAGTCCCGGATGTCGGCATCGGAGAGTGTGCAGTCCCGGTCGATGGCCGTGTAGGGGCCGATCGTGCTGTTGTGCACGACGGATCCGGCGGCCACGATCAGCGGACCGGTCAGCCTCGAACCGGTCACCCTGGCACCGGCTTCGACCACCACCGGGCCCGAGCAGAGGCTCGTCGGGTCCACCTCTCCGATGATGCGCGGGCGCACCGCCTCCAGCAGCTCGCGATTGCACGCCAGCACGTCCTCGATGCGCCCGGTGTCCCTCCAGAAGCCGGAGTAGACGTGTGCGTCGACCCGGTCCCCCCGGGTGACCAGCCACTGGACCGCGTCGGTGATCTCCAGCTCGCCACGCTCGCTGGGGCCGATCGCCGCGACCGCCTCGTGCACCGAGGAGGTGAAGAAGTAGACGCCCGTGAGGGCCAGGTCGCTGCGTGGCTCGGCCGGCTTCTCCACGAGCCGGGTGACCCTCCCGTCGGGATCGACCTCGACGACGCCGAAGGCGCGCGGATCGGCGACCTTGTGCACCAGCAGGTCGGCGACCGGGCGTTCCTCCCGGAACCGGCGCGCCTGTGGGCCGATGCCGTCGGCGAGGATGGTGTCACCCAGGTACATCACGAAGTCGTCGTCGCCGAGGAAGTCACGGGAGACGCTCACGCAGTGGGCCAGACCGCTGGGCCGGTCCTGCTGGATGTAGCGGATCTTCGCGCCCCAGCTCCGGCCGTCTCCGACAACCGCCTCGATCTCGTGACGACGGTCACCGACCACCACACCGACTTCGGTGACACCGATCTCGCGCAGATTGTTCAGGACATGGCAGATCACGGGCTGGTTGGCGACAGGTATCAGCTGTTTGGGCATGGAATGGCTGAAAGGCCGCAGGCGTGTGCCCGAGCCCCCAGCGAGTACCAGAGCTTTCACGGCGTCCTCTTCTCGCAGACGGCGCGTCTCGTTGTTCCGGACGCGGTACGGAAGATGCGGAACTCCTCTGGAGGCGACCTCGAAGCGTGGTACAGCCGGTCGCGCGCAGCTGGCCACGTGGCTGTTCGACCCGTGCTGTAGCACCGGCTTCTAGCCTCACTCCACCCCACTGACGGACAGGTGGGCAGAACCCGGAAGGACGACCGTGAAGATTCTGTTCCTCCCCGGCGCCAGTGCGGCGACCGTGTTCGCCCTCGCTCCGCTCGCCACCGCAGCGCGCAACGCGGGCCATCAGGTCTTCATGGCGTCGACCGAGGAGATGGCTCCCTACGTCACGGGCACCGGGATTCCGCCTGTCTGTGTCTCGGCCCTGACCCCGCCGCAGTACATGTTCGCGGATCGTGACGGCAGCCCGGTCGCTCCGCCGCAGGACCCCGCGCAGGAGGAGAGCTTCGCGGGCCGGGGATTCGCGCGCTACGCGGCGGCCAGCATCGACGCCTTGGAGCGGCTCGGCCGGGACTGGCGCCCCGATCTGGTGGTCGGAGGGTCGTTGGCCTATGCGGCCGGGCTGCTCGCCGCGCGCCTGCACGTGCCCTGGGTCCGTCACTTCTGGGACCCGAGCGGGACGCGGGAGTCGGACCGCAGCGCGGCGGACGAGCTCCGCCCGGAACTGCACGCCGCCGGCTTGGAAGGGCTTCCCGAGCCGGACCTGTACGTGGACATCTGCCCGCCGAGCCTGCGTGCGCCGAAGGCCCCGGCCGCCCGGATGCTGCGCTGGGTTCCGGGCAATCAGCAGCGCCCCCTCGACAGCTGGATGTACACCCGTCCGGCCGGGAAGCGGGTGTGCGTCACGTCCGGCAGTCGTGCCGCGGACGGCCCGGTCAGAGAACGTGACTTCGCGTTCCTGCACGACCTCGCCGCCTCCCTGACGCCTCTGGGTGTGGAAGTCGTCATCGCGGCGCCGGAGGAGCTGGCTCGCGATCTTCGCCCGTCACTGGGTGCCGGCGTGCGTGCGGGCTGGGTCCCGCTGGACGTGCTGGCGCCCACCTGTGACCTCGTCGTCCACCACGGTGGCGGGGTCACCAGCATGACCGCGATGAACGCCGGAGTTCCTCAACTGGTGATCCCGCAGCTCACTCATTCCGTCGCTCCCGCCCGTCGGCTCGCCGAGTACGGCGCCGCTCGGGTCGTCCTGCCGGGCGAGGTGACGGCCGACAGCTGCGGCAGCGCCTGCGAGGATCTGCTGTCCACGGCGTCGTACGGCGAGGCGGCCCGGGCGCTCGCCGGCGAGATCGCCGCGCTGCCCCGCGCCGCCGAGGTCGTGATCGAGCTCGAACGGCTGACCACGGCCGGGTGAAACCGGCCAGAGGCCTCCGGGGACCCCCGGAGGCCTTCACGGATCAGGGGCACTGGGCCTTGGCGCTGGTCCGCTTACCGGTGATCTTCGCGGGGACGGAGGCCACCAGTTCGCCCTCCAGTGTGTGCACATAGCTGGTGCCGCTGCCGGCGAAAGTGTTTCCGCTCAGCGTCGCCTGCTGGCTGAGGGTCACGACGACCGTGGTGCCGGCCTGTTCGTCGCGAACAGGGGCGCTGATCAGGTAGACGAAGCCTTTTGCTCTGAGTGGGGCCCAGAACCCCTTGGACTCGCTCTGTCCCACCCCGCACGCCTGCCCGCTCGCGGTCAGGGCGAAGGTTCCGCCGTAGGCGTGCCCGGGCCGCTCGAGCCAGATGTCCCACACCCCGGCCGGGCGAGCCGCTCCCCGGTGCGCGTCCGGGGCGGCGGCAGCGGCCGTTCCGGGCGACAGAGCTGTCGTGAGTGCTGCGAGGGCGAGCAAGGCCGGTGCTCCGAGGCCGCGGCGTCTACCACTGCGTCTCATTTTCGCCTCCTGGTGGCGTGTTCATGATGGGTGGGCCCCCACCTTCACGGGACGTGCTGGAGGTTTCCTCAAGCGACGCTGCAGCGAACCGCGCGAGTCCACCTGGGCTCGAGGGACGGCGCCGTATCGTCGGTGCCGGTGAACCGATGAGGGGAGCAGTACCGGTATGAGCGCATCCGCCCGCGAGATCCTCGACCCGGGCAGGCTGAACCGGGCGTTGATGGCGCGTCAGCTCCTGCTCCGCCGCTCCGATCTCGAACCCGCGGGTGCGCTCTCGCACCTGCTGGGCGTCCACGCCCAGGTGCCCAACGACCCCTACGTCGCCCTCTGGTCGCGCCTGGAGGGGTTCGAGCCCGAGGCCTTGAGCGACATGCTGGCGGGACGTCAGGCGGCGCGCATCGCTCTCATGCGCTCCACCCTGCATCTGGTCACGGCCGACGACGCCCTCGCCCTGCGTTCCTTCGTCCAGCCGGTTCTCGACCGGGACCTGTACCGCAACAGCACGCACGGTCCCGCTGTCGCGGACCTGGACATGGCCGCGCTGGTGGCGGAGGGAAGGCGTCTGCTGGACGCCACGCCCCTGACGGCAGGCGAGCTGGGCGCGCTGCTCCAGGAGAGCCGCCCGGACCGTCGGCCGGTGTCCCTCGCCTACGCGGTGCGCAATCTCGTGCCGCTCGTCCAGGTGCCGCCCCGAGGTCTGTGGGGCGCCTCGGGCAAACCCCGGCACGCGACGGCGGAGGCCTGGCTGGGAGCGGACCTCGACGCGGGCGCCGCCGAGCCGGCCCGGGTGGTTCGCCGCTATCTCGCGGCGTTCGGGCCGGCGACCGTGAAGGACGTGCAGTCCTGGTGCGGTCTGACGCGGCTGCGGGACGTGCTGGAGAGCATCCGCGAGGAGTTGGTGACCTTCGAGGACGACCGCGGCAGGGAACTCCTCGACCTCCCCGACGCGCCGCGGCCGGATGCCGGTGTGCCGGTCCCGCCTCGGTTCCTTCCCGAGTACGACAACGTCTTCCTCGCCCACGAGAACCGGGAGCGCATCATCCCGGACGGCCTCTCCTTCGCTGAGTACTCCCGTACCCGGGGCTTCTTCATGTCAGCGCGAGGGGGAATCCTCCGCGGCAATCTCCTCCTCGACGGGTACCTGCGCGGAGTGTGGCGCGCGAGCCGGGTGCGCCGGGACTTCACTCTCGAGGTCGACGTCTTCACCCGTCTTACCCGGCCGCAGGAGACCGCCGTGGCACAGGAGGGCGAACGGCTGCTGGCCCTCGTCGCCGAGAGGGCCGACAGCGTTCAGGTCGTCGTGAGGGAGGCGAAGCCCTCCGACCAGTAGGCGTCCACCGATTCCTCGATGCGGCGGCGGGGCCGCCACCGCAGCAGGTCCCAGGCCACACCCGTGTCGACCTGGGCCCACTCCTCGGCGGCGACGCCCCCTGCGCGCACCGGGGCGGCCCGCTCGACGACCCGCGCGTCGATACCGCTTCGCTCGATGAGGAGCCGCACCAACGTACGCACCGGGACGGCCTCACCGCTCCCGACGGGGATCGCTTCGAGCGAAGCGGCGCCCGAGGACACGGAGGCGGCTGCCCGCACCGCCTCCGCCACATCCCGTACGTCCACGTAGTCACGATGCGCGGTCAGTCGCCCGAGGTGCACGACCGGCTCGACGCCCTCGCTCCGTGCGCGTGACAGCTGCTCGGCCACCACACCGAGCAGACTGCGCGGAGGGCTGCCCGGCCCGGCGACATTGGCCAGGCGCAACACCACGGCGTCCAGCCGCCCCCGCGCCGCCGCAACCCGCACGACTTCCGTGGCGGCCAGTTTGGCCCTGGCGTACGGCGTGCGGGCGCGCGGAACGGTGTCTCTGCCGATGCTCGCGCCCCACGGCAGCGGGCCGTATTCGAGTACCGATCCCAGATGAACCAGTCGCGGTCGCTGCGGCAGCAGCTCCAGCACCTTCACCAGGCGCTCCGTCGGAGTGGTGATCGCGGACCGCATCTGCTCGTCCGAAAGACCCCAGATGCCGCCCGTCGCGTTGACCACGATCCGGGGCCGGTACGACGCCAGTACGGCCGCCGCGGCTGTCGTGGGACCGGCCGTGATGTCCATCAGGACGTGCCGGCCGGGTGGCGCGGACCCGGGCGTGCCGCGGGACATGGACACGACGTCGAGGCCGGCCCTGCCGAGCGTCTCGCACACCTGACGTCCGACGAACCCGGTGCCGCCGATGACGACCGCCACCTCCCTGGCCATGATGTCTCCCTCCCACGTCGCGGTCCCTCGTCGGTCAATGTCCGGCGGTGGCCGGCGCCGGCGCCGGCTCGGCCGGGACGGCTTCGGCCGGGGCAGGTTCGGGCTTCCGGCCACGCGACCAGCGCCGCATCGCGGGCCGCTCCACGAGGGCGTACAGACCCCACGCCGTGACCATCGAGACGGCGAAGCAGCCGACCAGGAAGGCGATCGCGACCGGGGTGGACCACTGCGGGCCCGCGAGTTGCCCGAAGGCGTCGGGGCTCAGACCGAACGAGCGGTGCGCGTACTGCATCACGAGGTAGTGCGTGAGGTAGAACGCGAACGAGATCTCACCCAGCCAGCGGGCCGTCCGCCCGCTCAGCAGGGTTCTGCGTCCCTCGACGTCGGCGACGGCCGCGGCCGGAACGAGCAGCGCCAGGGGGATCACGGTCATCGCCACGTAGTCGTAGAGGAAGTGGACCGGCAGGTAGAGGGAGGCGAGATAGCCGACGGCCATCAGACCGACCGCGGAAGGGAGGCCGAGGCGGATCCACCGGCCGCTCAGCACGATGCGCGCCATGATGATGCCGAGGACGAACTCCAGTAGCCGGGCGACCGGGAAGACGTAGACGAACCAGATCTGCTGCCACGAAGCGGGACCCCACGGCCATTGGGGCGCGTCCGGGACGAAGGCGAGCGACACCGCGGGGACGGCGATGACCAGCGCGACGGTGATGCCGGCCGCGAACCACAGACGGTTCGGCCGGATGCGTCCCAGCAAGCGGAAGATCACCGGGAAGAGGAGGTAGAACACCGCCTCCACCCCCAGCGTCCAGGCGACCCCGTTCCCCGACTCCAGATAGGAGTGGTCGGGCACCCAGACGTGCAGCAGCGTCAGGTTGAGAAATGCCTTCCCCGGGGAGAACGCCAGATTCGCGAGGAGAATCAGGACGACCGCGATCACGAACATCACCAGGTGATTGGGGAAGACCTTGAAGAAGCGGCGCCGCCAGAACGCGCGTCGTGTGTCACCAGGACGTGCGGACCAGGCGAGTACGAACCCGCTGAGCACGAAGAAGAAGGAGACTCCGACCGAGCCGAGATTACTGACGGCGAAGAGGAAGTCCCCTCCCGTCTCCTGATTCGCGAAGAGGAACTGCGTGGCGCCGTGGAAGACGAAGACCATCGCGGCGGCGATGAATCGCATTCCGGTGAGAGAAGGCAGTCGTGAAGGCCGCGCTTCCTGATTCGGTGGGTACACGAGGCACTCCTTGATGCGTGGGGTCGCGTTGACCCGAGGAAGTTGACAGCCCTTCCTCGCGGCACGGTGGAGAATGCGCTCGCATTTCGCTTACTTGCTTGATCCGGATCCACTCCGGCTCTAGCGGGCTCCCGTACGTTCTCCGGAAGTCGGTCTGCTGTCGGCAGTGTGCTGATAACCGGAGGAAATGACATGACGACCATCGATCCCCAGACGACCGCAACACCACGGGGGGAGGCTGATCCGGAACCGGAGGTGGGACGGACCCAGTGGGTCGCCCTGGTGGTCCTGCTCGTCGCGGTGTTCATGGACATGTTGGACGGAAATGTCGTCAGCGTGGCCATTCCCTCGATCCAGCGGGAGCTCGGGGCCGGCTATGCGGCCGTCCAGTGGATCACCGCCGGTTACGTGCTCACCTTCGCCCTCCTGCTCATCACGGGCGGGCGGCTGGGTGACATCTACGGTCGCAAGAAGATGTTCCTGATCGGTGTGCTGGGCTTCACCGTCATGTCACTCGCGTGCGGCATCTCCACCAGCCCGGAGATGCTGGTCGTCGCGCGCCTGCTCCAAGGCGCCACGGCAGGTCTGATGGTGCCGCAGGTCCTGTCGATCATCCACGTGACCTTCCCGAAGGGGCAGCAGGGGAAGGTCTTCGCCGTCTACGGGATGGTGGGCGGGATCGCGGCGACCGTCGCGCCGCTCATCGGCGGCCTGATCGTCGACGCCGACCTGTTCGGACTCGACTGGCGGCCTGTGTTCCTGATGAACGTCCCCGTGGGCATCGCGGGCCTCTACATCGGCTGGAAGTGCATCAAGGAGTCCCTGGCCGAGCGCACACCACGCCTGGACCTGCCTGGAGTGCTGTTGGCCATGGCAACCGTGGTGCTGCTGATTTTCCCCCTCACCCATGGGCGGGAGTACGGGTGGCCCGCATGGGGCTTCGCGCTGATGGCGCTCGCGGCCGTCGGCCTCGCGGTGTTCGTGGCCTACGAACGCCGCACGGAACGCGCGGGTGACTCCCCGCTGGTACCCCTGCGGCTGTTCCGCACCCGGACCTTCGCCGCCAGCCTGGGGCTTCAGCTGGCGGTGTATCTGTTCACCGGAGCCTTCTTCCTGTGCTGGTACCTCTTCATGCAGCTCGGTCTCGGCTGGTCCCCCCTGCACGCCGGAACGACGGCTCTCGCCTTCTGCCTCGGGGCCTTCGTCAGCTCGGCTCTCTCGGTAACCGTGCTCGTTCCGAAGTTCGGCCGCGCGGTGCTGCAGGTCGGTGCCGTCCTGCTGCTGGTCGGTCTGCTGCTCTTCCTCTGGGCGCTCAGCTCGAAGGGGGCGGCGATCGGAAGCTGGCACATGGCCCCCGCACTCTTCGTCCTCGGCGTCGGCTTCGGCTGCCTCTCCCCGCCGATCCCGCAGTTCGCTCTCTCCGACGTCTCCCACGAGGACGCGGGTTCGGCCTCCGGACTCATCAACACCATGCAGCAGTTGGGCCTCGCCCTCGGCATCGCGCTGGTGTCCGTCCTGTTCTTCCTGCCGCTCGCCTCGCAGGCGGAGCGCGGTGCCGCGGACGCCGGCCCGGACGTCCGGGTGGCGCTGCAGTCCGCGGGCGTCCCGCAGGGGGATCTCGACGCCGTCACCGCAGCGTTCCGCGACTGTACGGCGGGGGTCTCCGGCGCGTCCGGCGGCGACTGCGTTCCCGCCGCCGTGCGCGGGGACGAAGAGGCCTCGGCCACCCTGGAGAAGCTGCGGGCGGAGGTGACCGGCGATTCGTTCACCCACGCGCTCAAGATCGCGGTCATCGGCTCGATGGCGGTCTCCGTCGCCACGCTGCTCATGTCCTTCGCCCTGCCCCGCCATGTCCGGCGACAGCAGGAGGCCTGAGGTTCCGGCTGACCTCCCGCAGCTCTCTCCGCACCACGGGGACGGCTGACCGCGGCCGTCCCCGGCCCACCGCGAGGTGCCCGCCCGGTCGCGGCCGGTTCTCGACACCCCCTGAGCGCCGTGGGTGTTTCCCGCATCGAAGCATCGAAGGAGCCGTCGTGTCCCTCCCTTCCCCCACCGCCCGTCCCTGGGTCCCCCGAGTCTCTCCGGCGACGTACGTCGAAGTGCTCGCGTTCTACGCCTTTCAGATGCCGCTGCTGGAGGAACGCCGCTTCGACGACTTCGCGACGACCTTCACCCCGGACGGCGTGTACGCGCACGCCAAGGACGGTTGGGAGCTGAGGGGGCGGGAGCAGCTGGTCTTCGAGATGCGCCGGAACGTGCCGCACTACGGAACGACCGTCTTCCGGCACTGGTTCGACAAGATGGTCATCGAGGAGCGCGGCAGCGACACGGTGGAGGTCTCCTACCGCGCCCTGGTGAGCCTGACGGACGAATCCGGCGGCGTCTCCTTCGAGCCGAGTTCCACCATCGTCGACACCCTGGTCCGTTGCGACGGTGCCCTCCACACCGCCTCACGGGTCGTCACCCACGACATCCCGGACCCCGCCGACTACTGGGCCGACAGGCTCACCCAGGAGACTCCGGCAGGTGCCGGCCCGGTCCGCGGCTGAGGGACTCCCCGTCCTTCGGGACCTCTCGTACGGATCATGCCGGTGGACAGACGCCTGCGGACGGTGCGGCACGACCTCGCCCGGTGCACCCGTTCCGACCAGCGTTGCCTCACCGGTCGGCACCACACCGCACCTGCTGACATGACCGCTCACGCTCTCGTAGGGTGCAGGTCTCGGGTTCGAAGCCCGAAGGCAGCTCTGTCGAAGCCTCAGGACGCACTCGCCGTGACCTGAGGCTTCGGCCTTGGCGGAATGGCGTGGCATCGCCGCAGCGTGTCACCGTCGCGGGAGGGCACACGGTATCCATGACCGATGGCACGACGCCCGAGCGGACGGGTACGGGGCGGCTCGCAGCGGCGGCCCGGTGGTGGCGGCGCGCTTTCTCCTATGACGGGGACGAGCGCGAGACCTTGCTGGTGATCGGGAAGAGCGCCCTGGCCGCCGTCCTGGCCTGGCTGGTCGCGTACGACGTCCTCGACGCCCGGTCACCCGCCTTCGCACCGTTCTCGGCCGTGCTGATCATGCAGGTGACCGTCTACCGCTCGGTCGTGCAGTCACTGCGTTACGTCGGTGCCGTCGTCGCGGGCGTCCTGGTGCAGGCCGCTCTCGGATTCCTCGCCGGGCCCGACCTGCTGACCTTCGCGCTCGTCGCCCTCATCGCCCTCACGATCGGCCGCTGGCACGTGCTGGGCGTCCAGGGGCCGCAGGTCGCGACCGCCGCCTTCTTCGCCTTCTCGACGTACACCTCGTCGTCCGGGGACGCCCAGCGGTTCTTCCGGCTGGGGGAGATCGTGCTGCTCGTCCTCATCGGCTGCGCGATCGGCACCGCCGTCAACGTGCTCGTGGCCCCACCGCTCCGCTACCGCAGTGCGGAGTACGGCATCCGCAGCCTCGCCCGCACCCTCCACGACCTGCTGACCGACATACACCCCGTCCTTGCCGAGGAGATGCCCGACCAGGACACCACCGGCGGATGGCGTGCCCGGGCGGAACGTACCGAAGGAATGATCACGCAGGCGAGGTCGGGACTGGAGGCCGCCAAGGAGAGCCTTCAGCTCAATCCCCGGCGCCTGATGCGCCGCTATCGGGGCCTTCCTGGCTTCCAGGGCTACGAGTCCGTGCTCGGCGCACTGGAACGCACGCTCTACCAGATGGCCTCACTCACCCGTGGCCTCGACCGCTCCGGGGAGGAGGACGAGGCCCAAAGGCCGTTCCTCCGCCGGTACGCGGCGTTCCTGGAGGCCATCGGTGCGGTCGTCGAGGTGCTGACGACGCTGGACGAGACCACCCTGCTTCCGCAGGCGAAGCGGTTGGAGCGGCTCACCGGCGAAGCCGAGGCGCGCCGGGACGAGGTGGTCGAGGAGGTCCACCGGCTGTCCGTGTCCCTCGCCGACCCCTCGGCCCCGTACGGCATCCTCGTCACCGAGGCGACACGCCTCCTGGAGGAGTTCCGGTACACCAGCCAGGTTCTCCTCGACGTCGCGCAGGGCGCGGACCGGCTGTCGGACAGGCCGCGACCGTAGGCCCCCGTGTACGACGGGTCGTGGAGCGAGTGGGGCCTCCCGCCGGACCGGCACGCGAACCGCCGAGTACCGGCCTGGCGGGTGCCCGAGTGACGGGACTGTCCTGTCAGCGGCCCAGCGAGGCGACCAGGTCCGCCGCCTCGTCCAGCACCGCCGTCCCGTCCGCGCCGAGCCGGTGGTCCGCCGCGCGCAAGGCGGTGGCGCGGGCGAGGGCGTCGGCGGGCACGCCGCCGTCGTCCGCGAACCGGGAGAGCAGCGCCTGCAGCAGGCGCCGGGCCTGAGCGCCTGCGGGGAACGACGGGTCGAAGGCCACCTGGGCCAGGATCAGCGAGGTCATGGCCCGGTCCAGAGCGGGCGGCCCCTCGTCGGCCGTCAGCCAGTCGATCACCCGGGGGCCCTCCGGAGCCAGGATCACGTTCTCGGGGTGCAGGTCCAGGTGGACGATCCGGTCCTCGGGGTCCTGGGAGAGCCGTGGAAGGATCGCGTGCAGCTCCCGCAGGAGCCGCGCCAGCAGGTCCGCGCCCTCGCTCTCGGTGACCGTGCCCGCCAGCAGCGCCTCGGCCAGCGTCGGGCCGGTCAGCCGCTGCATCACCAGGTCCGTGGGGAGCGCGTCCTCGGCCGGCGGTCCGATGCGTGGGACCGGGAAGCCCGAGGCCGAGAGGTACGACATCACCGCCAGCTCACCCGTGGTGTCGATGTTGCCGCGGTAGCGGCGCAGGACCCAGGGGCCGTCGAGTGCGTACACGTCGGCGGTGCGTCCCGAGCCCAGGAGCGGGCCTATATGCATGGGGGAGAACCTACCCGTGCCGGTCCCGCCCGGGGAGTCACCAGCGCATGTGAACATCCTCGGCCCAGCCCAGCAGGTGTTCCACGGCGGACTCGGCGCCGTCGTCCGTACTGATCCGGCCGTCGTAGTGCCCGAAGCGCCGGTCGGTGCGGTGGGCGATCACACCGGCGTCCGTGCGCACGGGCCGGTTGTGGGACGGCGTGCGTCGCCATGGGCGGAGCCTGTAGCGGAGCCGGCAGGCTACTTGGCGTCCGCATAGCGCTCGACGACCGCCGTGCTGAACGGGAACCGCACCGGCGTCTCTCCGAACGCGACCCGGCCGGCCAGCTCTCCGGCCTCACGGATCGCCTCCACCACCACGGGCGCCTCCTCGGCCGGGCAGTGCACGATCACCTCGTCGTGCTGGAAGAACACCAGCTCGGCCCGCAACCCCTCGGCGGCGAGCGTCCGCCGCAGTGCCGCGAGGAGCAGCAGCGCCCAGTCCGCGGCGCTGCCCTGGACCACGAAGTTACGGGTGAAGCGGCCCCGTGCCCGGGTGTTCGAAGAGGCGTAGCCGGGGGTGAAGCCGTATCCGCCGGGACCCTCCCCGGCCGGGGGTTCCGCGTTCTCCTGCGGGATGCCCGCCTCGTCGTCCTCGTCCGCCCCGGCAGCGGGTGGGCTCGTGCGGCCCAGCCAGGTGCGGACGAGGCGGCCCTCCTCGCCGGCTTTCGCCGCGTCGTCGACGTAGGCGACGGCGTGCGGGAACCGCCGCCGCAGCGCTGCCAGGTTCTTCAGGCCGTCACCCGAGGTCTGCCCGTAGATCGCGCCCAGCAGGGCCAGCTTGGCGTGGTCGCGGTCGCCGTGGAACGCCCGGTCGGACAGGGCCTTGTAGAGGTCGCCCTCGTGTCCGGCCACCTCCATCAGCCCCCGGTCCCGGGAGATCGCGGCCAGCACCCGCGGCTCCATCTGGTCGGCGTCGGCCACGACCAGCCGCCAGCCCTCGTCCGCGACGACCGCCTGGCGTATCACCTTGGGAATCTGCAGTGCTCCGCCACCGTTGGTCGTCCAGCGTCCGCTGACCGTGCCTCCGGGCTGGTACTCGGGGCGGAAACGGCCTTCGCGCACCCAGTCCTGGAGCCAGCCCCAGCCGTGCGCCGTCCAGACGCGGTACAGCTTCTTGTAGCGGATCAGCGGCTCGACCGCCGGGTGGTCCAGACCCTCCAGCTCCCAGCGCCGGGTCGACTTCACCTTGATCCCGGCCTGCGCGAACGCCTTCACGACATCGGCCGGCAGGTCGGGCCGCACCCGTCTGCCGAACGCCGCCGACACCTCGTCCGCGGCCTCGGCCAGTCTGCGGGGCTCGCCGCCGCCCGCATAGCGTTCGCCGAGCAGGTCGTTCAGCACGTCGCGGTGCACGTCGGCTCGCCAGGGGAGCCCGGATCGGTTCATCTCGGCGGCGACCAGCATGCCCGCGGACTCGGCGGCCGTGAGCAGCCGCATCCGGCCGGGGTGCTCCGTCGCCTCGTGGCGGCGCAGCTGTTCCGCGTAGACCTGCAGCAGTGCGTCGAACGGCAGGTCGGTGCCGGAGCGCGGCTCGAAGAGGGAGGACTGGGAGCCGGGCTCGGCCGAACGGGGCGGCGGGTCGGGCGGCACCGGGGCGTGCCGCAGCCGGGCCCAGGCCGCCGCGGCGGAGCGGGGCTCCCCGAGCCGTCCCTCGTGGCCGAGCAGCAGCAGCTCGGCGCACTCGATGTCGTAGCACCGCTCGACCCGCACACCCGCCGCGAGCAGCCGGGGATAGATGCCGGTGGTCGAACGCCAGACCCAACGGACCACTTCGGGGCGGGAGCGGACGGACTCGGCGAGGTCGGGCTCGGCCAGGACGGGACCGGCGGGCAGGCCGTCGCGGGTCAGCGGCACGAGGAGCGCGCCGCCCCCTTCCGCGATGGCCAGAGCCCAACGTTCGGTCATGGGCCGAGTCTTGCACCCGGCACTGACAGCGGGCCGCGCTCGCCGGGCGGGCGTGTCCGGCTGCCGCGAGGATGCGGAACAGGGTGCGCGCGGCGCGTACCGGGAACGCGGCAGGCGGCGGAGGAGACGGTGATGGAAGCGATCGTGTACGAGCGGTTCGGTGGTCCCGAGGTTCTGCGCCGGGCCCAGGTGGAGGACGTGCACCCGGGCCCCGGGCAGATTCGGGTGGAGGTCAGGGCCGCCGGGGTCAACCCGATCGACTACAAGATCCGTAACGGCTGGATGGAGGCGGCGTTCCCCACCCCGCTGCCCGCCACGCCCGGGAGCGAGTTCGCCGGAGTCGTCGACGAGACCGGCGCGGGAGTCACGGAGTTCGCGGCCGGCGACGAGGTGCTCGGCCGGAGCGCGACCGGCGCGTACGCGGCGTACGTCGTGGCCGACGTGGGATCAGTGGCTCCCAAGCCGGAAGGACTGGGCTGGGCGGAGGCCGCCGCGCTGCCCGTGGCGACCCTGACCGCTGCCCGGGTGCTCGACGAGCTCGCGGTGGCCGCAGGCGAGACCCTCCTGGTGCACGGGGCGTCCGGCGCCGTCGGGTCCGCCGCCGTCCAGCTGGCCGCGGCCCGGGGTGCCACCGTCGTCGGTACCGCCTCTCCGGCCAACCACGACTATCTGCGGGTGCTCGGCGCGGTCCCGGTGGCATACGGGGACGGCCAGGTGGACCGGGTGCGGGAGGCCGCACCGCAGGGTGTGGACGCGGTGTTCGACGCGGCGGGCAAGGGGGCGCTGGCGGACTCGGTGGAGCTGCGTGGTGGCACGTCCGACCGGATCGTCACCATCGCCGACCCGGACGCGGCGCACTACGGGGTCGTCTTCTCGGCGGGCGGCGGGGGCCGCCCGGACGAGGGCGGACGGCTCGCGGAGTACGCGGAGGCCGCGGCGGTCGGCGGCCTGCGCATTCCTGTCGAACGGACATTCGCGCTGGGTGAGGCGGCGCGGGCTCAGGAGCTGAGCGAGGCCGGACACGTGCGCGGCAAGCTCGTCCTGCTGCCCGGGGAGCACTGAGCTCCCTGCCCCGCCTACCCTGGTCCGATGGAATCGGTGATCGACCGGGCGTGCGCCGCGGCACTGTACGCGGACAGCGACGCGGGCCTGGACACCGGCGCCTCGCTCCTCGCCGCGGACCCGTCCGCCGACGAGGACGTGCACCGCCGGGGCGAGGAGTTCGTCCGGCGGGCCTGGAAGCGTGGCTGGCAGCCCGCCGATGTCGTACGTACGGTCCGCCGCGAGCTGGACGGTCCGTACGACGCGAGCGCACTCGCCGCCGCCCTGATCACGGCGGAGACGGCGCGGTACGGCCGGCTGCCGCCGCGCTGGGCGGACCAGCTCGCCGCGTTGCCCGCCCCGGCGCCCCGCAACCGGCCCGACCGCTTCACGTACGCCTCCGCGCTCCTGGAGCTGTACCGGCTGCTGCTGCGGCTGCCGGTCATCGAGCCGGTCGGGCCGCCGCCCGGCACGGCCGCCGACGCTCCGCACCGGCCTCCGGCCCCTGGCGAACCCCGCATGCTCACCAGGATCCGGGCGCTGTTGGCCAAGGCTGAGGCGACCGGTTTCCCGGAGGAGGCCGAGGCACTCACCACCAAGGCGCAGGAGCTGATGGCCCGGCACAGCATCGACGAGGCGCTCCTCGCCGCGCGTACGCACAGCGCCGATGAGCCGGGGGCGGTCCGGATCGGGGTCGACGCACCGTACGAGAGCGCGAAGGCCGTGCTGCTCGACTCCGTCGCCTCGGCGAACCGCTGCCGTGCCGTGTGGAACAGCGATCTCGGGTTCACCACCGTCGTGGGTTTCGAGCCGGACCTGGAGGCCGTGGAGCTGCTGTTCACCTCCCTGCTGGTGCAGGGCACGGCGGCGATGACGAAGGCGGAGGCCGGACAGCGGGCCGGCGGGCGCAAGCGGACCAAGACCTTCCGGCAGTCCTTCCTGATGGCGTACGCCCAGCGGCTCGGCAGCCGTCTCGCGGCGGACACCGCGCGGGTCACCGCCGCGGCCGGCTCGGAGGCCGGCTCCGGAGGCCGCGGCCAGGGCCCCGGGACCCTGCTGCCGGTCCTGGCGGCCAGGGACGTCGCCGTCACCGGCACGGCTGAGCGGATGTTCCCGAAGACCACCACGGCCCGGCTGCGAGGGGCGACGGACGTGGAGGGCTGGACCCATGGCACGGCCGCGGCCGACCGGGCCAGGATGGGCGGAGAGGGACCGGAGATCAGCCGCTGAGGGCTGTCCCGTCAGGCCTGACGGGCGCACCGCGAGAGCGACGGCACCCCGTTGCGTGTCGGAACGCCCGCACACCTCCCGTACGTGCGTGTCGCGCGTCGTGCGCCGATGCCGTACGGATCGCGGGACGGCCCCGTAGCCAGCAGGGCGACTCAAGTCGGGTTTGTCCGGAAATCCGGTTAGGCTCGGTCCATGAGCTGGCTCCGGGCGCTGAAGGAGACGGCCCGCTCGGGGCTGACGATCGAGCGGCGGCGTCTCGAACCGCTCATCGCGATCCGCGGCGCCGCGGGCCTCGCCCTCGTCGTCGGGGTGAGTCTGGCGCTCTTCGGCCCGGTGATCGCCGCCGGCTCCGCCTTCGGCGCGTTCCAGGCCGCCATCGCGACCTTCCAGCGCAGCTGGCGACCCCGGCCCGTACTCGCTCTGGTCTCCGGTGCCAGCCTGGCCGTGTCGACATTCGTCGGCTACGTCACCGTGTCCCACACCCTGCTGTTCCTGGCCCTGCTCGTCCTCTGGACGTTCACCGCCGGCATGGCCTGGGCGGCGGGCCCGACCGGCGGCATCATCGCGGCCTCCAACGTGGCGATCATGCTGGTCACGATCACTCTGCCCACCTCCGTCGCCGACGCCGCCGCCCACGCCGCGATGATGGCGTTCGGCGGGCTCGTCCAGGCGGCGCTGATCGTGTTGTTCCCGGTGCGCAGATGGGGCGCCCAGCGTGACGCGCTCGCCGACGCCCTGGCCGCCGAGGCCGACTACGCCCGCAGGCTGCGGAGCGACCCGGTGGCGCCCTTCGACCCGGTACCGCTGATGACCGCGCGCAACGCGGCGGCGGTCACCCCCCGGCAGGCCCGGCGCCGCCCCGCCGACCTGCACGGCGCGCGCGGGGTCGCCGAACGGCTGCGGCCGGTCCTCGCCTCGCTGGCGGATCCCGCGCTGGGCGTGCCGGCCGAGGGCCCCGAGCGCTACTGGGCGCGGGAGATCCTCGGTGCCGCCGGATCCCTGCTCGACTCGGCGGCCCGGGCGGTGCGCCGCGGCGACCCGGTGCGGCTGGACGAGACGGCGCTGTCCGTACTGAAGTCCCCCGACACCGAGGTCATCCTCACCGGCCCGCCCCGCCGGGCCGCCGACCGTCTCACCTCGTTGCTCGCCGATGTCGTCGAGATCGCCGAGGGGACCGGTACGGACGACCGGACGCCCGGTGGACCGCTCGTCCCGCACCGGCGCCGGCCCACCCTGCTGAGACTGGTCCCCGTCGTCCACGGCTCGATGCGCCGCGAACTGCGCCGCGGGTCGACGATCCTGCGCCACGCGGTCCGGGTGTCGGCAGTGGCCGCGGCCGGCTACCTCATGGGGGCGGTGCTGCCGTTCGGGCACGGCTACTGGGCGCCGATGACCGCCGTGATGGTGATGCGCCCGGAATTCACCCAGACGTACTCACGGTCCGTGGCCCGCTTCCTGGGCACCGTGATCGGTGTCGCCCTCGCCACCGGCATCGTGCAGACCGCACACCCGAACGCGGAGCTCTCCGCCGTGCTCGCCGTGGTCAGCGCCGGGCTGATGTACCTGCTGATGCGCACCGGATACGCCGTCGGCCAGGTCTGTGTCTCCGCCTATGTCGTCTTCCTGCTCGGGATGGCGGGCGACGACTGGTCGCAGACCGTACCCGAGAGGGTGGTGCTGACCCTCATCGGTGGGATCCTCGCCATGGCGGCGTACGCCCTCTACCCGGCCTGGGAAACCCCGCGGCTACGCGACCGGCTTGCCAACTGGGTGGTCACGGACGGGCGGTACGCGGCCACGGTCCTGGACCGGTACGCCGACCCCGCGTCCAGGAGCCTGATGGACGTGCGCGCCGCCCTCCTCACCACCAGGGAGGCCCGCGTCGCCTGGCAGGAGGCCCTGGATACGGCCCAGCACGAGCCCGTACGTCACCGGGGCATCTCCCGGACCTCCGCGGCGGACGCCCAGGACGCGCTCGCCCAGTTCGGCCGGGTCACGATGCTCATGGAGGCCCACCTGCCCGCCGCGTCCGCCACCCCCCTGCCCGAGGCCGCCGGGCTGGCCGACGCCTTGCGCCGTGCCACCGAGGAGGGTGCGAAGGCGGTGCGGGAGCGCCGCGTCCCCGACTGGGAGCCGGTCAGGGAGGCGTTGGCGCGCCGCGACGCCGCCCTCGGCTCCGAGCCCGATCCCTTCGTGCGCAACGGGGCCACGCTGCTGCTCCGCGCCTTGGAGGACTTCTCGCGGGCTCTGGAGATCAGCAGCGGTCGGGCATAGAGCCGGGCCGTGCCCGCCCTGCCAGGGGTGATCAGAGCAACTCCGGGTAGAGGGGAGCCACATTGCCGTTTTGTTCGTCTGTTCCTCATAGAGGGGGAGGAAGAGTGAACGGATGGGTGAGCGGATCAGCGGTAAAACTGTAATCGCGTGCGCACCCGGTGTGCACGTGCATCTGCTCATGCATTGGCATATGAACACAGCTATGATCCGAGCTAGTTGACATTTGCACCTTGCAACTCGGGGAGCGTCCTGTGCACCACGTGTACAACGGCATGGCGGCCACAGAGCTTCGCGGGGTCGTCTGGCAGAAGAGCAGACACAGCAACTCCCAGGGATCATGCGTGGAGTTCGCGAAACTGCCCGGCGGGAATGTGGCGATGCGGAACTCGCGCCACCCCGACGGGCCCGCACTGGTCTATACGCCGGCGGAGATCGAGGCGTTGCTGCTGGGCGTCAAGGACGGGGAGTTCGACCACCTGGCCACCGGCTGACCGCACGGACGTCCCTCGGCCGGACGCCGGTGCGGGCGGCGGTGGCAACCCGGCCGCGCGCTGTCAGGAAGGCGTCGACCGGGGCGGATCACACCGCCGCCGGACGGTCCGTCAGTCGGAACAGGGCCCAGACCACCTTGCCGATGCCCCCGTCGGACGGCGTGTCCCCGGCCGGTACGGGAGAGGGGTGCCAGCCCCAGCTGTCGCTGAAGGACTCCACCAGGAACAGGCCCCGGCCGGACTCGGCGGAATCCGGCGCCTCGCCCGCCACGGGCCCCTTCTCGCTGGGATCGCGCACCGCGCACACCAGACGTGAGGTCCAGCGCATCAGGTGCAGGCGTACGGAGCGGTCCTGGAGCTCCCGTGCGGTCTCGGCGGGGAGGGCGTGCCGCAGCGCGTTGGTGACCAGCTCGGACACGACCAGGGCGACGTCGTCGAAGCGGTCGCCCAGTTCCCAGGAGTTCAGCGTCGTACGGGTGAATCGCCGTGCCCCGCCCACCGCTTCGTACCGGGCCGGCAATGTGCAGTAGGCCGAACCGGCGACCGCCGAGAGGTCGATGGGGGGAAGCCCCTGCCGTAACGGCTCGAGCATCGTCGATCCATTCGTCCCCATACGAGGCACTCCCGGGATTCGCGGCTGTAGCGGCACTGCTTCTGGCGGGCACTGCGGGTACAGCGGCACAACACGAACGAGCACGCAGGTGCGCGAGGGCCATGGTTCCGAATGCGCAGAGCAGATGCAAGGGCAGATGCACGTGCACGCGGAAGTTACGCCCTGTAACGTGCTGGTTCGGACTCATTTCTTCCGCTTCCTGGTTTTGAAGCTTTGGGAAAGTCTTGCCCTCTCTGTAATCGAACGAGTACGGGCTGAAGCGTTTTGATGGCAGAATCCGCCTCCGGGGTTCGGGGGAGCTCCGGAGCAAGGGAAGCGATGGGGAGGGTTGGGGAGCCGGTGTCGGCAGGGGAGTCGAGTGGTTCTGTGGTGCGGCGCATCCTGCTGGGCTCACAGCTCAGGCGCCTGCGCGAGTCGCGCGGCATCACCCGTGAGGCGGCCGGCTACTCCATCCGCGCCTCCGAATCGAAGATCAGCCGCATGGAGTTGGGACGGGTGAGCTTCAAGGCCAGGGATGTCGAGGACCTGCTCACGCTGTACGGAGTCACGGACGAGGTGGAGCGGGATGCGCTCCTCGGTCTGGCCCGTGAGGCCAACGTGGCGGGCTGGTGGCACAGTTACGGCGATGTGCTGCCCGGCTGGTTCCAGACGTATATCGGTCTGGAGGGAGCGGCCTCGCTCATCCGGATCTACGAAGTCCAGTTCGTCCACGGGCTGTTGCAGACGGAGGCGTACGCCCATGCCGTCGTCGTGCGCGGCATGCCCGGTGCGCCGGCGGCCGAGATCGACCGCAGGGTCGCGTTGCGGCTGGCGCGGCAGAAGGCGCTCGTGTCCGAGCGTGCTCCCCGCTTCCACGCCGTGCTGGACGAGGCGGCCCTGCGTCGCCCGTACGGCGGGCGCGAGGTGATGCGCGCGCAGTTGCGGCACCTGATCGACATGTCGGAGCAGCCGAACATCACGCTCCAGGTGATGCCCTTCAGCTTCGGCGGTCATGCCGGCGAGAGCGGGGCATTCACGATGCTGCGTTTCCCGGAATCCGATCTCTCGGACATCGTCTATCTGGAGCAGCTGACAAGTGCGCTGTATCTGGACAAGGCCGAAGAGGTCGCCCAGTACGAAAAGGCCATGGACCGGCTCCACAAGGACAGCCCGGGGCCCGAGGAGAGTCGGGATCTTCTCCGAGGTCTACTTCAACTGACGTGAATCGCCAGTACGATGACGAACCCACAGGAGTCTGTGCCTGCAGTAAGGGATTGCATGTCCTTCCCCAGTGAACTGGCCCGCCAGTACATCGACGGTGAGTGGCTGACCGGCAACGGTGCGTGGGACATCATCGATATCAATCCCTACAACGGCGAAAAGCTCTGCTCCGTCACCGTGGCAACGGCGGCGCAGGTCGACCTCGCCTACCGGGCGGCCGAACGCGCGCAGCGGGAATGGGCGGCGGTCAGCCCTTATGCGCGACGGACCGTTCTGGAGAACGCGGTGCGGCTCGTCGGGGAACGCAGCGACGAAATCACCGAGCTGATCATCGACGAACTCGGGGGGACCCGGGCGAAGGCCGCATACGAGGTCCGCGCCGCGCAGGAGTTCCTGCGCGAGGCGGTCGGGCAGGCGCTCCGCCCCGCGGCGCGCCTGCTGCCCTCGGTCGCCGACGGCAAGGAGAACCGGGTGTACCGGCTGCCCGTCGGCGTCATCGGTGTGATCAGCGCCTTGGACTTCCCCTTCCTGGTGACGATGAAGACCGTCGCCCCCGCGCTCGCGCTGGGCAACGCCGTCGTGGTGAAGCCCCATCAGAGCGCCCCGGTCGCCGGCGGCGGACTGGTGGCCCGGATCTTCGAGGACGCGGGGCTGCCCGCGGGACTCCTCAACGTCCTGATCACCGACAGTGCGGAGATCGGTGACTCCTTCCTGCGGCACCCCGTGCCCAAGGTGATCGCCTTCACCGGTTCGGACCGGGTCGGCCGCCATGTCGCGGCCGTCGCCGCCGGGATGTTCAAGCGGGCCATCCTCGAACTGAGCGGCAACAGCGCCCTGGTCGTACTGGAGGACGCCGACCTCGACCACGCGGTACGGGCGGCCGTCCACAGCCGCTTCCTGTTCCAGGGACAGGTCGGCATGGCCGCCCATCGCATCCTGGTGGACCGGTCCGTGGAGCAGGAGTTCACCGAGCGGTTCACCGCGGCGGTGTCCGCGCTTCGGACGGGGGACCCGCGCGATCCGGCCACTCATATCGGTCCGGTCGTCAGCGCGTTCCAGGCCGAGGCGCTCACCGCGCTGGTCGACGGGGCGATCGAGGCCGGTGCCACGGCGCTCGTGCGGGGCCGCACGCGCGGCACCGTCGTCGAGCCGACCGTGCTGACGGGACTTCCGGAGGGGTCGCCACTGCTGGACCAGGAGATCTTCGGCCCCGTGGCCCTGCTGGTGCCGTTCGACGGTGAGGACGACGGCGTGCGGCTGGTCAACGACAGCCCCTACGGGCTG
The DNA here is from genome assembly GCF_042871485.1 of Streptomyces sp. NPDC005791. NCBI lineage: Bacteria > Bacillati > Actinomycetota > Actinomycetes > Kitasatosporales > Streptomycetaceae > Streptomyces > Streptomyces sp. NPDC005791. Next base: position 136,794 of record NZ_JBIAIP010000015.1, read on the forward strand.
AGCGGCGCCGTCCATACGGCGGACGGCGAGCGGGGCGTGCGGTTCGCCCGGCGTATCAGGGGTGGGATGTTCCACGTCAACGGCTCGACCGTGCAGGACGATCCGGCGGCCGCGTTCGGTGGCGAGAAGGGGTCCGGTATGGGGCGGCTGAACGGCGAGGCCGCCGTCGAGGCGTTCACCACGCGGAAGTGGATTTCGGTGCAGCGCGGACGAACGGTTTTCCCCTTCTGACGTTCTTCTGATTTTCCTTCTTCTGGCTCTTCCTTCTGACACGGCGGACCGAAACGGAATCCGACCTCCTGGGTCAGTACGTTGGCTGCGCGAGCGGGCGGTACGCGGCCCCCCGCCCTCGCGTCCGACGGAAGGAAGACACCATGGTCACCCACGTTCCCGCAGAGGTCTCCGGCGACGAACGCGGCGCACTCCTCGCCTTCGTCGAGGCCCAGCGCGGCGCGATCCGGCGCTCCGTGCTGGGCCTCACCGAGGAGCAGGCCGCGAGCCGCCCCGGCGTCAGCGAGCTCTGCCTCTCCGGACTGCTCAAGCACGTCGCCGAGACGGAGCTGAACTGGTTGCGTATGGCCCAGCAGCGCCCGAACGAGCGGCAGCGGGACGCAGCGACCTGGGCCGACAGCTTCCGGCTCGTGGGTGACGAGACGGTCCCGCGGATGCTCGAGTTCTGGGCGAAGGTCGCCTCGGAGACAGAGTCGTTCATCCTCGACGACGTCGACAGCATGAACGACACCTTCCCGCTGCCGCCGGCCCCCTGGTACCCCGAGAACGAGCGCTGCTCCATGCGCTGGCTGCTGGTCCATCTCGTCGAGGAGGTCGGCCGCCACGCGGGCCACGCCGACATGCTGCGCGAGGCGGTGGACGGCAAGAAGGCCCTCGACCTGGTCGCCGAGGAGGCGGGCTACCCTGGGCGAAGTTGAATACAGAGGGTGAGTGGTATGTCGGCGATCCGTCTCCTGGTCCTCGGCGCCGTGCGCCAGCACGGCCGGGCGCACGGCTACCAGGTGCGCAACGACCTGGAGTACTGGGGCGCGCACGAGTGGTCCAGCGCCAAGCCCGGGTCGATCTACCACGCACTCAAACAGATGGCGAAGCAGGGACTGCTGGTCGCCCACGACGTCGCCCCGTCCACGGCCGGGGGACCGCCCCGCACCGAGTACGAGATCACCGGCGCCGGCACGCAGGAGTACTTCACCCTGCTGCGGGCCGCGCTGACCTCGTACGACCAGAGCACGGACGTGCTCTCCGCCGGCATCGGCTTCATCGTCGACCTGGAGCGGGCCGAGGCGCTGGAACTCCTGCGGCAGCGTGTCGCCGCCATCGAGGGCTGGCGGACGTCGGTCACGGAGCACTACACGCCGGCGGACGGACCGGAGTCGCTCGGGCACATCGGCGAGATCATGCACCTGTGGGTTCATTCGGCGGACGCGGGAGTCGAGTGGACCCGCGGCCTGATCGCGCGCATCGAAGCGGGCGCGTACACCTTCGCGGGTGAGGGAGGCCCCTTCATCGGGGTGCTCGCCGAGGGGCAGGAGAACCCGTACGCCACCGGGGTCCGTGATCCCGGGGATGCCGGCTGATCAAGTTTGACTAATGGTTGCCGCCGGGTTTACCTTTCCCCTGCTAGTCAAATTTGACTACATGAGTGAGGGGTCGGTGGACACCGTGAGTGACGCGATCGTCGTCGAAGGAGTGCACAAGCGGTACGGAGCGAAACGCGCGCTGGACGGACTCGACCTCGTCGTCCGCAGTGGTGCCGTCCACGGGGTGCTCGGCCCCAACGGGGCAGGCAAGACCACTGCCGTACGGGTGCTGACGACCCTGCTGCGGCACGACGAGGGCCGGGCGGAGGTGGCGGGGTTCGATGTGCGGTCCGCGGCCGGCGAGGTCAGGCGGCGGATCGGACTCCTCGGGCAGCACGCCGCGGTCGACGAGGAGCTCGACGGCAGGCAGAACCTGGAGATGTTCGGCCGGCTGTACCACCTGGGCGCACGCCGGGCGGGCCTGCGGGCCGAGGAGCTGCTGGAGCGGTTCGGGCTCGTGGACACCGGACGCAAGGCGGTCAAGCAGTACAGCGGGGGCATGCGCCGTCGCCTCGACCTGGCGGCATCCCTGATCACGGACCCAAGGGTGCTCTTCCTGGACGAGCCGACGACCGGTCTCGACCCGCGGGGGCGGGCCGAGGTGTGGAACGCCGTCCGGTCCCTGGCCGCAGGGGGCACCACCGTGCTGCTGACCACCCAGTATCTGGAGGAGGCGGACCAACTGGCCGACCGGATCTCGGTGATCGACGACGGCCGGGTCATCGCGGAGGACACGGCCGACGGGCTCAAGGCGATGGCCGGCGGTAACCGTGTCGACGTGGTCGTCCGCGACGCGGGCCGGCTCGCAGAGGCGGCCGGGCTGCTCGGCGAGGGGGTGACCGTGGACGCGGACCGTCGGCTGCTCGGCGCACCTGCCCCGGACCGCATGCGGGCCCTGACACGGATCGTGCGGGCGCTCGAAGAAGCGGGCATCGAGGCCGAGGACATCGCGGTGCGCCGTCCCACGCTGGACGAGGCGTTCCTGTCGCTCACGGGAGCCGGCGGCGGGGCCCACGTCCCCATGGACACGGAGGTGGCGGTATGAGTACGGCGACGGCGGGACCGGGACGCATGGGCTGGGCGCTGACGGACTCCTGGACGATGACCCGGCGCGAACTGGCGCACTGGGCACGGCAGCCGGTCCAGGTGGTCGTCGGCCTGGTCTTCCCCGTGATGCTGCTCCTGATGTTCAACTACCTGGTCGGCGGCGGCAGCGGGGTCGACGGGGACAACACCGATTACCTGGTGCCCGGCATGCTCGCGCTCACCATGGCCTTCGGCCTGGAAGGCACGATGCTGGCCGTCACCCAGGACCTGCACAAGGGCGTCATCGACCGGTTCCGTTCCATGCCGATGGTCTCGGGCGCGGTTCTGGTCGGGCGGAGCGCCGCCGACATGCTCCAGTCGGTGGCCGGGCTCGCCGTGATGACCGGGGTCGGGTACGTCCTCGGCTGGCGCTGGCACAACGGCACGGCCGCCGCCCTGGCCGCGCTGGGGCTGCTGCTCCTGCTGCGGTTCGCGATGCTGTGGATCGGCATCCAGCTCGCGCTGGTGGCGGGCAGGCCGGAGATGGTGCAGGCCGTGCAGATCCTGGTCTGGCCGGTGGGTTTCCTCTCCAACGTCTTCGCGTCACCGGAGTCGATGCCGGGCTGGCTGGGCGGGGTCGTCGAGTGGAATCCGATGTCGGCCACGGCCACTGCGGTGCGCGGCCTGTTCGGCAACCCGGGCGGCGGCTCAGGATCCTGGGCCGCCGAACACGCCGAACTGCTCGCGGTGCTCTGGCCGGTGGCGCTGCTCGCGGTGTTCTTCCCCCTGGCGGTCAGGAGGTTCGCACGGCTCAGCCGCTGAGCACCTACGCGGCCCGTCAGTGGTGGAACGAGGTCTGCGCCCCCGGGTCCCGGTTCAACGGGTGCTGTTGAGCGCGTAGGTCGGGCAGGAGCCCGCGCAGGTCGCCCAGCAGCAGCTCCGCGAGGTCCGAGGAGAAGCCGTTGCGGCAGACGACACGCAGCACCGACAGGTCCTGGCGGTTGGCGGGGAAGGTGTAGGCGGGCACCAGCCAGCCGCGCTCCCGTAGCCGCCTCGACACGTCGAAGACGTCGTACGCCCGCACCTCGGGTGTCGTCGTCACCGCGAACACCGGAAGTTCGTCGCCCCCGGTCAGCAGTCTGAAGTCGCCCAGGGCCTCGAAGCCCGTGGCGAGCCGTCGCGCGATGTCCCGGGAGGCCTGCTGCACGGCCCGGTAGCCCTCCCGGCCCAGTCGCAGGAACGTGTAGTACTGCGCCACCACCTGCGCGCCGGGCCGGGAGAAGTTCAGCGCGAACGTCGGCATGTCGCCGCCCAGGTAGTTGACCCGGAAGACCAGTTCCTCCGGCAGTTCGGCCGGTGAGCGCCACAGGGCCCAGCCCACACCCGGGTAGACCAGGCCGTACTTGTGGCCGGAGGTGTTGATCGAGGACACCCGGGGCAGCCGGAAGTCCCACACCAGGTCCTCGTCGAGGAACGGTGCCACCATCGCCCCGGACGCCCCGTCCACATGGACCGGGATGTCGAGCCCGGTGCGCTCCTGGAGATCGTCCAGGGCCGCGCAGAGACCGGCGATCGGCTCATAGGAACCGTCAAAGGTGGAACCGAGGATTCCGACCACGCCGATGGTGTTCTCGTCGCACAGCTCGGCGGCCGCCTGCGGGTCGAGATGGAAGCGTTCGCCCTCCATCGGGACCTGGCGGGGCTCCACCTCCCAGTACGCGCAGAATTTCTCCCAGCAGACCTGCACATTGACGCCCATCACCAGATTGGGCCGGGCGGACGCCGGATAACGGTCGGCGTTCCTGGCCGACCAGCGGCGTTTCAGCGCCATACCCGCCAGCATGCAGGCCTCGCTGGAGCCCGTGGTCGAACAGCCCACCGTGGACGAGGGGGCGGGGGCGTTCCAGAGGTCGGCGAGCATCGCCACACAGCGCCGCTCCAACTCGGCGGTGCGCGGGTACTCATCCTTGTCGATCATGTTCTTGTCCCGGCACTCACTCATCAGCACACCGGCCTGCGGTTCCATCCAGGTGGTGACGAAGGTCGCGAGGTTGAGCCGGGAGTTCCCGTCGAGCATCAGCTCGTCGTGGACGAGCCGGTACGCGGTCGAGGGCGGCAGCGGGCCGTCCGGGAGGCGGTGCGTCGGTGGCGCCGCGACCATCGGCGCGGTCGGGTCGGCCTCCCCGAAGAAGGGGTTGAGGGCGAGCCTGCGGTGCTCGTCGGACGGTGCGGACCCGCCGTGCGTACCCGTGTGGAGCGGCATGAACGATCCCCTCAGTTCCCGGCCGCCAGTCCGGTCCTGATGGCCCGGGTGAATTTCACGACGCGCTCGGCCTGGACGCGCGCTGCCCTCAGGGTCTGTTCGGCGACCGGGATGTCGCCCTGTCCCGAGACATGGGAGGTGCCGTAAGGATTGCCGTCGACGAACTTCGACGGGTCCGTGTAGCCGGGAGGGACGAGGATGCCGCCGAAGTGGTAGATCGTGTTGTACAGCGCCAGCAGGGTGGACTCCTGACCGCCGTGGGTGGTGCTGCTGGCGGTGAAGCCGCTGTAGACCTTGTCGGCGAGCTTCCCCGCCTGCCAGAGGCCTCCCAGTGTGTCGAGGAACTGTTTGAGCTGGGCGGTGACATTGCCGTACCGGGTGGGCGTACCGAAGATCACCGCGTCGGCCCAGACCATGTCGTCCGGCGAGACCTCGGGGATGTCGGCGGTCGCCTTCGCGTGCTCGGCCCAGGCCGGATTCGAGTTGACGGCCGCCTGCGGGGCGAGCTCCGCGGCTTTGCGCAGGCGTACCTGCGCGCCGGCGTTCTCGGCGTCCTTCGCCAGCGCCTTGGCGATCGTGGAGATGGTGCCGGTGGAGGAGTAGTAGATGACGGCGACGTTGACGGACGTGGTCATGCGAGGGCCTCCGGGAGCGGGGTGGTGAGGTGCGGCGCCGGGCTTGTCGATCACGGCTGTCAGCGGCTGTGGTCCGTCATGCCCGTGATGTGGTGTCTCCTGCGGAAAGCTTTGCTCCGGTTCGTGTCGCGCGCATCCTTGCTTACGCCAGTGGAACCCAGGCGTCCGCCGCAGCGTTGATAGCTTGGGGCGGCCACGCAGCCGCGTACACACCGACCAACCCTGGAGCCCGGACCCTTGAATACGCTTGCGCTCGGCCCGAGCTGGCTGGACCCGGATTATCTGCTCAACACCTTCGGGCTCCCCGGCCTCCTGCTCATCGTGTTCGCCGAGTCCGGACTGCTGATCGGCTTCTTCCTGCCCGGTGACTCCCTGTTGTTCACCACCGGCCTTCTGGTGACCACGGGGGATCTGAAGTACCCCCTGTGGCTGGTCTGTGTCCTGGTGGCCCTCGCGGCGATCATCGGCGACCAGGTCGGCTACCTCTTCGGCCGCAAGGTGGGACCGGCCCTCTTCAAACGACCGGACTCCCGACTCTTCAAGCAGGAGAACGTCGAGAAGGCCCACGAGTTCTTCGAGAAGTACGGCCCGAAGTCGCTGGTACTGGCCCGCTTCGTGCCCGTCGTCCGGACGTTCACGCCGATCATCGCCGGTGTGAGCCGGATGGACTACCGCTCGTTCATCACGTTCAACATCATCGGCGGCATCCTCTGGGGCGTCGGGGTGACGGTGCTCGGCGCGGCCCTGGGCAAGATCGACTTCGTGCACGAGAACATCGAGATGATCCTCATCCTGATCGTGCTGGTCTCCGTGCTGCCGATCGTGATCGAGTTCCTGCGGGCCCGCAGCAAGTCGAAGAAGGAAGGCGCCGCGCACCAGGGGGACGACCACGGCCCCTCGGACGGCGGAGCCGGCGACGACGGGCAGAACCCTGCCGCCCAGCGCTACACCGGCGACCAGGCGGCACCGTACGACGCCGGTCGTCACGACGGCCCGTACGGCACCGACCAGGGCGCTCGGTACGGCGACGATCAGTACGGCACCGGCCAACCGGGTCAGTACGGCAACGATCAGTACGGCCACGGTCAGCAGGGTCAGTACGGGGGCGGTCAGCAGAACGCCGCCCAGTACGGCGCCGCGTACGGCGACCAGTACGGCAACCAGGGCGCCCAGTACGGCAGCCCCCAGTACGGCAGCCCCCAGGGCGGTGCCCAGTACGGCAGCGGGCAAGGCGGTCGGTACGGCGAGAGCCAGAGCCAGTACGGCGGGAGTCAGGGCCAGTACGGCGGAGGCCAGGGCGGCCAGTACGGCACCGGCCAGGGCGGCCAGTACGGCGGCGGCCAGGGCGGCCAGTACGGCGGCGGCCAGTACCCCGGTGGGCAGGGCGCCCCGTACGGCGACGGACAGGAAGGTCGGTACGGCGGCGCCGCGGAGCAGGGCGCCCCGTACGGCAACCCCCAGGGCGGGCAGTACGGCAGCGGCCAGCCCGCCCCGTACAACGGCGCACCCGACGGCCGGTACGGCGGTGGCGGTGCCCAGCCCGGCCCGTACGCCGACGGCGGCGCCCCCTACGGTGACCGGCCCGCGGCCCGGCCGGGCGACGGCCAGGAGGACGACCCGGGTCAGTACGGCTGGCAGAGCAGGCGCTGACCCCGCCCGCGCACGCACCGACGGCGCCCCGGTCCCCCGGCATCCGCCGAGAGGGCCGGGGCGTCGTCCTCGTGCGGTACGCCGTCAGAAGCCACGCGTTCGCTTGGCCGCCCGGCGGGACGCTCCCTCGACGGCACCCGGCACCCGCATGAACAACCGGGAGATCTCGCTCCCGAGATTGACACCGATGGCGATCGCCAGGGCCGTGGCGACCGCCGTGGACAGCGAGGTCAGCCCGGTGTCCACCTCGTTCTGCGCGACGCCCAGCAGACCGAAGTAGGTCGCCGAACCGGGCAGCAGCGGACCGATCGCGGCCGTGATGTAGGGCAACGACGAGCTGTAGTGGTAGCGCGAGAACAGCTGGCCGAACAGCCCGACCAGACCGGCGGCGACCGCCGTCGCGGCCACCGGCGAGATGCCGCCCTCGCGGGCCATCGCCCCGTAGATGACCCAGGCCACACCCCCGTTGAGGGTCACCGCGAGCACCGTGGAACGTTCCTGCTGGAGCAGGATCGCGAAGGCCAGCGTGAGTGCCATCGAGGCCAGGATCTGGAGCACCGGCCGGTCGTTGGGTACGAAGCGCGCCTCCGGGTTGAGCTCGGCGCCGAGCTGGACCCCCAGATAGAGCATCAGCAGCACACCGGCCACGATGCCGATGAAGAAGTACATGACCTCCAGGAGCCGGGCTCCCGCGGTGATGTAGTAGCCGGTCAGACCGTCCTGCACCCCGGCGACGAGGGCCCGTCCGGGGAGCAGCGCGAACAGCCCACCGGTGATCACCGCGGAGGGCCGCACATCCGTCGAATGGGTGAGGGTCAGCGCGATGCCCATCGCGGCCGGAGGCATGGCCGCAGCCGTGAACTGGTAGAACTCGGGCAGCCCGCGTCCGGCGCAGAGCCACGCCAGCCGGTCACCGAGCATCGCGCCCGCCGCCGCCACGATGAAGACGAGCACACCACCGCCGACCAGCACCGACGCCGAGCCGGCGAGCAGGCCGGCGGCGGCCGTCAGCACCCAGCCGGGGTACGGGTGCCGGTTACGGCGGATCTCGGCCAGGCGCCGGTAGGCCTCTTCCAGCGACACCTCGACGTGTTCCGCCGTGGTGATGTCGTCGATCAGCCGGAACACCGCTGCCAGCCGGGTGTAGTCGGTGCCCCGGCGGCGTACGGTGCGGCTCGCCGTCACGGGGTCGTCGACCAGCGACGGCTGGTACGAGATGGACAGCAGGGTGAAGGTGACCGTCGGCTCGCAGCGGTCGAGCCCGTACGAACGCGTCACCGCGAACATGGCGGCTTCGACGTCCTCCGCGCCCTCGCCGCCCGCGAGGAGCAGCTCCCCGATACGCAGCGTCAGGTCGAGCACGCGCGGTACGGCGGGACCCGAGTCGTCCGTCCGCTGCACGCTCTCGGGCGCCGGACGCTCCGTCACCGGCATACGCAGCATCGTGCGCATCCGGTCCTGCCAGGGGGCTTCCTTGGTCAGCCGGACCATCGGAATGCCGTGCGCGGGAGTGAACGCGGGCGGCTGCTGCTGCGCGTTGTAGCCGCTCGGCGGGACGAAGGCGGACGCGAGGGAGTCGGATCCCGGTCCGGAAGCGGAACCAGGACCGGAGCCCGACGGTGCCACCGGCTCGGTGTGCAGACCGGCCGGAAGGGCGAATTCCGACGTCGGATGGTCGTCCTCGGACGGAGCCGCCGGCTGCTCCACACCGGCCGGCGGGACGAAGGCGCTGCGTGCCTCGTCGGACTGGGGCTTCTGGTCCTCAGGACCGCCCTGTTCCGCCACCACTCGACCTCGTTCCCTCTCGACCGCTCGTTACGGGAGCGCTTCTGCCCAGTATGGGCACGGACATGGGCCGCCACACGCAACGGGCGGCGCACCGGTGAAGGTGCGCCGCCCGTTGTCCGTACGACAGGCGGGGCCGGTCGGCCCCATGCGCCGTGATCCGCGCCGTCCCGCTCGTAAGCGGAAGCCGGAGGGGGTTACGTCAGTGCTTGCCCTGCGTCTCGAGGCGCTTGTAGGAGGCCTCGATCTCGGCCTCGGCCTCGGCGCGGCCGACCCAGTCGGCGCCCTCGACGGACTTGCCCGGCTCCAGGTCCTTGTAGACCTCGAAGAAGTGCTGGATCTCCAGGCGGTCGAACTCCGACACGTGCTGGATGTCGCGCAGGTGCTCCACCCGGGGGTCGGACGCCGGGACGCACAGCAGCTTGTCGTCGCCGCCGGCCTCGTCCGTCATGCGGAACATGCCGATGGCGCGGCACTTGATGACGCATCCGGGGAAGGTCGGCTCGTCCAGGATGACCAGCGCGTCCAGCGGGTCGCCGTCCTCGCCGAGGGTGTTCTCTACGAAGCCGTAGTCGGCCGGGTAGCTGGTCGAGGTGAAGAGTCGACGGTCCAGGCGGATCCGACCGGTCTCGTGGTCCACCTCGTACTTGTTCCGCGAACCCTTCGGGATCTCGATGGTGACGTCGAACTCCACGGGTGGCTCCTCCATGATCAACACTTACGACTGGTGGTTAAGTGTCCCTCACGCAGACGAGTGCTCGCGAAAGGGGCTGGTCAACGGTGGCCGAGCCGGTGGAGAGACCGACGGACGAACCGTTGCACAGGTGGGGCAAGTGGAAAATCCCGGTGTACCCGAAGCGCGGGAACGGACGGGACGACCTCCGGCTCGTCGCAGGCTCCGCGGTGCTCGGCCTGGTGGTCGCCGCCGGCGCCGTCCTGGCCGCCGGTCCCTGGGACACCGGTCAGCGTAAGGCCGAGCGGGACCGGGTGGCCGCCCAGCAGCGCGCAGGTGGTGTACATCACGAAGAGGCCACTCCCGGCGCTCCGGAACCCGCCCCCAGTGCGCCCCCCGTCCTGAGCGCCCTAGGAGCCACGGCCGGCCTCAAGGCCCCGGCGGGCGCGAGCGGCCTCGAGACGGCCCTCGATCACCTCCTGGAAACACCGGCGCTCGGCTCCGTACGCACCGCCGTGGTCGTCGACGCGGCCACCGGAGAACAGCTGTACGCCCGGGACGCGGCGTCCCCCATGACCCCCGCGTCCACGGTGAAGATCGCCACGGCCGCCGCCGCGCTCTCCGCGCTCGGCCCCGCCCACCGCATCGCGACGACGGTCACGCTGTCCCCGGACTCCCGGACGCTCACCCTCGTCGGCGGCGGTGACCCCACCCTGGACAAGGCGGCTTTGCGCGCCCTGGCAGCGGACACGGCACGCTCCCTGCGCGACGGCGGAACAGGGGCCGTGCGGCTGGCGTACGACACCTCGCGCTACTCCGGTCCGGCGCTCCACCCCATCGGCCCCAACGAGAACATCGCGCCCGTCAGCGCGCTCATGCTCGACGAGGGCCGCCTCGACACGAGCGACCGGGGGCCCGCCCCCCGTACCGGCGACCCTGCGGGCGACGCCGCGCGGGACTTCGCGGATCTCCTCGACGACGCGGGTGTCGCCACCCGGACCGCTCCTGTGCCGGGGCGGACCCCGGCCGGTGCCCGGACGGTGGCGACACACTGGTCGAAGCCGCTCTCCGCACTGGTCGAACGGGCTTTGACCAACAGCGACAACGACCTCGCCGAGGCCTTGGCCCGGCAGACCGCGCTGAAGGCCGGGCAGCCGGCCTCCTTCGCCGGGAGCCGCCGGGCCGTGACCGCCCGGCTCAAGGCGCTCGGCCTGCCACTGGCCGGCGCCCGCCTCGCGGACGGCAGCGGTCTCGACCGCGCGGACAAGGTGACGGCGGAACTCCTGGCCCAGCTGCTCGCGCTCGCCGCCGGACCGGACCATCCCGAGCTGCGTCCCGTCCTCACCGGTCTCCCGGTCGCCGGCTTCAGCGGCACGCTCGGTGACCGCTACGACGCGACCTCCCCGGCGACCGGCCTGATCAGGGCCAAGACGGGCACCCTCACCGGGGTGAACAGCCTCGCCGGGACGGCGGTCGACGCACAGGGCCGACTGCTCGCCTTCGCCTTCCTGGCGTCGGGCACCACGTCCCCGGACGAGGCGGAGGCATCGCTCGACACCCTGGCCACCACTCTCGTCGAAGGCACCCGGTGAGCGGCTGACACCCCACCAAGGAGCGGCCACCTCACGTACGGTTGACGCATGACGAGCATCGGTGGTGCCGAGATGGTCGACTGGAATCTCGCGGTCGCGACTGCGACCCGGTTCGTGCGGCCGGGTCCCGAGATCAGCCGCGAGGAGGCCCGCGCCGTCGTCGCGGAACTCCGCCGGCATGCCAAGGCTTCGGAGGAGCACGTCCGTGCGTTCACCCGGATGATTCCGGACGGGCACGAACCCGAGGACACCCCGGTCCTGGTCGTCGACCGGGCGGGCTGGATCAGGGCCAACGTCGCGGGCTTCCGAGAGCTGCTGGGTCCGCTGCTCGGAAAGATGCAGGACCGCCGGGGCAGTGGCCCCGGCAATGCCGTGCTCGGCGCGGTCGGCGGCAAGGTGACCGGCGTCGAGCTGGGCATGCTCCTGTCCTTCCTGTCCTCCCGGGTCCTCGGGCAGTACGAGACGTTCGCCCCGGCCACCCGGGAGCTCCCCGCGTCCTCCAAGGGAGGTGGCAGGCTCCTCCTGGTCGCGCCCAACATCGTCCACGTCGAACGCGAACTTGAGGTCGACCCGCACGACTTCAGGCTCTGGGTGGCCCTCCACGAGGAGACGCACCGGACCCAGTTCACCGGCGTGCCCTGGCTCCGCGACCATCTGCGGGGCGAGATCCAGTCGTTCCTCGACGAGACCGACGTCGACCCGATGACCTTGCTCGAACGCCTCCGTGAGGCCGCGCAGGCCTTCTCCGGAGGGAGCCGGCCCGAGGGCGAACAGGGAGAGAAGGGTGAGGGCGGCGGGCGCAGTCTCGTCGACATCGTCCAGACCCCCTCCCAGCGCGAGATCCTGGGCCGCCTCACGGCCGTGATGTCCCTGCTCGAAGGGCACGCGGACTTCGTGATGGACGGTGTCGGCCCGGATGTGGTGGCGTCCGTCGCCGAGATCCGGGAGAAGTTCCAGCAGCGCCGGGCGCGTGGAGCCAGCCGGCTGGACCTCGCGCTGCGCAAGCTCCTGGGGCTCGACGCGAAGCTGCGGCAGTACCGCGACGGGGAGAAGTTCGTCCGGGCCGTGGTGGACGAGGTGGGCATGGACGGCTTCAACCGGGTGTGGACCTCGCCCAACACCCTTCCCACCAAGGCCGAGATCGCCGCACCGGCGGACTGGGTGGCGCGGGTGCACCGTAAGGCAGATTCGTGATCCTGACCGGTCCGGCGGGAGGAGATTGCCTCCCCAATCACCCATCCGAGGGACCGTAGGGGCATGGGAAGGCGTGCAATGCTCGATGAACAGCCTGGCTCTGTCACCATCGACGCACTCTGAGTGACGGGACTGCGTCCCGCCCGCTCCGAGGCACCCCCCCAGAACTCCACCCGAAGGGCACCGGACATGGGTCCCCATCCTGCGGTCGCGGCGATACGCCTGGCGGTCCGCCGCGTACTCCACGACGTCATCGCCGAACACAACCGTCACACCGAACAGGCCGGACACGCCGAGTTCGCCGAAGCCGGGACGGGGGGGCGCCGCACCGCACTCCCCGAACGGCCCGACACCCCGCTGGTGCTCGTCGCGTGCTCAGGAGGTGCCGACTCGATGGCTCTCGCCTCCGCCCTCGCCTTCGAGTCGCGCAAGCTCCCCGTCCGCGCCGGCGGCATCACCGTCGACCACAACCTCCAGCCCGGCTCCGGACTCCGCGCCGACGAGGTCGTCTCCCGACTCGCCGGGATGCGGCTGGACCCGGTCGAGGCCGTGGCCGTACAGGTCGGCCGTGACGGCGGGCCCGAGGCCGCCGCGCGTGATGCCCGCTACGCCGCCCTGGACGCCGCGGCGGAGCGCCACGGCGCCGCCGCCGTGCTCCTCGGCCACACCCGCGACGACCAGGCCGAGACCGTCCTGCTGGGCCTCGCGCGGGGTTCGGGCATCCGTTCCCTCTCCGGGATGGCCGCCGCCTCCGGCCCGGCAGGCCGCTACCGCCGACCGTTCCTCCAGCTCGACCGGCAGACCGCCCGCAAGGCCTGCCTCGTGCAGTCGATCCCCGTCTGGGACGACCCCCACAACATCGACCCGGCCTACACCCGCTCCCGGCTGCGCCACGAAGGCCTGCCCGCCCTCGAGAAGGCGCTGGGCAAAGGTGTCGTGGAAGCCCTGGCCCGTACGGCGCAGCTCTCCCGCGACGACGCCGACGCCCTCGACACCTGGGCCGCCGAGGCCGCGCGGTCGGTCCGTGACGACGCCGGACGGCTGGAGTGCGCCAAGCTTTCCGTCCTGCCCCCTGCGGTACGCCGCCGTGTGCTGCGCCGGGCCGTGATCGACGCCGGGTCCCCCGCGGGTTCGCTCTTCGCCCGCCATGTCGAGGAAGTCGACCGGCTCATCACCGGCTGGCACGGCCAGGGCGCCATCAACCTGCCCGGCCGCGTCGAGGTACGGCGGCAGGGTGGCAGACTGGTGATTCGGCAGAGCTGAAGCGCAAGCGGCTGAAGTGCAGGCGAAACGCCGGTCCGGCCCGGGGACAGTTCCGGGTCCGGCAGGGCAGAGAAAGAGACGCGGTGAACGAGAAGGACATGGGCACCGACCTTGAGTCGGTGCTCCTCACCAAGGAAGAGATCGACGCGAAGCTCGTCGAGCTGGCAGCGAAGATCGACGCGGAGTACGCGGGCAAGGACCTGCTCATCGTCGGCGTGCTCAAGGGCGCGGTGATGGTCATGGCGGACCTGGCGCGCGCGCTGTCCACCCCCGTCACCATGGACTGGATGGCCGTCTCGTCGTACGGCGCGGGCACCCAGTCCTCGGGCGTCGTCCGGATCCTCAAGGACCTCGACACCGACATCAAGGGCAAGCACGTCCTGATCGTCGAGGACATCATCGACTCCGGTCTCACGCTGTCCTGGCTGCTGACCAACCTCGGTTCGCGCGAGCCCGCGAGCCTGGAGGTCTGCACGCTGCTCCGCAAGCCGGACGCCGCGAAGGTCGCGATCGACGTGAAGTGGGTCGGTTTCGACATCCCCAACGAGTTCGTCGTCGGCTACGGCCTGGACTACGCGGAGAAGTACCGCAACCTCCCCTTCGTCGGTACGCTCGCCCCCCACGTCTACGGAGGCTGAGGCGGGCGCCTCGGCGGCCTGCGTCCTAACCCGGCCGGACTCCCGGGAACCCTCGTGGCGTTCGGGCCGTTGGAGCTTTCGAAGACGGGGTTGTCGGGCCTCCCCTGCGGTCACGGGTGACAATGCTGGGGTACCGTCCGAAGAACAGTCTTTTCTCACAGCAGCATTTACCTACGGGCAGGAGGGACGGGGCGACTTCGCTCCGTATGGATGGACGTGAAGCGATACTTCCGTGGGCCGGTCATGTGGATCGTGCTGGCCGTCCTCGCCGTGGTCGTGCTGATGCAGGTCGTCGGCTCGTCCGGCGGCTACAAGACGGTGGACACCGGCAAGGTGATCCAGGCGATCAGCAAGAACCAGGTGGAACAGGCCAAGCTGACCACCGGTGACGAACAGATCCTGAAGATCGAGCTGAAGGACAAGCAGAAGCTCGAAGGCGAGTCCGGCAGCAAGTTCCAGGCGAGCTACATCGGCAACCAGGGTGTCGAGCTTGCCGATACGCTGCAGAAGAAGTTCGAGAGCGGTGACATCGAGAAGGGTTACACCGTCTCGCCGTCGAAGCAGTCCCCGTTCGTCTCGATCCTTCTCTCCCTGTTGCCCTTCGTCCTGATCGTGGTCGTGTTCCTGTTTCTGATGAATCAGATGCAGGGCGGCGGCTCCAAGGTCATGCAGTTCGGCAAGTCGAAGGCCAAGCTGATCACCAAGGACACGCCGAAGACGACGTTCGCCGATGTGGCGGGGTCGGACGAGGCCGTCGAGGAACTGTACGAGATCAAGGAATTCCTCCAGGAGCCGGCGAAGTTCCAGGCCGTCGGCGCCAAGATCCCCAAGGGCGTCCTGCTGTACGGGCCGCCCGGTACGGGTAAGACGCTGCTCGCTCGCGCCGTCGCAGGCGAAGCGGGCGTCCCGTTCTACTCGATCTCCGGTTCCGACTTCGTCGAGATGTTCGTCGGTGTCGGTGCCTCCCGTGTCCGTGACCTCTTCGAGCAGGCCAAGGCGAACGCTCCGGCGATCGTCTTCGTCGACGAGATCGACGCCGTCGGACGGCACCGCGGTGCCGGCATGGGCGGCGGTCACGACGAGCGCGAGCAGACGCTCAACCAGTTGCTCGTCGAGATGGACGGCTTCGACGTGAAGGGCGGCGTCATCCTGATCGCCGCCACGAACCGGCCCGACATCCTCGACCCGGCGCTGCTGCGTCCGGGACGCTTCGACCGGCAGATCGCCGTCGACCGGCCGGACATGCAGGGCCGTCTCGAGATCCTCAAGGTGCACCAGAAGGGCAAGCCGGTCGCGGAGGACGTCGACCTCAACGCGGTCGCCCGTCGTACGCCCGGCTTCACCGGTGCCGACCTGTCGAACGTGCTGAACGAAGCGGCGCTCCTCACGGCGCGCAGCAACAAGAAGCTGATCGACAACCACATGCTCGACGAGGCCATCGACCGCGTCGTGGCGGGTCCGCAGAAGCGGACCCGGATCATGTCCGAGAAGGAAAAGAAGATCACCGCGTACCACGAGGGCGGACACGCCCTGGTCGCGGCGGCCTCGCCCCAGTCGGACCCGGTCCACAAGATCACGATCCTCTCCCGCGGCCGTGCCCTCGGTTACACGATGGTGCTCCCGGAAGAGGACAAGTACTCCACGACGCGCAACGAGATGCTCGACCAGCTGGCGTACATGCTGGGCGGGCGTGCGGCCGAGGAGCTGGTCTTCCACGACCCGACGACCGGTGCTGCGAACGACATCGAGAAGGCCACTGCCACGGCCCGCGCGATGGTCACGCAGTACGGCATGACCGAGCGCCTGGGCGCGATCAAGTTCGGTGGAGACAACACCGAGCCGTTCGTGGGCCGGGAGATGGGCCACCAGCGCGACTACTCGGAAGAGGTCGCGGCGCTGGTCGACGAAGAGGTCAAGAAGCTCATCGAGACCGCGCACAACGACGCGTGGGAAATCCTCGTCGAGAACCGCGACATCCTCGACGCACTGGTCCTCGAGCTCCTCGAGAAGGAGACGCTCGGCAAGGAGCAGATCGCCGAGATCTTCGCCCCGATCGTGAAGCGCCCGGCTCGCCCGGCGTGGACCGGTTCCGCCCGGCGTACCCCGTCGACGCGTCCGCCGGTGCTCTCTCCCAAGGAGCTGGCCCTGACCAACGGCGCTGCCAATGGTTCGGCCACCCCGGAGATCGCGCCCAAGGACATCACGTCGAAGAACACCGGCACCTCCCCGGAGGCGCTCCCCGAGGATCGCCCCGAGAGTTAGCCCCTGCCCGACCTGGTGTGTCCCCTGTCACGGGGGCTCCACCAGGCCCGGAATGGATGCCGCGCCCCCCAGGTTCTAGCCTGTGGGGGCGCGGCTATTTCGTTTGCTGCGCCATGCCTGTCCCGTCATGTGCGAGGTCCGGGCGGGCCTGCGCGTGTGACTGCACAGAGGAACGAGGCACAGATGACCGACCCGGTGACGCTGGACGGGCAGGGTTCGATCGGCGTATTCGACGAGAAGCGGGCGGAGGCCGCCGTACGGGAGCTTCTCCTCGCTGTCGGGGAGGACCCGGACCGCGAAGGTCTGCTCGAGACCCCGGGCCGTGTGGCGCGTGCGTACAAGGAAATATTCGCGGGACTCCACCAGGAGCCCGAGGACGTCCTGACGACGACGTTCGACCTCGGTCATGACGAGATGGTGCTGGTCAAGGACATCGAGGTGTTCAGCACCTGCGAGCATCACCTCGTGCCCTTCCACGGTGTCGCGCACGTCGGCTACATCCCGGCGACGAGCGGCAAGATCACGGGGCTGTCGAAGCTGGCCCGGCTGGTCGACGTCTACGCCAGGCGGCCGCAGGTCCAGGAGCGGCTCACCACGCAGATCGCCGACTCCCTGATGGCGATCCTGGAGCCGCGCGGGGCCATCGTCGTCGTCGAGTGCGAGCACATGTGCATGTCGATGCGGGGCATCCGCAAGCCCGGGGCGAAGACGATCACGTCTGCCGT
Source organism: Streptomyces sp. NPDC005791 (assembly GCF_042871485.1). Classification (NCBI taxonomy): domain Bacteria; kingdom Bacillati; phylum Actinomycetota; class Actinomycetes; order Kitasatosporales; family Streptomycetaceae; genus Streptomyces; species Streptomyces sp. NPDC005791. Next base: position 154,092 of record NZ_JBIAIP010000015.1, read on the forward strand.
TCGCGGGCAGCTGCGCGATCCAGCTACCCGCGCGGAGGCGATGAGCCTCATCATGGCGCGCTGAGAAGGAACGCCGAGGAGGGAAACGGGGATCGCTGCGTAGAGCCGACGCGTGTGGCCCGTGGTGACGGGCCGGCTCTCAGGCGGCCTGAGCCGTGTTCCTCTCGTCGTCCCCGTCGTCCGGGAGCTTGCAGACACGCTCCAGGAACATGGCGGCGGCGATGACCGCGACGCCCGCCAGGACGGCGAAGCCGGCGTAGATGGCCTGATCCCGTCGGGGCGGGACGTCGAGGGAGCCGAGCAGGAAGACGCCGGTGCCGCCGTACATCCCCGCGACCAGAGCGACGACGAGGGCACTCGCCTGGCCGAAGAGCACGGCGCGTGCCGCCATCATCGGCTCCACACCCTTCGCTCCGGGACGACGCTCCCGCTGGGCGCGCAGCCGTGCACGGATCGACAGGGCGGCGGCCAGCAGGACGACGGCGATCACAGCCAGCACGACGGGGGCGGCGAGCGGCACGCTCGGCAGTGTCCCCAGGGAGTCCCAGAGACGGGCTCCGCCCCAGGACAGCACGCCGGCTCCGGCGAAGAGGCCGGCCAGGAGCCCGAGCCGTAGTTGCTTCACCGAGAGTGCCGCCCTTCGTCGCCGTTGCCCGTGTCGTTCGCCCGTAGGCGGTAGTCCTTGAGCCTAACGACTACTCGGGCAGACGGAGTTCCAGGTCGGGCCGGGGGAGCACTCCCTCGCGGCCGACACCGGCCAGCAGCCCGGCCACCGGGCCGGCGCCGGGCAGCTGGGCCTCCGGCTCCACGTCGTGCCACGGGGCGAGGACGAAGGCGCGCTCGCGGGCGCGCGGGTGCGGGAGGGTCAGCAGGGGGTCGTCGGAGACGACGTCGGCGTACGAGACGATGTCGACGTCGATGGTGCGAGGCCCCCAGCGCTCGTCGCGGACGCGGTCGAAGGCCTCCTCGATGGCCTGGCCACGCTCCAGGAGTGACGAGGGGGGCAGGGTCGTCCTCACGACGATCACCGCGTTGAAATACGACGGCTGGGAGCCGGGATCGACGCCCCAGGGCTCCGTCTCGTAGACCGGGGAGACGGCTTTGACCCGGAGGCCGGGGGTGTCCTCCAGGGCGTCGATCGCGCCCTGGAGCGTCTCCAGCCGGTTGCCGAGGTTGGAGCCGAGGGAGATCACGGCGCGTTTGGGGTTGGAGAGGGTGACGTCTGCCGCGTCGACCTGCTCGACCACGGCGGCGGGGACCGGCTGTACGGTCGGGTCGCTCTGCCCCTCGGTGGAAAATGCAGTCATGCTCGGCTCCGGATGATGGTGATGGTCACGTCGTCGAAGGGGACGGTGATCGGGGCATCCGGCTTGTGGACGACGACCTCGACCTCCTCGACCCCTTCGTGCTTGAGGCACTGCTGCGCGATGCGTTCCGCGAGGGTCTCGATCAGGTCGACCGGCTCACCCCTGACGACATCGACGACCTCTTCCGCGACCACGCCGTAGTGAACGGTCTTCGACAGGTCGTCGGCGGCTGCCGCGGGGCGGGTGTCCAGGCCCAGCACCAGGTCCACGATGAAGGTCTGGCCCTCTTGCCGTTCCTTGGGGAAGACACCGTGGTTCCCACGGGCCTTGAGGCCGCGCAGCGCGACACGATCCACGCGAATCACTCCTGCTGTTCGTCGTCTCTGGAGACACCCGGCCGCGTGCGGGCGGTGGAGTGCCTTCTTTCGAATCTACCCGCGAGCACCGACAGCGACCGCCCGCGGGGGCGCGGACCGGCCCGGCAGGGGGTTGGTAGCCGCGTATACCCCGCGATGAGGGTGCGCAATCCCCGCGAACCACTCCGCCCGCTCAGGTGGTCGGCTCTTCGTCCTCTTCCTCGCCGGTATCGGCCAGTACGGGGGAGCCGTGGTGGGACCAGAGCTTCCAGCCCTCCGGTGTGCGCCGGAACACGTTGGTGGCGACGACGAGCTGTCCCACGAGTGGGCCCAGTGCGTCCCCCTCCTCCGCGGGGCCGCCGCTGAGGATGTTCTCGGTGCAGGTCACCAGCGCGGTGTCGCCGGTCATGGACACCACGACATCGGTCAGGAAGAACTGGATGTACTCGGTGTTGGCCATGATCAGCGCATAGCTCCGCAACACCTCACCACGGCCGGTGAGCACCGGCCAGCCCGGGTGGACGCAGGAGACGGTGAGGTCCTCCCCGGGCAGCCACAGGCCGGAGAGCGCGTCGAGATCGCCGCGTTCCATCGCCTCGTAGAAGGCGGTGTTGGCCCGCTCGACCGCCGCGATGTCGGCGGCGGCCTCCTCGTGCTCGTCGCGGGCGGCGCTCACGCGGCTCCCTCGACGGCGCGGGCGACCCGCACGGCGTCGGCCGTGGGCCGTACCGCGTGCACCCGGACCGCCCAGGCGCCCGCGTCGGCCGAGAGGGCGGAGATCGCGGCCGTCGCGGCGTCCCGCTCGCGGGCGGGCGGCGGGGCGGCGCCCTCGCCCGCCAGGACACGGCCGAGGAAACGCTTACGGGAGGCGGCGACGAGCAGCGGCCTGCCCAGGTCCCGCAACCGGCCGAGGTGCGCGATCAGCGCCAGGTCCTGGGCGGCGTCCTTGGCGAAGCCGAGCCCTGGGTCGATCACCAGCTTCTCCGGGTCGACACCGCCGTCGATCACGGCCTCCATGCGCGCGCGCAGCTCGGCCACGACCTCGCCGACGACGTCCGCGTACACCGCGCGGCTGTTCATCGACTCGCTGAAACCGCGCCAGTGCATGACGACGAAAGGCACTCCGGCGTCCGCGACGACCGGGATCATGCCCGGGTCCGCCAGGCCACCACTCACGTCGTTGACCAGGGCCGCACCGGCGGCGACGGACTGCTCGGCGACACTGGCCCGCATGGTGTCCACGGAGATGGTGACGCCCTCGGAGGACAGTCCCCGCACCACGGGGAGCACCCGCCGCAGTTCCTCGGCCTCGTCCACCCGGCTGGCGCCGGGGCGGGTCGACTCACCTCCGACGTCGATCAGGTCCGCACCCTCGGCCACCAGTTCGAGGCCGTGCTTGATCGCCGCAGTGGTGTCGAACCAGCGGCCACCGTCGGAAAAGGAGTCGGGCGTCACATTGACGACTCCCATGACCGCACATCGGTCCCACTCCGGCAGACCCCGGACCGTGCCCCGCCCTCGCAACGTACTCATGCGACCAGCCTAGGCCGTGTCGGCGAAGGGGGCGGTCGGTCGGTACGCACACCCTTCGGACGTGGCGCGGGCCCCGCTCAGGGGGAGCCGGCGCCCGCCACGGTCTCCACGGCGACCTGGGCGCGCGGCACGTCCTGTGCGTCCGCGTCGATCGAGCGACGCAGGGCCTCATGGAGGCGGGCAGGGGTGAGGACCCCGAGGAAGCGGCCGGTGCCCTCCTGGTCGATGACGGCGATCCAGCCGGCGTCGTGCTGCAGCATCGTGGCGAAAGCCTGCTTGAGCGGCGCACCGAGCGGCAGCCACGCCTCCATGCGGCGGGCGTGCTCCCGGACCGTGCCTTCGGCCGTCGCCGCCCCGCCACCCGCCGGGACCCAGCCGTGCAGCTTGTCCTGGCTGTCGAGGACGACCGCCCAGCGCGCGCCGCCGGCCCGCAGCCGCTCGGTGGCCTTCGCCAGCGGATCGTCGAGATGGACGACCGGCGGCTGTTCCAGGTCGCTCTCCTCGATGGGGGTGACCGAGAGCCGCTTCAGGCCCCGGTCCGCCCCCACGAAGTCGGCGACGTACGGCGTGGCCGGGGCCCCGAGCACGGTGGCAGGGGTGTCGAACTGCTCGATGCGGCCCTGCCCGTACACGGCGATCCGATCGCCGAGCCGGACGGCTTCCTCGATGTCATGGGTGACGAACAGCACGGTCTTACGGACCTGTGCCTGCAGTTTCAGGAACTCGTTCTGCAGCCTTTCCCGTACGACCGGATCGACGGCGCCGAAAGGCTCGTCCATCAGGAGTACCGGCGGGTCGGCGGCCAGGGCCCTTGCCACGCCCACCCGTTGACGCTGACCACCGGAAAGCTGCTCGGGATAGCGACCGCCATAAACGGAGGGATCCAGTCCGACGAGATCGAGTAGTTCGGCTGCGCGCTTCCTGCCCTTTTCCCGTCCCCAGCCGAGGAGATGGGGAACGGTCGCCGTGTTCTCCAGGACCGTCTTGTGGGGGAAGAGGCCGACCTGCTGGATCACATAACCGATACGGCGGCGGAGCCGGACCGGGTCGATGGCGGATATGTCGTCCCCGTCGAGGAATATCCGGCCGTCGGTCGGTTCGGTCAGACGGTTCACCATTTTCATGGTGGTCGTCTTGCCACAGCCGGAAGGCCCGACGAGCGTGACCAGTTCACCCTCGGCGACCTCGAAGGAAAGGTCGTCGACGGCGGTGGTGCCGTCCGCGTACCGCTTGGTGACGTGCTCGAAACGGATCATGGTTCCCCATTGTGACGCGGGCTCTGTGAAGGCCATGTTGCCGGAATACGACAGCCTCGGCGATTGTCGGTGGTCGAGGATAGGGTCACTCATGACCGGATCAGGGGTGGCATCGCGACGGTGAACAGGGGGTGGGGCGGATGGCCGAGCAGAACTGCCTGGTCGCGAACGACTGGATCTGCGGAGAGTATCTACGCTCCCGCAGCCATGAGTTGGCCGAGGCGACCGTCCAGCACATCTGGATCACAGCGGCTTCCGTACTGATAGGGCTCGCGGTCGCATTTCCGCTCGCGCTGCTCGCGCGCCGGGGACGGCGTTTCGCCGCTCCGGTGCTGGGCCTCACCACCGTGCTCTACACCGTGCCCTCACTCGCGATGTTCTCGCTGCTGCTGCCGCTCTTCGGGCTGTCCGCGGCACTCGTGGTCACCGGGCTGGTGCTCTACTCGCTGACCATCCTCGTCCGCAACATCCTGGCGGGCCTGGAAGCGGTTCCGCAGGAGGCCAGGGACGCCGCGAAAGGCATGGGGTACGGACCCGTCCGGCTCCTCTGGGAGGTCGAACTCCCCCTGGCACTACCGGCGCTGATGGCCGGGCTGCGGATCGCCACGGTGTCGACGGTCGCGCTGACCACGGTCGGCTCGCTGGTCGGCAAGGGAGGCCTCGGCAATCTCATCGAGGACGCGCTGCCCAGCTTCTTCAAAGCCCAGGTGCTCACCGCCTCGGTGCTCTGCGTGCTGCTCGCGGTGGCCGCGGATCTGCTGCTGCTCGGCGTGCAGCGACTGCTCACGCCCTGGACCCGGATACGGACGCCCGCCGGGGCGGGCATCGCGAAGGCGGAGGCGGTCTGATCCATGGGAGTCATCGGGGAGGCGTGGACCTGGCTCACCACCGGCGCCAACTGGTCCGGGGACGGCGGGGCGGCACACCGGCTGACCGAGCACCTGTACGTCAGCGGGATCGCCCTCGCGGCGGCCTGTGTCATCGCCCTGCCGGTCGCGCTGTACCTGGGGCACGTGGGCAAGGGGGGCGCCCTCGCGATCAACCTCTCCAACGTGGGGAGGGCGGTCCCGGTGTTCGCGGTGCTGGCCCTCTTCATGATGACGCCCCTGCGCAACTCCGGCTATCTGCCGACGGTCATCGCGCTGGTGCTGTTCGCCGTGCCCCCGTTGCTCACCCATGCCTACGTCGGGATGACGGAGGTGGACCGGTCGGTGGTGGAGGCCGCGCGGGGCATGGGGATGTCCGGCGCGCAGCTCTTCGTACGGGTCGAACTTCCCCTCGCCTACCCGATGATCATGAGCGGTCTCCGGTCCGCCGCCGTCCAGGTGGTCGCCACCGCCTCGATCGCCGCGATGGTCGGCCTCGGAGGCCTGGGCAGGATCATCACCGCAGGATTCAACACCTACGACACCGCGCAGGTCTTCGCGGGCGCCGTGCTGGTCGCCCTCCTGGCCCTCGTGGTGGAGGGCGTTCTCGTGGCGTTGGACCGGTTGCTGTCGCCCCTGCGGCGGCGCCGGACCGTATGAGGGCGCGGACTTCCAGGACTGTGCACACCATTTTTTCGCGGACGGAGAACAGCATGAGCAGGACCTCGCGCATAGCGGGTGCGGTCGTCGCAACGGTCGCGCTGGCAGGGTCGCTCGCCGCCTGTGGCGGCGACAGCCTGGAGAAGGAGAAGAGCGGTTCCGGCACGGGCGCCGGCGCGGACTCCGCGAAGGGCTCGCTCGTCGTCGGTGCCGCAGGCTTCACCGAGTCCAAGGTGCTTGCCGAGCTGTACGCCCAGGTCCTGGGCGGCGCCGGATACGACGCCTCGGTCACGACGGTGAAGAACCGTGAACTGTACGAACCGTCCTTGGAGAAGGGCGAGATCGACGTCGTCCCGGAATACGCCGCGACCCTGGCGGAATTCCTCAACGCCAAGGTCAACGGAGCGAAGGAGGCCGAGTCGAAGCCGGTCGCCTCGGGTGACGTGGCGGCCACCGTCGCCGCGCTGGAGAAGCTCGCGACCCCGCTCGGACTGAAGGTCCTCCCGGCGGGCAAGGCGGTCGACCAGAACGCCTTCGCGGTGTCCAGGGAATTCGCCGACAAGAACAACCTCAAGACACTTTCGGATCTCGGCAGTTCCAAGATCAAGGTGAAGATCGCTGCCGGTGACGAGTGCGAGGTGCGCCCGTTCTGCGCCCCGGGGCTGAAGAAGACGTACGGCATCGATGTCACCGGGATCGACCCCAAGGGGGTCGGCACGCCGCAGTCCAAGCAGGCGGTCAAGGACGGCAAGGACCAACTGGTCCTCACGACCACCACGGACGCGGTGCTGGACTCCTACGGCCTGGTGTTCCTGGAGGACGACAAGAAGCTGCAGAACGCGGACAACGTCCTTCCCGTCGTCAATGCCGAGGATGCGGGCGCTCCCGAGATCGCCGAGGCGCTCGGGAAGCTCACCGGCGTACTCACCACGGAGGATCTGGCAGAACTGAACCGCAAGGTCGACGCGGAGCGCGCCAAGCCCGCCGATGCGGCTGCGGACTATCTCCGGTCGAAGGGGCTGATCAAGAAGTAAAAAGGCGTACGGGAAGGCTACTTAGGTAACCGGCGGGGAACAGATTGGCGGGCGGACTCCCAAGTGACTCGTACGCACGGTAAATTTCGAGCCATGCCACGAGGACGCCACCGCCATTCGCCGCCCCTTCACAGAATCCTGCCTCCCGTCGTGGTGGCCGGAGTGCCGGTCCTCTGTGCCGCCGGCGCCTGGTTCCTCGCGGACCCCCTGCCGCTGCGCGCTCTGGTGGCGGTGACGGCGGCCGCCGCCGTCACCGGTGCCTGGCTGATGCGTGGCTGGGACCGGGCCGCCGGGTTGCGTGTCGCGGAGCTGACCCGCGCCCGGGCGAGCGAGGAGTGGAAGGCCGAGGAGCGCATAGCCGAGATCGAGGCGGACCTCGAGGAATCACGGGAACTGCGCACCCGGCTGGAGACCAAGCTGCGCCGCAAGCGCGTGGAACTCGCCGCACTGCGGGGCGAGCACGCCGCGCTGCTGCGCCGGTACGCCAATGCCGAGACGGAGCGGGCCAGCGCCCTGGAGGGCCGCAGGCAGCTCGCCATCGAGGCGTCCTCACCACGTGAGCTGCTGCCAGCGCGGTCCACGCCGACGCCGGGCTCCTATCTGCGTGCCGCCCAGGCCCTGCGGGACCTGACGCGCAACGCCGCACTCCAGGAGGCGCGCCGCACGGCCGAGTCGGCCCGGCGGCGCGACCTCGCCGAGCGGTCGGCGGACAGGGACACGGAGGGCGACGGCCCCAAGGGGAAGCACGCGGCGGTCGTCGGAGCGGGTGACCTCCAGCACCGCCGTCCCGAGGCAACCCTCCCCGCGCCGCAGTTGTCGCCCGCCCCCGTGCGCCCGCCCCGCGCCGTGCCCGCGGCATCCGCCGTCGTCCCGTACGCCGCGGCGCGCCGTCATCTCGTCCCGCAGGGCACCTTCGACTTCTTCGGCACGCAGAAGGCGAACGCCGAGATCGAGGCCGTGCAGAACGAGGACCTCGCGGACGTGGTGGGCGAGGAGGCACTCGCGGCGCACCGTACGACCGCGGCCGGGAACCGTGCCGTCGGCAAGGTCATCGACCTGACGGCGCACGACGACACCGAGCAGCTGGAGATCGTGGAGCTGCGCAGCGCCATCTCCTCCTGAAGGCTGTCCCAGCCGTGGGGGTCCTTACTTGTCGATGTCCCCGACGACGAAGAAGAGTGAGCCCAGGATCGCCACCATGTCGGCGACGAGCGTGCCCGGCAGCAGTTCGGTGAGCGCCTGGATGTTGTTGAACGAGGCGGAGCGCAGCTTCAGCCGGTACGGGGTCTTCTCACCGGTCGACACCAGGTAGTAGCCGTTGATGCCCAGCGGATTCTCCGTCCACGCGTAGGTGTGGCCCTCCGGGGCCTTCAGCACCTTGGGCAGCCGCTGGTTGATGGGCCCGGGCGGCAGGTCGGCGATCCGTCCCAGGCAGGCGTCGGCGAGGTCCAGCGCGTTGTGGGTCTGCTCCAGCAGGCACTCGAAGCGGGCCAGGCAGTCGCCCTCGGTCCGGGTGACGACCTTCAGCGTGTCCCGCAGCTCCCCGTACGCCAGGTACGGCTCGTCGCGCCGCAGGTCGAAGTCGACCCCGGATGCGCGGGCGATCGGCCCGGACACCCCGTAGGCGTGCACGGCCTCGGCGGACAGCACGCCCACGCCGCGGGTACGGCCCCGGAAGATCTCGTTGCCGAGCACCAGCCGGTCGTACACGTCCATCCGTGAGCGCACGGACGCCACCGCGTCCCTGGCCCGGCCGAGCCAGCCCGCGGGCAGGTCCTCCTTGAGGCCGCCGACCCGGTTGAACATGTAGTGCATCCGGCCGCCGGAGATCTCCTCCATCGCGGCCTGAAGCTCCTCACGCTCCCGGAACGCGTGGAACATCGGGGTGATCCCGCCGAGTTCCAGGGGGTAGGAGCCGAGGAACATCAGATGGTTGAGGACCCGGTTGAGCTCGGCGAGCAGTGTCCTCGTCCAGACGGCGCGCTCAGGGACCTCCATGCCGAGCATCCGCTCGACGGCCATGACGACCCCGAGCTCGTTGGAGAACGCCGACAGCCAGTCGTGGCGGTTGGCGAGCATGATGATCTGCCGGTAGTCCCTGGCTTCGAACAGCTTCTCGGCGCCTCGGTGCATGTAGCCGACGACGGGTTCCGCCTGCTGGATCCGCTCGCCGTCCAGAACGAGCCGCAGCCGGAGCACCCCGTGGGTGGAGGGATGCTGCGGACCGATGTTCAGCACCATGTCGGTGCTCTCCGCCGCGCCGCCGATGCCGATGGTCGTCTCCGTCATGCGGGACAGTATCCCTCCTCGCGATCCGGGACCCGGTGCCGCAGCCAGCCGAAGTCGCCGAGCCCGCCCCGCGCCGTCAGCTCCGCCGCCTCTCCGGCCGAGGCGAGCGCCCGCACGTAGCCGACGGGGTCGGCCGACGCCCGTGCCAGCGGGGGGCGTTCGCCGCCGACGCCCAGCTCCCGCAGCGCCGTCCGCTGATCCAGGAGCTCGGCCGCTCCCCCTGCCGCCGCCGCGCAGGAGTCCAGCGCCACGTGGGAGGTGAGGTCGCAGCTCCCGTCGGGCACCGGCGGTACCTCGCGGCCGTCCCGGAACCCGGTCAGCGTCCCGAACGGCGGCCTCGACGCCCGTACATGCGCGTAATCCACCGCCACCGCGGTGCCGCCGGCCAGCGAGGAGACGGCCAGCGCCCAGGCCTCGTCGCGGGGCCGGCCGATCTCCGCGCGGTCGCCGGGCCGGGACAGCGGCCACCAACGGCTCAGCCAACCGGCGTCCGCCCCGGTCACCGGATCACCGAGCCGCTCGGTGCCGTCCGCCCTCCGCACGAGGACGTAGCGGGGCACCCCGTCCGCGTCGGCCTCGGCGACGTCCGTCGGGACGTTGTCCAGCCATTCGTTGGCGAACAGCAGCCCCCGCACACCCCGCGGGGGTTCGGCGCACCATTCGACGGCCGGGTCAAGACCGGGTGGGCGCGGGGCGAGCTCCACGGCGTACGCCCGTACGGTGAGCCCCGGGGCCAGGGTCCCGTCCCGCAGGGCCGCCAGCACCCCGGCCGACAGCTCGCCGCGGCCCGCTCCCACGTCGACCAGGGCGACCGAGTCGGTCCCCAGCTCCCGTGCCGTGCCGGCCAGCAGCCGGGCGACGGCGGTGGCGAACAGCGGGGAGGCGTGCACCGAGGTGCGGAAATGGCCCGCGGGGCCCTCCGGGCGCCGGTAGAACCCGTCTTCCCCGTACAAAGCGGTCTCGGCGGCTTCCCGCCAGCGGCACCAGTCATACGTCACGTAGGCAAGTCTCCACCTTGGGGAGTACGGTCCCAGGACCCGGATCGGCCCTTCGGCTGACCCGGGCACCGATCAGCTGTCCCTACGCTGGGTAACGTGCAGCGCTTCTACGATTTCATCCGCAGACACCCGACGGGCGTCGACATCCTCTGGGCTGTCCTCCTCCTCGGGGTCTCCGGCGTGTCCATCGTGGCCGACCAGGTCGGTGGCGGCCGGGAGCGCGTGGCCGCGGTGCCGATCGCCGTGGGTCTGTCCGTCGTCGTCGCGCTGCGCCGTCGTGCTCCGGAGAGGATGCTGCTGCTCGCGATCCTGATGGGGATCGCCCAGCTGCTGTTCGGTGTGCGGCCCGGTGCGGCGGACTTCGCCCTGCTGGTGATCACGTACACCGTGGCCACGGTGGGGGAGCGCTGGGCTTCCCGGCTCGCCCTCGGGTGCAGCCTGACCGCCGCGGGGCTCTCGCGGCTGCGCTGGCCCGACGACGCCCCGGTGGGCGGCTGGGCGCAGACGGCCGGTTACGTCGTCATCATGACCGTGCCCTTCGTCCTGGCCTGGGTGCTCGGTGACTCGATACGCACCCGGCGGGCCTACTTCAGCCAGCTGGAGGAGCGGGCCGCCCGGCTGGAACGGGAGCGCGAGGCGCAGTCGAAGGTCGCCGTGGCCGCCGAACGGGCCCGAATCGCCCGCGAACTGCACGACGTCGTCGCGCACAACGTCTCGGTGATGGTGGTGCAGGCCGACGGCGCCGCGTATGTCATGGACTCGTCCCCCGGGCAGGCCAAGCAGGCGCTGGAGACGATCTCCGGCACGGGCCGCCAGGCGCTGGCCGAGATGCGGCGGCTGCTCGGAGTGCTCAGGACCGGCGATGCGCAGGAGAGCGGGGAGTACGTCCCCCAGCCCGATGTCGGGCAGATCGAGGAACTCGTCGGCAAGGTCAGGGAGACCGGCCTCGCGGTGGACTTCAAGATCGAGGGCACCCCGCGCCCGCTGCCGAGCGGGGTCGAGCTGACCGCGTACCGCATCGTCCAGGAAGCCCTCACCAACACCCGCAAGCACGGTGGCCCGGATGCCGGGGCGAGCGTGCGGCTGGTCTACTTCGACGACGGCCTGGGCCTGCTGGTCGAGGACGACGGCCGCGGAGCCCCGCACGAGCTCTACGCGGACGGTGGGGCCGACGGCGCGGGACAGGGAATGATCGGTATGCGCGAGCGGGTCGGCATGGTCGGCGGCACGCTCGACGCGGGCCCGCGCCAGGGCGGCGGATTCCGGATCAGCGCCCTGCTCCCGCTCAAGCCGGCCAACCAGTGACGACAGGAACAGGACACCACCGCATGGCGATCCGAGTGATGCTCGTCGACGACCAGGTGCTGCTGCGCACCGGCTTCCGGATGGTGCTCGCCGCCCAGCCGGACATGGAGGTCGTCGCGGAGGCCGGCGACGGGGCCGAGGCGATCGAGGTACTGAGGGCCACGGCCGTCGACGTGGTGCTGATGGACGTACGCATGCCACGGCTCGACGGCGTCGAGGCGACCCGGCGCATCTGCGCACAGACCGATCCGCCCAAGGTGCTGATCCTGACCACGTTCGACCTGGACGAGTACGCGTTCTCCGGCCTGAAGGCCGGCGCGAGCGGGTTCATGCTCAAGGACGTACCGCCGGGCGAACTGCTCTCCGCCATCCGCTCGGTGCACAGCGGCGACGCCGTCGTGGCGCCGTCCACGACCCGCAGGCTGCTCGACCGGTTCTCCCCGATGCTGCCGAGCGGCAGGAAGGAGCCGCAGCACAAGCGGGTCGAGAAGCTGACCGAGCGGGAACGCGAGGTGATGCTCCTGGTCGCCCAGGGCCTGTCGAACGGCGAGATCGCCGGCCGGCTGGTGCTGTCCGAGGCGACCGTGAAGACCCATGTGGGACGCATCCTGACCAAACTGGGCCTGCGCGACCGCGTCCAGGTGGTCGTCCTCGCGTACGAGACGGGGCTGGTCAGGGCCGGTGGCCAGGGGGGCTGACGGCGCGGGCTGTCCTCCACGGACCGACGGGCCGTCCGGCGGGGATCGGCCTCCTGCCGGACACGGACGGCCCGCGGCGGCACCGCGTCCGGCGTACCTGGACGAGTACCAGGCACGCTCGCTTCGAGCGACCCGTGGGCCGCTCAGCGCAGGACGCCCTCCAGGAAGTCGCTGCCCAGCCGGGCCACGACCGTCAGGTCCAGTGAGTGCAGGACGTACCGGCCGCGTCGGCGGGTGGTGACCAGGCCGGCCTTCTTGAGCAGGGCCAGGTGGCGGGAGACCTCCGGCGGCGTGATGCCGTGCGAGTCGGCGAGTTCGCCCGTGGTGTACGGGGAGCGGGCCAGGTTGCGGCACATCCGCATGCGCATGGGGTGGGCCAGTGCCCCCATCCGGAGCTGGAGCAGCTCGACGGAGGCGGGGGAGGGCAGCTCGGGGCGGTGCACCGGGTAGTGGATCACGGGACGCCAGCCGGGGGCGTGCAGCACCGTCAGGTGCGGCCAGCCGAAGCTGGTCGGGATGAGGGTGAGACCGGTGCCCGCGGCCGCCCCCCTGGCCTCGGTCCGCCCGGTGGTCAGCTTGTCGACGACGATCCTGTCCGTTTCCTCTTCCAGGGACAGGGCCGCGGAGACCGCGCCCAGGGCAGCGCCGAGGCCCTTGCGCCGGAGCACCTCGGTCTTGTGCCGGGCGTCGGCGGCCAGCTGCACCTGGGCCCGCTGCCAGGTGTCGGCGAAGAACGCGTGGTCGCAGTCCTCGAAGAGGCGTCGCACCCAGCCGCGTACGGAGCCGGGGTCGGCCAGCAGCTGCCGGGTGAAGGCCAGCTGCTTCGGGCCTCTGGCCGACGCCATGTCGAGCGCACGGGTGCGCATCGCGCTGTCACCGAGCGGGGAGGGGCCCCCGGTTCCGTACAAGCTCGTGCAGCTGAACTCCAGGGCGGCCGACACGAACCGTTCGTCGTCGAGCCGGTCCAGGATGTCCAGATCCTCGGCGAGGGTCGATCCGGTCCTGCCGTCCCCGCCGCGGACTCCGGCGAACGGCATGAAGACGTCGGAGAAGATGTTGCGCCACAGGAACTCCGCCTCGTGCAACCGGTCCGCGAGGTCCGGCTCCAGGGCCGCGGAGGTCGCGGTCGCCCAGCCGTGCAGGCCGGGGTGGTGCCCGGGCTCGGAGAGCGCGTGCAGGGCGAGCCCCAGCTCGGCGAGGGGGGAGGTCTCGAAAACTATGCGCTCGGGGGGCAGGCCCGCGATGTCGATGTGCACGCTCACCCCTCCATGGTGCCGGGCGCGGGGGCGGGATCCGATGTCACTTGACGACGGCCGTCAATCCACGGGCGGACCTGCCGGGCCGGGGCGAGGCTGGAGGCATGGACATCGTTCAGCAGTACATGCTCGACAGCCTGCGCGCCGATCAGCACGGCGAGGTGCCGCCCCCGTTGCCCGGCTCGCACGACCAGGAGGTTCTGCGCACCATCCGCCGGCGCATCCGTGACTGGGCCGCCGCCCACCGCCCGCCCTACTCCTGAGGCGCCGCCTGCTCCGGGAGACGCCTGACGAACCCGGCCACCGCTGTCCGTACGTCGTCGGCCGTCCACTCCAGCCCCGCCGACGCCACCGTGACCTCGGTGTACGAGAGTCCGGGCGGACCCGCCGGGGCCGGGGACCAGCGGCGGAAGAGCGTCACACCCGTCTCCTCGGCCTGGAGCACCGACGCCTCGTCCAGCACCTGCGAGGCGTAGGGCAGCCAGACCTGGAACTGGTGCGTGTGCGGTGGTTCAGGGTGCACCCTGAACCACGGAACCGCCGATGCGGCGAGGCCCTCCGTCAGGGCACCGGCGACCACCTTCGCGTGCGCGACGTACGACGGCAGCCTCGGCAGCTCCCGTTCCAGGCCCAGCAGTGCGGAGAGAGCTGCCGGGTACTGCTGGAAGACCTGACCGCCGTAGCGGTGGCGCCAGGTCCTCGCCTCCTCGATCAGTGTGTCCGGGCCGGCGAGCACCGCTCCGGACAGACCGTCCAGGGACTTGTAGAACGACACGTACACACTGTCGGCGAGCGCCGCGATCTCCGGCAGACCGCGCCCGAAGTGCGAGGCGCACTCCCAGAGGCGCGCCCCGTCCAGATGCACCACCGCGTCCCGCGCCCGGGCGGCGGCCACGACGGCCTCCAGCTCCTCCCAGGAGGGCAGGACGAATCCGGCGTCCCGCAGCGGCAGCTCCAGCATCAGCGTGCCGAACGGCTCGGGGAAGTCACGGATCTCGTCCGCCGTGACCTGCCGGGGTGCGGTCGTCGGATGCACGGTGCGCAGTCCGCTCACCGAGGTGAGTGCGCCGCGCTCATGCACCTCCGGGTGGGAGAGCGGATGCAGGGCCACGACCGGATCACCCGTGCGCCCTGCCCAGCACCGCAGCGCGACCTGCTGGGCCATCGTCCCCGTGGGGAAGAACGCCGCGGCCTCCATGCCCAGCAGGTCCGCCGTGCGCCGCTCGACCTCGGCGACCACCCCGTCGCCGTACACGTCCGTCCATGCGCCCGGGTCGTGGACCGAGCCGGCGTCGGCGGCCAGTGAGGCCAGCCGCCCGGCCAGCGGGTGGTCCGCGGACATCCGGGCCAGCACCCTTCCCGACTGCTGCCAGGCGGTCAGCCTGCGGTTGCGCTGCTCCTGCTCATCGGTGACTCCCATGGGACGATCATCACCCGGGCCGCTGACACGGCCCGCCCCGGGTTCCTCGCCGCCGAAAGTTATCCACAGGCTGTGGACGGTCGGGGCGTGGGGCGAAACGCTGGCGTAGCATGCAGAGAAATCGTCCGGTACCCCCCGCGGACTGGAACGGAAGGCCGTCGCCGCGTGAACGCATCAGTCTCCAAGGAAGCCCTCGACGCGAGGGACCGTCCCGCCCGCCTCACCGTCGGCGTCGTCGGCGCGGGCCGGGTCGGCCCGGCCCTCGCCGCCTCGCTGCAGCTCGCCGGGCATCGTCCGGTCGCGGTGTCGGGCGTCTCCGACGCATCCGTGCGCCGGGCCGCCGCGCTGCTCCCCGACGTCCCCCTGGTGACCCCGGCCGAAGTGTTGTCACGGGCCGAGCTCGTGCTGCTGACGGTCCCCGACGACGCGCTGCCCGGTCTGGTCGAAGGCCTCGCCGAGACCGGCGCCGTACGACCGGGCCAGCTGCTCGTCCACACCTCCGGGCGGTACGGGACGAAGGTGCTCGATCCCGCGCTGCGGGCCGGGGCGCTCCCGCTCGCCCTGCATCCGGCCATGACCTTCACCGGCAGCTCCGTCGACGTCCAGCGGCTGGCCGGCTGCTCCTTCGGGGTCACCGCCCCCGAGGAGCTCAGACTCGCCGCCGAGGCGCTCGTCATCGAGATGGGCGGCGAGCCCGAGTGGATCGCCGAGGAGTCCCGGCCGCTCTACCACGCGGCGCTCGCCCTCGGCGCGAACCACCTGGTCACCCTCGTCGCGCAGTCCATGGAGCTGCTCCGCGCAGCTGGTGTCGGCTCGCCCGACCGGATGCTCGGCCCCCTGCTCGGGGCCGCGCTCGACAACGCCCTGCGCTCCGGTGACGCCGCGCTGACCGGCCCCGTCGCCCGGGGCGACGCGGGGACGGTGGCCGCGCACATCCGTGAGCTGCGCGCGCACGCCCCGCAGACGGTGGCCGGATATCTCGCCATGGCGCGTGCCACGGCCGACCGGGCGCTGGACCACGGCCTGCTGAAGCCGGAGTTCGCGGAGGACCTCCTCGGCGTCCTGGCGGACAGCCGTGCCGCGAACGGAACGAACGGAACACACGGCCCGGACGACTCCGGACCGGGGGAGAAGCGATGAACACCGCACCCGCCACCCTGCTGCGCTCCGCCGCGGAGCTGGACGCCCTCGCCCGGACCCCCGGGACGCGCCGAGCCGTCGCCATGACGATGGGCGCGCTCCACGACGGCCACGCCACCCTGATCCGGGCGGCACGGGCCGCCGCGGGGCCCGACGGCCAGGTCGTGGTCACCGTGTTCGTCAACCCGCTCCAGTTCGGCGAGGCCGCCGACCTCGACCGCTACCCCCGCACCCTGGAGGCCGACCTCGCCATCGCCACGGAGGCCGGTGCCGACGCGGTCTTCGCCCCCTCCGTCGACGAGGTCTACCCCGGAGGCGAACCCCAGGTCAGGATCACCGCAGGCCCCATGGGCGAACGGCTGGAAGGCGCCGCCCGCCCCGGGCACTTCGACGGCATGCTCACCGTCGTCGCCAAACTCCTCCACCTCACCCGGCCGGACGCGGCGTTCTTCGGACAGAAGGACGCCCAGCAGCTGGCCCTGGTCCGCCGCATGGTGCGCGATCTCAACTTCGGCATCGACATCGTCGCGGTGCCGACCGTCCGTGACCCGGACGGCCTCGCGCTCTCCAGCCGGAACCGCTTCCTCTCCGCCGAGGAGCGCCGGACCGCCCTGGCCCTGCCCAGGGCCCTCTTCGCCGCACGCGACCGGCTGGTGGCCCAGCAGACACTGCACGCCAGGGCCCGGACGGTTCCGGAGAACGACGGCCGGGCCGCCGCCCTCACCCGTCTCGGAGAGGCCCGCGCGGCCGCCGACACCCAGGCCGTGGCGCTGGCCCGGCCGACCGTGACGGCCGCCGCGGTGCTGGCCGCCGCACGGGCCGTCCTGGACGAGGCGGCCGGAGAAGCGGTGCCCCTCGCCCTGGACTACGTGGCGCTCGTGGACCCGGCGGACTTCACCGAGGTCCCCGACGACCGTGTCAGTGGCGAGGCGGTCCTCACCGTCGCCGCGCGGGTGGGAGAGACCCGTCTTATCGACAACATCCCGCTGACCCTCGGAGCCCTCACGTGACCGGCATACGGCTGACCGCCCCCGCTCCCGGCTGGGCCATCGACGCGGACGTCGTCGTGGTCGGCTCCGGCGTGGCCGGTCTCACCACCGCCCTGCGCTGCGCCGCGGCGGGCCTCGCGACCGTCGTCGTCACCAAGGCCCGTCTCGACGACGGCTCCACCCGCTGGGCCCAGGGCGGCATCGCCGCGGCGCTCGGCGAGGGCGACACCCCCGAGCAGCACCTCGACGACACCCTGGTCGCCGGGGCCGGCCTGTGCGACGAGACGGCGGTGCGCACCCTGGTCACGGAGGGCCCCGACGCCGTACGCCGGCTGATCGACACCGGTGCGCACTTCGACACCACCGACACCGGGGCGATCGCCCTGACCCGTGAGGGCGGCCACCACCGCCGCCGCATCGCGCACGCGGGGGGCGACGCGACGGGCGCCGAGATCTCCCGCGCCCTGGTCGAGGCGGTCCGCTCGGCCGCCCTGCGCACCATCGAGAACGCCCTGGTCCTGGATCTGCTCATGGATGCCGAAGGCCGTACGGAGGGGGTCACCCTGCACGTCATGGGCGAGGGCCAGCACGACGGCGTGGGCGCCGTCCGCGCCCCGGCCGTGGTGCTCGCCACCGGAGGCATGGGCCAGGTCTTCTCCGCCACCACCAACCCGCCGGTCTCCACGGGCGACGGGGTGGCGCTCGCGCTGCGGGCCGGCGCCGAAATCTCCGACCTCGAATTCGTCCAGTTCCACCCGACCGTCCTGTTCCTCGGCGCCGGATCGGAGGGCCAGCAGCCGCTGGTGTCCGAGGCGGTACGCGGCGAGGGCGCCCACCTCGTCGACGCCTCCGGCACCCGCTTCATGCTCGGGCAGCACGAGCTGGCCGAGCTCGCCCCCCGCGACATCGTCGCCAAGGCCATCACCCGCCAGATGCACCTCCAGGGCACCGAGCACATGTATCTCGACGCCCGCCACTTCGGCGCCGCGATGTGGGAGCAGCGCTTCCCGACGATCCTCGCCGCCTGCCGCGCCCACGGCATCGACCCCGTCACACAGCCGATCCCGGTGGCCCCCGCCGCGCACTACGCCTCGGGCGGCGTGCGTACGGACCTGCGGGGCCGCACGACGGTGCCCGGCCTGTACGCCTGTGGCGAGGTCGCCTGCACGGGAGTGCACGGCGCGAACCGGCTGGCGTCCAACTCCCTCCTGGAGGGGCTGGTCTTCGCCGAGCGCATCGCGGACGACATCGCCGAGTCCGCCGGTGACCCGGGCACCGAGCCCGTCTCCCGCCGTGTCCCCGTGGCGGAGCCCGCAGCCCACACCGTCCCGCTGCTCACCGCGGAGTCCCGGACCACGATCCAGCGGATCATGACCAGGGGCGCCGGGGTCATCCGTTCCGCCGACAGTCTCGCCACCGCGGCCGCGGAACTGCGGGCACTCCAGGGCGCCGCGGCCGCCGCCGACGAGGAAGACCCCAAGGACGCCGTACCGGGGGTGGACGCGTGGGAGGCCACGAACCTGCTGCTCGTCTCGCAGGTCCTGGTGGCCGCCGCCAGGGAGCGTGAGGAGACCCGCGGCTGTCACTGGCGTGAGGACCGTCCCGACCGCGACGACGCCGCCTGGCGCCGTCACCTCGTCCTCCGTGTCGCCGCCGGCCGGCAGCCCGCCGTCCGCACGACGGACAGCGCCGCGTTCCCGCCCGTACGTCCCGGAGACCCTGCGCACCCCACACGCACCGCACCGTCCGACAGTCTCCGCCCCAACCCCGCCGACGCCCCCGAGGAGCCGTAACCGTGAGCACGCCCGAAGAGAATCCGCGCCCCACACCCGTGGACGTACCGCTGATCCACATCGGCGCACCCGCCGAGTCCGGGAGCGGCTGCGGTGACGGCTGCGGCTGCGGTGACGGCTACGACCCCGACGGGCTGGAGTGCGGTCTCGACCCCGCCCTGGCCCAGCTCCTGGCCGACGCCGGTCTTGACCCGGTCCAGGTCGAGGACATCGCCCACGTGGCGATCGAGGAGGACCTCGACGGGGGCGAGGACGTCACCACCGTGGCGACCGTCCCGGAGGACTCCGTCGCCACCGGCGACTTCACGGCGCGCGAGGCGGGCGTGGTCGCCGGTCTGCGCGTCGCCGAGGCCGTCCTGTCCATCGTCTGCACCGACGCGTTCGAGGTCGAGCGGCACGTCGAGGACGGCGACCGTGTCGTGCCCGGCCAGAAGCTGCTCACGGTCACGACCCGCACCCGTGACCTGCTCACCGGCGAGCGCAGCGCGCTCAACCTGCTCTGCAGGCTCTCCGGGATCGCGACCGCGACCCGTGCCTGGGCCGATGTGCTCGAGGGCACCGGGGCGAAGGTCCGCGACACCCGCAAGACCACCCCGGGACTGCGCGCGCTGGAGAAGTACGCGGTGCGCTGCGGCGGCGGGGTCAACCACCGCATGTCGCTCGTCGACGCGGCGCTGGTCAAGGACAACCACGTGATCGCGGCAGGCGGTGTCGCCGAAGCGTTCCAGCGCGTCAGGAAGGCGTTCCCGGAGCTCGCGATCGAGGTGGAGGTCGACACCCTGGAGCAGGTCCGCGAGGTGCTCGACGCCGGTGCCGACCTGATCCTGCTGGACAACTTCACCCCGGCGGGCACCGCCGAGGCGGTCGCCCTCGTCGACGGCCGTGCGGTGCTGGAGTCCTCGGGCCGTCTCACCCTCGACTCCGCCCGCGCCTACGCCGAGGCCGGCGTCGACTACCTGGCCGTCGGTGCGCTCACGCACTCCTCGCCGATCCTCGACATCGGCCTGGACTTCCGCGACGAGGCCGGCGCCTGATGCTGCTCACCATCGACGTGGGCAACTCCCACACCGTCCTCGGCCTGTTCGACGGCGAGGAGATCGTCGAGCACTGGCGGATCTCCACCGACTCCCGGCGCACGGCGGACGAGCTCGCCGTCCTGCTCCAGGGCCTCATGGGCATGCACCCGCTGCTCGGGGTCGAACTCGGCGACGGCATCGAGGGCATCGCGATCTGCTCGACCGTGCCCGCCGTGCTGCACGAGCTCCGGGAGGTCACCCGCCGCTACTACGGCGACGTCCCGGCGGTCCTCGTGGAGCCGGGCGTCAAGACCGGTGTCCCGGTCCTCACGGACAATCCGAAGGAGGTCGGCGCGGACCGCATCATCAACGCGGTCGCCGCCGTCGAGCTCTACGGCGGCCCGGCCATCGTCGTCGACCTCGGCACGGCCACGACCTTCGACGCGGTCTCGGCGCGCGGCGAGTACACCGGCGGGGTGATCGCCCCCGGCATCGAGATCTCCGTGGAGGCACTCGGGGTGAAGGGCGCCCAGCTCCGCAAGATCGAGCTGGCGCGTCCCCGCAGCGTGATCGGCAAGAACACCGTCGAGGCCATGCAGTCGGGCATCGTGTACGGCTTCGCCGGTCAGATCGACGGTGTGGTCCAGCGCATGAAGAAGGAACTGGCGTCCGACCCCGACGAGGTCACCGTGATCGCGACCGGTGGCCTTGCTCCGATGGTGTTGGGTGAGTCCTCCGTCATCGACGAGCACGAGCCCTGGCTGACGCTCATCGGGCTGCGCCTCGTGTACGAGCGCAACATCGCCCGGATGTAGGACGCACCCGCGACCACCTGCGGGAACGACCCGGCGGCGCGGTGCCCGACGCCGCGCCGCCGAGCGAGCAGTTAAGCGGATTTTGTCCATTTAGCACGTATTGTCGTTCCATGCCCACGCCCTACGGATCACGCGGCGGCATGGCGTTCAGCGCGGACGAGCTCCGGGTGCTCCGACGTGCCCTCGCCAACGCCCTCCACCCCACACCCCTGCCGGACGAGGATGTCCAGGACTGCCTGCGCCTCGCGAACGCGGTGGACGAGGTGGCGAACGAGGCGGGCCGGCTGCGCGCTTTCCTCCTCGCCGACCTCGCCCGCTACCGGGACGCCCTTCCCGGCTCGCTCAGCGGCTACCTGGAGCTCCTCCAGGACGCCCTCGCGGCCGGCTACGACCCCCGCCCCGACGACCTGGCCGCCCTGCGTACCCTGCGTGCCGGGCCGGTCGCCGCGGCCCTGCTGGAGCGCTGCCAGGTGCTCGCCGAGCGTTCGGTGCGGGTCCGCCTCGCCGGTCGCGCCGTACGCGCCACGACGCCCGCCCCGCGCAGTCGGCTCCTGGCCCTCCCCGGGGGACTGTCGGCGGCCAAGGAGCCCGAACGGCCCCGGACCCCGTCGGGACCCGCCGCGCCGGCCCGCCCGCCGGCCCCGGGAGAACGGCCGATGCCCAAGCCGTCCGAGGCGTTCCCGCCCCGCCGACGGCCGGCACCGGCCCCACCGCCCGAGGAGCGCGCCGTGTCCTGAGGTGCCGACGCGCCTGAGGGGTGCCCGGGAGTGGCCGGAATGCCGGGGTCGCTACCCTGGACGGCATGGACTACGTATCCGCGCTCGTTCCCCCCGTGGTGATGGCTGTCTTCTTCGTCGCCCTTGTCGTGGTGATCATCAAGAGCCAGGGCGGCCCGAACAAGGCCAAGGAGGACGCCGCCGTGGACGCGGTGCTCGCCCGCGCCGAATCGGCCGAGCAGACCCCGCGGACCGAAGGCGTCTGACCGGACCTGAGTACGAAGGGCGTACGGCTCCCCTGGAGCTGTGCGCCCTTTTGTCATCCCTGAATTATCCCATTCCAGACATCTAGCACTAAGGTGACACTGTGCCTCGCCAATTGGGAGAGCTGGAAGACACCGTGATGACGCGGGTCTGGCAATGGAACCGTCCGGTCACCGTGCGGGAGGTCCTCGAGGACCTGCAACAGGAACGGTCCATCGCGTACACGACCGTCATGACGGTAATGGACAATCTCCATCAGAAGGGCTGGGTCCGCCGGGAAGTGGACGGCCGGGCATATCGATATACGGCGGTCTCCACCCGGGCCGCATACTCGGCCGCACTGATGAACGAGGCCTGGTCGCAGAGCGACAACCCGGCGGCCGCACTGGTCGCCTTCTTCGGCATGATGTCCGCGGAGCAGCGCGAAGCTCTCCGGGACGCGATGCGGGTCGTCGCGCCCACCTTCTCCGATCCCGCCGAGAGTCGCCCCGATGACGGGACCACGGCCGATGAAGCACCGCCGGGAAGTGGGCGATAGCGTCGGAGGATGTCCACAGAGCAGTCGCAAACCGAGCACCGTACCGAGTCGCAAACCGGAGCTCATAGCGGGCCGGAAACCGGATCTCGCACAGATCTTCCTACCGGCCCGTCGGTGAATAGGCCGGCCATCACCGTCCGCCGTGCCAGGACGAGCGATGTGGCGTCCGTCCGTGGACTCCTCGACGGCTACGTCTCGGACGGCATCCTGCTCGACAAAGCAACGGTGACGCTTTACGAGGACATCCAGGAGTTCTGGGTCGCCGAACGCGACGAGGACGCCCGCGTCATCGGCTGCGGCGCACTCCACGTCATGTGGGAAGACCTCGCCGAAGTCCGTACTCTCGCCGTCGACCCCGGCCTCAAGGGTGCCGGAGTCGGTCATCAGGTTCTGGACAAGCTCTTGCAGACCGCGCGGTGGATCGGCGTCCGCCGGGTTTTCTGTCTCACGTTCGAAGTCGACTTCTTCGCCGCGCACGGCTTCACCGAGATCGGAGAGACGCCGGTCGACGGGGATGTCTACAGCGAGCTGCTGCGTTCCTATGACGAGGGTGTCGCCGAGTTCCTGGGTCTCGAACGAGTGAAGCCGAACACCTTGGGTAACAGCCGGATGCTTCTGCACCTGTGACCGGTGGAAGACACCGGAACCCTATGTCCGAATCGCGCATGTTTCCCGTCTTCTTGAGCTGCTGAACCTCTCCCAGGGGTTTGTGTTTTCCGGGGAAAAGCGGTTTCCTTTCCGCGTACTGCATTTTTCGATGAAAGGAAATCCGGTGGCACAGAAGGTTCAGGTCCTTCTTGTTGATGACCTCGACGGTGGCGAGGCGGACGAGACCGTGACGTTCGCTCTGGATGGCAAGACGTACGAGATCGACCTCACCACGTCCAACGCGGACAAGCTCCGTGGTCTTCTCGAGCCGTACGCCAAGAGCGGCCGTCGTACCGGTGGTCGTGCCGCGACCGGCCGCGGCAAGGGCCGCGCCGTCACCGGTGGCAACAAGGACACCGCCGAGATCCGTAGGTGGGCGCGCGAGAACGGCCACAACGTGAATGACCGCGGCCGCGTTCCCGCCGAGATCCGTGAGGCTTACGAGAAGGCCAACGGCTGACCTGTCGGCCGATGGGTCGGCAGGTGCGCCCTGACATTCGCGAGCCGGGCCCGGTGGCACTCCGTCGCCGCCGCGTCCACGAGTCGTACGAGATCGGGAGCATCCCCACCCCTGCTCCCGAGGCCGCCGAGGGCCGGGAGCGACACCTCCTGGTGCGATCCGGGGGGCCGCAGCCAGAACGCGGCCCCCGGCGAGCCCGCCGCCCCGCCACCCGGCGGCACCGGAGCCGCGATGTGTCCCCCGGGACCGATGGCGGACAGGTCGAGGGCGATCCCGCCCCATTCGAGCCAGTCGAGCAGGCCGGGCAACTCGTCGGCGCTGCCCGCGGCCACCAGGAGCCACATCCGCCGTCGCGTCATCGCCACGGGGCCGGTGCGTCCGATCCGCCGCAGCGCCGCCTGGCCTGCCGCCGCCGGCAGCTCCAGAACGTCGAAGCGCAGCCCCGTCAGGAGCCGCAGCGGCGACGTGCCCGCTGTGGCCCAGCCGAGCTCGCGGACGTACCACTGCGCGCAGTCGTCGGATGCCGGCGACGGGCGGGGAGGCGGGACGAGGGAAGCCATGTCCGATGAACCGCCGAACCGGCCCCGGAGTTACGCACCGTTGGTGACCGACTGCTCCGCGTGTTCGGTGAGGGGGCGTGCGGGAGCGCCTGGCAGCGCGAAGTTGTTCGCCCGTAGCGGAGGAAACGGGGGTGCGCCGCATGGACTGTCAGTGGGTGCGGGTAAGACATCCCTAGTGGGAAGGGGCGACACGCGGGCAAAAACGTCTCACGTTCGCCATCGGCGTACTGGCGAAAGGGCTATCTGCCTGGCCTGCGGGAACATCGTCTCGCACCATCGGGTTGGAGCAGTTGTCGGCGTTCGGGGCGGGGGATCCGCCAGGTAGCAAGGCCGGGTGTCGGCAGTTGAAATGAGCGGTCCCCGCTTGCGGGACTAAGCTGCGGAAGGACAGGGAGGGGACCGACCCCTTACTGCCTGACCGCTCTGAGGAGCGATTAACGATGTTCGAGAGGTTCACCGACCGCGCGCGGCGGGTTGTCGTCCTGGCTCAGGAAGAAGCCCGGATGCTCAACCACAACTACATCGGCACCGAGCACATCCTCCTGGGCCTGATCCACGAGGGTGAGGGTGTCGCCGCTAAGGCCCTGGAGAGCCTCGGGATTTCGCTCGAGGCGGTCCGCCAGCAGGTGGAGGAGATCATCGGTCAGGGCCAGCAGGCCCCGTCCGGGCACATCCCCTTCACTCCCCGGGCGAAGAAGGTCCTGGAGCTGTCGCTCCGCGAGGCCCTTCAGCTCGGTCACAACTACATCGGCACGGAGCACATCCTGCTCGGGCTGATCCGCGAGGGCGAGGGCGTCGCCGCCCAGGTCCTCGTGAAGCTGGGAGCCGACCTGAACCGGGTGCGGCAGCAGGTCATCCAGCTGCTCTCCGGGTACTCGGGGGGCAAGGAGGCGGCCACCGCCGGAGGCCCCGCCGAGGGCACACCCTCCACGTCCCTGGTGCTCGACCAGTTCGGCCGGAACCTCACCCAGGCAGCTCGTGAGTCCAAGCTCGACCCGGTCATCGGGCGCGAGAAGGAGATCGAGCGGGTCATGCAGGTGCTGTCCCGCCGTACGAAGAACAACCCGGTCCTCATCGGCGAGCCCGGCGTCGGCAAGACGGCGGTCGTCGAGGGCCTGGCCCAGGCCATCGTCAAGGGCGAGGTGCCCGAGACCCTCAAGGACAAGCACCTCTACACCCTCGACCTCGGTGCGCTGGTCGCCGGTTCCCGCTACCGCGGTGACTTCGAGGAGCGCCTGAAGAAGGTCCTCAAGGAGATCCGCACCCGCGGCGACATCATCCTGTTCATCGACGAGCTCCACACCCTGGTGGGTGCGGGCGCCGCCGAGGGCGCGATCGACGCGGCGAGCATCCTCAAGCCCATGCTGGCGCGAGGTGAGCTCCAGACCATCGGTGCCACGACGCTCGACGAGTACCGCAAGCACCTGGAGAAGGACGCCGCGCTCGAGCGCCGCTTCCAGCCCATCCAGGTCGCGGAGCCGACGCTGCCGCACACCATCGAGATCCTCAAGGGTCTGCGCGACCGTTACGAGGCCCACCACAGGGTCTCCATCACGGACGAGGCGCTGGTCCAGGCCGCCACACTGGCCGACCGCTACATCTCGGACCGCTTCCTGCCGGACAAGGCGATCGACCTGATCGACGAAGCCGGCTCCCGGATGCGCATCCGCCGGATGACCGCGCCGCCGGACCTCCGCGAGTTCGACGAGAAGATCGCGGGCGTCCGCCGCGACAAGGAGTCGGCGATCGACTCCCAGGACTTCGAGAAGGCAGCTTCGCTCCGCGACAAGGAGAAGCAGCTGCTGGCGGCGAAGGCCAAGCGGGAGAAGGAATGGAAGGCCGGCGACATGGACGTCGTCGCCGAGGTCGACGGCGAGCTCATCGCGGAAGTCCTGGCAGCCTCCACCGGCATCCCGGTCTTCAAGCTGACCGAGGAGGAGTCCTCGCGTCTGCTGCGCATGGAGGACGAGCTGCACAAGCGCGTCATCGGCCAGAAGGACGCCATCAAGGCCCTCTCACAGGCGATCCGCCGTACGCGAGCCGGTCTGAAGGACCCGAAGCGCCCCGGTGGCTCGTTCATCTTCGCCGGTCCGTCCGGTGTCGGTAAGACCGAGCTCTCCAAGACGCTCGCCGAATTCCTCTTCGGCGACGAGGACGCGCTGATCTCCCTCGACATGTCGGAGTTCAGCGAGAAGCACACGGTTTCCCGCCTCTTCGGTTCGCCCCCCGGTTACGTGGGTTACGAAGAGGGCGGCCAGCTCACCGAGAAGGTGCGCCGCAAGCCGTTCTCCGTCGTCCTCTTCGACGAGGTCGAGAAGGCCCACCCCGATATCTTCAATTCCCTGCTCCAGATTCTGGAGGACGGTCGTCTGACCGACTCCCAGGGCCGGGTCGTGGACTTCAAGAACACGGTCATCATCATGACGACCAACCTCGGGACCCGGGACATCTCGAAGGGCTTCAACCTGGGCTTCGCCGCCCAGGGCGACGTCAAGACGAACTACGAGCGGATGAAGGTCAAGGTCAACGAAGAGCTCAAGCAGCACTTCCGGCCCGAGTTCCTCAACCGTGTCGACGACACGGTCGTCTTCCACCAGCTCACCGAGGAAGACATCATCCAGATCGTCGACCTGATGGTCGCCAAGGTGGATGAGCGCCTCAAGGACCGCGACATGGGCATCGAGCTCAGTGCCGAGGCCAAGTCGCTGCTGGCGAAGAAGGGCTACGACCCCGTGATGGGCGCCCGGCCGCTGCGCCGGACGATCCAGCGCGAGATCGAGGACATCCTCTCGGAGAAGATCCTCTTCGGCGAGCTGCGTCCCGGTCACATCGTGGTCGTGGGCACCGAGGGCGAAGGGGACGAGAAGAAGTTCTCGTTCCGCGGCGAGGAGAAGTCGCCGCTGCCTGACGTCCCGCCGATCGAGCAGGCAGCGGGCGGCGGCCCGAACCTGTCGAAGGAAGCGTAGGGCGCGTAGCGTCTGAGCGTCGTAGGGGCTGCCCCGGACCGGTTTTCGGTCCGGGGCAGCCCCTTTGTGCGTTGCGGTGCGTCTCGATGCCCGGCCGGTGGCCCGGTCCGCCTGTTGTCCGCCCCTCCGGGGCGCAGAGAAGGCGTCCGCGGGTCCGGTTCGGGCGCACGGCCGAACGTCCCGAAGGGGACAGGCTTCCGGCCCACCGGCGGTGACAAGGCGCACAGGCCCGGGGAGGCCTACTAGAGGCATTAGGAGAACTGACGGTCATCGGTCCTGGGACCTTGGTCCTGCCGCGGAAGAGGCCTTCGGCGTTTGAGTCGTTATGCCCGTATTGCTAGACGGCGTCCGGTAAGGGTGGCTTTCGAGCAGGGGCTAAACCTGCTTCGCGGGAAACGCCGGGAAGATCGTCCGTCGCCGTCGGGGTGGTGACCGCGACGCATTCCCGTCCCCTCGGCTACGGCTTTTGATCGTAGATGGGGTGTTTGAGTGTTGTGTGGGGTTCGGGTTACCAAGGTGGAGCAAGCCCGGTCGAGCACTGGGTCCAGTCACCCCGGAGGTTCCCCCGCATGTCGAAGCGCGTTACGTTCCAGCACTCCGCCCGCCCGTCCATGTCCCGCGTCAGTGGCGCCGTCGTGGCCGCCGGCCTGGGTGCGTCGATGGTGTTCGGTGCGGGCGCGGCGTTCGCGTCCGGCACGACGGGTACCGCGGACACCGCGGCCCTCGCCGGCGCGGCCACCGCCGACTCCGTCGCCCAGCAGGCGACCGCCCAGAGCAAGGCCGCCGCGATGGCGAAGGCCGACAAGGCCGAGAAGGCCGACGCCAAGGAGAAGGCGGCCGCGAAGAAGAAGGCTGCGGCCAAGAAGAAGGCCGCCTCGTGGGAGGCCCCGGTCAACCACTACGAGCTGAGCGCCACCTACGGCACCGGCGGCGACCGCTGGGCCAGCAAGCACTCCGGTCAGGACTTCGCGGTTCCGATCGGCACCAAGGTCGAGGCCGCGCACACCGGCCGGGTCGTCAAGGCCGGCCCGAACGGCGGCGGTGACGGTCCCGCTTACGGCAACGCCATCGTGATCAAGCACGCCAACGGCACGTACTCGCAGTACGCGCACCTGTCGAAGATCCAGGTCGAGGTCGGTGACCGCGTGAAGACGGGCGACAAGATCGCCCTGTCCGGCAACACCGGTAACTCCAGCGGCCCGCACCTGCACTTCGAGATCCGGACCGGCCCGAACTACGGCACGGCGATCAACCCGGTCTCGTTCCTGAACTCCGTGCACGTCCACATCTGACGAGTCCGGCGTCCGCTTCACGCGGCGCCGTCGGGCCCCTGGTCGTGGGCCCTGGTCACCAGCTCCATGGCGACCTCGAGAGCAGCCTCGCGCTTCTCCTCGGGGTCGCCTTCGGCGTCTCTGAGTGCCAACATCCCGGCGTGCATCGCGAAGAGCGCGGTGAAGCAGCGCACCTGGTCGGTGAGCGGGGCGTCGGGGTCCTTGATCAGGTCCACCAGGGAGATGACCCGGTCCTTCATGGTGTGGCCGATGCTCAGCTCGCGCACCGTCGCCTGGTTCTCCTGGATGAACACGAAGAGCGGCGCGGCGGCCCGGAGCGCCTCGCTGTAGCGGACCAGGATCTCCTTCTTGGTCTCCAGGGTGCGGGGCTGTTCCCGGCCCCAGGCGATGAGCTCCTCGACGGGCCGGTTCAGGTCCTCGAAGATGCTGACGAGGATGTCTTCCTTGGTCTTGAAGTGGTAGTACAGCGCCGCCTTGGTGACCTGCAGCTGCTCGGCGATCTCGCGGAGCGAGGTCTTCTCGTAGCCCTGCTCGGCGAAGAGTTCCAGGGCGACGTCCTGAATGCGCTGGCGGGTGTTGCCCCGGCGCGGCTGTGGCGTGCTGCCCATGCGACTCTCCCAGAACTTACTTGACGACCGGCTAGTTACGGGTCTACCTTCCCTCAGTGTAGTCAACTAGCCGGTCGGCAAGTAAGTGCCGGGGTGGAGGCCGACCAGGCCTTCAGGGGATCAGGGGAGCACGACATGGCGGAACTCAAGAAGGCGACGGCCGACGGGCCGGCCGAACCGAAGGCTCGCAGCGTCAGGGTGGTGGTTCTCGCCCTGATGATCACGATGCTGCTGGCCATGCTCGACAACCTGATCGTCGGCACCGCGATGCCGACGATCGTCGGCGAACTGGGCGGCATGGAGCATCTGGCCTGGGTGGTGACGGCCTACACCCTGGCCACGGCGGCCTCCACCCCCATCTGGGGCAAGCTCGGCGACCTGTACGGACGCAAGGGCGTCTTCCTCACGGCCATCGTGATCTTCCTGATCGGCTCGATGCTGAGCGGAATGGCCCAGGACATGGGTCAGCTGATCGGGTTCCGCGCGGTCCAGGGCCTCGGTGCGGGTGGCCTGATGGTCGGCGTCATGGCGATCCTCGGCGACCTCGTGCCGCCCCGGGAGCGCGGCCGGTACCAGGGCATGATGGCCGGGGTCATGGCGGTCGCCATGATCGGCGGGCCGCTCGTCGGCGGCGCCATCACCGACCACCTGGGCTGGCGCTGGAGCTTCTACATCAACCTGCCGCTGGGCGCGGTCGCGCTCGCCATGGTCACCGCTGTGCTGCACCTGCCCCGCAAGGAACGCTCGAAGGCCAAGGTCGACTACCTGGGCGCCGCGCTCCTCACCGTCGGCATCACCGCGATCGTGCTGGTCACCACCTGGGGCGGTACGGAGTACGCCTGGAGCTCCGCCGTGATCATGGAGCTCATCGCGCTCGGTGTGGCTGCCCTCGTCGGCTTCCTCTTCGTCGAGACGAAGGCCGCCGAGCCGATCATGCCGCTGCACATCTTCCGCAACCGCAACTTCAGCCTCATGTCGGTGGTCGGCTTCATGACAGGCTTCGTGATGTTCGGAGCGGTGCTCTTCCTCCCGCTGTACCAGCAGTCCGTCCAGGGCGCGTCCGCGACCAACTCCGGACTGCTGCTCCTGCCGATGCTGCTCGCGATGATGATCGTCTCGCTGGTCGCGGGCCGGATCACGACGAGCACCGGCAAGTACAAGATGTTCCCGATCCTGGGCAGTGTCCTGATGGTCACCGGTCTGTTCCTCCTCGCCACCATGGACACCGGCACCACGCGCCTCACCTCCGGCGTCTACATGGCGGTGCTCGGGGCGGGCATGGGCTTCCTGATGCAGATCACGATGCTCGTCGCCCAGAACAGCGTGGAGCTCAGGGACATGGGCGTCGCCTCGTCCGCGACCACCCTCTTCCGTACGCTCGGGAGCTCCTTCGGAGTCGCGATCATGGGCGCGCTGTTCACCGGACGGGTGCAGGACGAAATGGCGGCGCGCGGCGGCGGCGCGGTGACGGAGTCGTCCGCGCAGCTGGACGCTTCGAGCCTGGCGAAGCTGCCCGACGCCGCACGTGAGGCGTACGAGTACGCCGTGGCCTCGGGGACGCACATCGCCTTCCTGGTGGGCGGCTCCGTCGCCGTGGTGGCCCTGGTGGCGGCGTTCTTCGTCCAGGAGGTCCCGTTGCGCGGCACCGCGAAGCCGGAGGCGGCCTCGGGCGGCGAAGACGGCGCCGCGGCCGCGGGCGACGAAGGTGACGAAGACGGTGCCGGTACCGGACCCGCCGGGGCGGCCGCGCCGAAGAAGTCGCAGACCGTCTGAACCGTCGAGGCACACAGGGTGGGCCCCGGGGACGTCCCGGGGCCCACCCTGTGTGCCCTCAGCCCGATTCCGCCTGCCGCAGTACCGGGAAGCTCCCGGTGTTCGTCGGCGCGTGCTCCGGCAGCCACAGCACGGCGACCGCCCCACCCGTACCCCCGGAGCTCCCGGCAGGCCCCGCGTTGCGAAACGTCAGCCTGGCCCCCAGCACCCGGGCCTGCCCCGCCGCGATGGTCAGTCCCAGACCGTGGCCGCGTACGGACCTGTCGCTGCTGCCGGTACGGAACCGGCTCGGCCCCTCCCGCAGCAGCGCCTCGGGGAAACCGGGACCGTGGTCCCGGACCCGCACCACCCGGCCCTCGACCGAGACCTCGACCGGGCCGGCCCCGTGCTTGGCGGCGTTGCCCAGCAGATTGCCCAGGATGCGCTCCAGCCGCCGCGGATCCGTGTTCACCCAGGACTCGTGCACCACCCGCACCGCGATCTCCGGATCCAGCAGCCGGACCCGGCGGCCGACGAACTCTCCGAGCTGGAGCTCCTGCAGCTCGGCCCGCTCCGAGGCGCTGTCCAGCCTGGCCACCTCCAGGACGTCCTCGACCAGGGTCCGCATCGCCTGGGCGCGGTCCCGTACGAGCTCCGTGGGCCGCCCCGGGGGCAGCAGCTCGGCCGCGGTGAGCAGCCCCGTCACGGGCGTGCGCAGCTCATGGGCGATGTCGGCGGTGACCCGGCGCTCCGCCTCGATCCGCTCGTTCAGTGCGTCCGTGAGCGCGTCCACGGCCCGGGCCAGCTCGTCGGTCTCGTCCCGGACGACCCCGCCGACGGCCTCCCGTACGCGTACTTCCGTGTTGCCCTGGGCGACCTTGCCTGCGGCTGCCGCCGCCTTGCGCAGCCTCCGGGACAGCTGGCCGCCGATCAGGACGCCGAGCGCGCAGCCTCCGAAGACGACCGAGAGCGAGCCGATGACCAGCGCCCGGTCGAGGTCGCCCATGATCGTGGCGCTGTGGTCGGCGAAGCGGGTGTGCAGGGACAGGACGTCGCCGTTGGCCAGGGGAACGGCCGCCCAGACGTCGGGCACCCCGTCCGCGTACTCGTCGACATGGGTGGCGCGCCGTTGTTCCCGCATCTGGTCACGGAGGCTCGCCGGCAGCGACGGGTCGTTGATCTTGGCGCCGAATTTCGGCGACGGCTTCTGGGGACTCGTCGCCTCGTACAGCCGCTGGGCGAACAGCAGCCGCTCCAGCTGTACCTCGCGCGCGTTCTCCAGCATCGAGACGCGGGCCGCGTTGTGGACGACCAGGCTCAGGGCCAACGCGATGAGCGCGCCGACGGCGGCGATCGCGATGCTGATCTTCCAGCGGACGCCGGTCCGCAGTGCCAGCCGTCTCATGCGCGCAGCTTGTAGCCGAAGCCGCGGACCGTCTCGATCCGGTCCTGCCCGATCTTGGTGCGCAGCCGCTGCACATGGACGTCGACGACGCGGGTGTCCCCGCCCCATCCGTAGTCCCAGACCCGCTCCAGCAGCTTGTCCCTGGAGAGCACCGTGCCGGGCGCCGAGGAGAACTCCAGCAGCAGCCGCATCTCCGTCGGTGTGAGACCCACGTGCGCGCCCCCTCGGCGTACCTCCATGCCGTCGGTGTCGATCTCCACATCACCGAAGACCAGCACACCGCCTTCCTCGTCCGGTGTGCCACCGGCCCCGACTGATGTCCCGCCTGTGCCGGCGGCATGGCCGAAACGCCGCAGCACGGCCCGGATGCGGGCGACGAGCACCGCACCGTCGAACGGCTTGGTGACGTAGTCGTCGGCTCCGGCCTCCAGACCGAGCACCACGTCGATGGCGTCGGCCCGCGCGGAGAGCATGATCACGGGGACGGTCGACTCGTCGCGGATGCGCCGGCACAGACTGACCCCGTCCAGGCCGGGCACCATCACGTCCAGCAGTGCGATGTCCGGACGGTCCGCCCGGAATGCCTCCAGGCCCAGCAGGCCGTCGGGCACAGCGGTGACGGTGAAGCCGACCCGCTCCAGCGCGAGCTGGGTGGCCTCACGGATGACGTCGTCGTCCTCGACGAAGAGGACATGGGTATCAGCCATGCGAGCGGTCCTCAGTTCTGCGTCGTCTGCGGTGCGGGGAGTGCGCCTTCCCCGCTGCCGACGGCCCTGTTGAAATCGTTGTGCACCCGGTCGGTCTCGGTGAACCGGCCGGCGGTCCAGCGGTAGGTGACGACGTCCTCCCCGGAGGGGTAGGCGACCGAGTCCTTCGATCCGTACACCTGTGTCGTCACCACCAGATCGCCCCGGTCGATGGTGCCGTAGACCGCGGGCACCTCGGCGGCGAAGACGTTCCCGTACGAACCGTCGGCCGTCCGCCGGTAGACGTAGGTGCCGACTCCCACCGAGTCCCCGCAGGTCATCACGTTGACCACGACATCCGTCGCCGTGCCGTCGGTGAGTGTGCCGTACGAGGTGTCGACCGGGTACTCGTCACCGGCGCAGGGCTTCAGGTCGTCCTTGAGCTGCCGGCTCGCCTTCGGGTCGCCCTTGACGAGCATCACGGCGTTGACCCGCGGGGCCGGCTTCGCCGTCCCGGTGGGGGCCGTGCTGGACGGTGTGGCCCGGGCGACCTGCTGGGTGCTCGCCGCTCCCTCGTCGCGCGTGCCCGTGCCTCCGGCGGAGCAGCCGGCGCAGAACAGCCCGAAGGCGGCGAGCCCGGCCGCCGCCGTGCCCCCCGCCGCAGGACCGGCTCGCAGCCGCCTCCGGCGGCCGGCCGTCGTGCCCGTTCTGCTGCCCGTCAGGCCGCGCACCGCTCCCGCCCCCGCTCGTCATGACGCCTGTTCCGCTGCGCCGGTATCCGCGCCGGTACCTCCTCGGCCTCCCGGCTCCGGGCCGCACGGTCCTCCAGCTCCAGGCGCAGTCGTGCCAGGGCGCGGTGCAGCGTGCTCTTCACCGTACCGGGGGACATACCGAGCGCCGCTGCCGTCTCCTCCGTGCTCATCTGCTCCCAGTGTCGCAGCACGACGACGCTGCGCTGCTTCGGAGCCAGGACCCCGAGGACGTCCATGAGCAGGGCACGGTCGGCCCGCTGCTCGGAGCCGTCGTCGACGCTCGCGTCGGGAAGCTGCTCGGTGGGGACCTCGTCGAGCTTGCGGGCCCGCCACCACTCCGTACGCGTGTTGATCATGACGCGGCGCAGATAGGCGTCGGCGAGGGACTTGTCCGCGATGCCGTCCCAGCGGCCGAAGGTGCGGACCAGCGCGGTCTGCAGCAGGTCCTGCGCGTCCACGGGATCGGGCACGAGCCGACGGGCACTGCGCAACAGCGCGTCCTGCCTCGTCCGTACGTACTCCTCGAATCCGAGCACCTCGCCCTGCGCCATTACGACCGCCTCCGTCCCCGTGAATCCCCGTGTACCGCCGTCGGCCGGGTGGTCCCGTGCCGACGTCAG
This sequence comes from Streptomyces sp. NPDC005791, assembly GCF_042871485.1. NCBI lineage: Bacteria > Bacillati > Actinomycetota > Actinomycetes > Kitasatosporales > Streptomycetaceae > Streptomyces > Streptomyces sp. NPDC005791. The sequence continues at coordinate 188,090 of NZ_JBIAIP010000015.1, forward strand.
CGACGCTACGGAGGCGTTGTCACGAGGCTGTGCGGAGCAGCCGTAGGCGGACGCACGGCTGTCCATCGGTTGTGTAACAGCCGCTGGACAGCCGCTGCACAGGCCCGGTCCGCCGAAGGGTGGTCGGGTCAGGTCGGGTCAGGTCAGCGGAAGCCGGTACCGGCCGTTCGCCAGCGGCTCGACCAGCCCGTCGGCGACGAGCCCGTCCAGGGCGCGCGCCCGCTGCACGGGTTCCTCCCACACCGCGTCCAGCGCAGACTGCGGCACCGGTGTGACCGCGTCGCGGAGCACCGCGAGCAGCCGCCCCCGCACCTGCCGGTCCGTACCGGCATAGGTCTGGCCCCGGCGCGGTGGCCCCTGGTGGGCGGGCTTCCCGGCCAGCCGCCATGCGCACTGGCCGGAGATCGGGCAGCGCGAGCAGTCCTCGTTCTTCGCGGTGCACACCAGTGCGCCGAGTTCCATCGTGGCCGCCGCCCAGCGGGCGGCGCGCTCGTCCTCATCGGGGAGCAGCGCACGGGCGAGTTTGCGCTCGGCCGCGGTGGTCGCGTTCGGCGGGTACTGGATGCCGGTGGCCGCCCGGGCGAACACCCTGCGGACGTTCGTGTCGAGCACGGCATGCCGCTGCCCGTACGCGAACGAGGCCACGGCCGCGGCCGTGTACTCCCCGATCCCGGGAAGTGCGAGCAGCTGGCCGTGCTCGCTCGGCACGTCACCGCCGTGGCGTTCCGCTATCGCCTGCGCGGCCCCGTGCAGGCGCAGCGCGCGGCGCGGGTAACCGAGCCGGCCCCAGGCGCGGACCGCTTCCCCCGGTGCGTCGGCGGAGAGGTCCGCCGGGCGCGGCCAGCGGGCCATCCACTGTTCGTAGACCGGAAGGACTCGGTTCACCGGGGTCTGCTGCAGCATGAATTCGCTAACCATCACACCCCAGGCACCCGCTTCGGGGCGGCGCCAGGGCAGATCGCGGGCGTGCTGCTCGAACCACCCGATGACGGGGGCATGGAGGGAGGCGGGGGGCGTCTGTGTCGAAGTCGTGGCAGTCATCGCACCTACGATCCTGGCACGGAAGGCGGGACATCGGGCACGGCTACGGGGGTGTCGGCCCGGCTGACGGCTCAGGGGGTGATAACGCCACCCGTTCTGACCCCTCGCGAGCCCCTGGAGGACCCGAGCCGGGGCAAAGCGGCTAAAAGCGCCCCGCGAACGGCCGCTCCGTGATGATGATCCGGAAAACTTGTCGATCAGAGCGGCGGTTGGGGGCCGGAGTTGGCGTGGATCTCTCGTACAGTTCGGTCCGTGGGATCTATGCGCAATCCGGTCGGGCCGCTTCCCTCCAGCATCTACTGGCGTCGGAGAACAGTAGCGGTGCTGGTGGTCGTGCTGCTCGCGGCGCTGGTCGCATGGGCCGTCACCACGACGGGTGGCGGCGACGACGGCGGGCAGGACGACGGGAAGCCCGGAGGCTCCGTACCCGCTCCGTCCATCACTCCGGGACCGTCGAGCTCCGGTCCGGTCGCCGGCCAACCCCCTGGCGGGCGCGACGAGTCGGGGAGCCCCGGAGCCGGCACGGGCACGGGATCCGCGGACGGCGGCGGAAGCACCGGGACGGGCGGCGCGGCGGGATCGGACACCGCTGGAGCGGACGGCTCCGCATCGGCCGGTACGGGCGCGGGCACCGGCGGCAGTACCGGAGGCAGTACGGGCGGCCAGCAGGTTCCGGCCGGCTCGACGCTCCCCGACTGCAAGCCGGCCGTGCTGCGGTTGAGCCTGAAGACGGACATCAGCTACGGACCCGACGACAAGCCCGAGTTCCGGCTGAGCGCCAGGAACACCTCGGCTGCCGACTGCAAGGCCGACTTCGGTCCGAAGAGCGCGGTGCTCACGATCACCGAAGCCGGTGAGGACGACGAGCGGGTGTGGACCTCGAAGGACTGCCCGAAGAACGGCGCCCTGTTCCTGCGGGTCCCCGCCGGAGCGACGGTCGTCCACACCGTGGAGTGGGACCGCAAGGGGAGTGCGCCCAAGTGCGCGACACCGCCGGTGAAGGCCGCGGGCCCCGGGACGTACCTGCTGGAGGCCGAGGTGCCGGGCGAGACCGTGCAGCGCGCCTCGTTCGTGCTGGCGAAGGACTGACAAGCCGGTAGGGCCCCACCGGAACCGGTGGGGCCCTACCCGCCGGCCTCAGACGTACCGCTCCAGGATCGAGGACTCCGCCAGCCGCGAAAGGCCCTCCCGGACGCTGCGGGCCCGCGCCTCGCCGACCCCGTCCACGGCCTGGAGGTCGTCCACGCTCGCGGCGAGCAGCTTCTGCAGGCCGCCGAAGTGTTCCACCAGTCGCTCGATGATCGCCCCGGGCAGCCGCGGCACCTTCGCCAGGAGCCGGAAGCCCCGCGGGGAGACCGCCGAGTCCAGCGTCTCCGGCGACCCGCTGTAGCCCAGCGCCCTGGCCACCACGGGGAGTTCGAGAAGCTCGGTGTGGGTGAGCGTGTCGAGCTCGGCCAGCGCCTCAGGGACCGTACGGGACCGTTTCGCGGTCGGCTCGGGTACGTAGTCGCGTACGACCAGCTCCCGCTCCGGCTCCACGCCCGCGATCAACTCGTCGAGTTGGAGGGACAGGAGGCGACCGTCGGTGCCCAGCTCCACCACGTACTCGGCGATCTCTGTCGCGATCCGCCGCACCATCTCCAGCCGCTGAGAGACCGCCGTCACGTCCCGGACCGTCACCAGGTCCTCGATCTCCAGCGCGGAGAGCGTCCCGGCGACCTCGTCCAGCCTGAGCTTGTACCGCTCCAGGGTGGCGAGTGCCTGATTGGCGCGCGACAGGATCGCTGAGGACTCCTCGAGGACCCGCCGCTCACCGTCCACGTACAGCGCGATCAGACGCATCGACTGGGAGACCGACACCACCGGGAAGCCACACGCCTTGGAGACGCGGTCCGCCGTGCGATGACGGGTGCCGGTCTCCTCGGTCGGGATGGAGGCGTCCGGGACCAGCTGCACGCCGGCCCGCAGGATCTTGGTCATGTCCTTGTCGAGGATCATCGCGCCGTCCAGCTTGCACAGTTCGCGCAGGCGCGTCGAGGTGAACTCCACGTCGAGCACGAAGCCGCCGGTACACATGGATTCGACGGTCTTGTCCATGCCGAGCACGATCAGTCCGCCGGTGTTGCCGCGGAGGATGCGCTCCAGGCCGTCGCGGAGGGCCGTTCCGGGCGCGACCGCGCTCAACGAGGCGCGCATCAGCGCCTCGTTCCCCGTGCCTTGGCCGGACTTTCCGGGCGATGCTGCCCGGTCGTTGGCTGCCACTGCACTCCTCCGGTCACAGGTTTGCGGTGCCCTTGCGTCCCTCATACCGTTCGTACGGGCGGGCGAGACCAGGGCAAAGTCTACCGGCGTGCGCCGTCCTCCTGTGGTCCGTCCGGCCGAGACCTACGGGGGAGGACTCTCAGGGCATCGCCCATGTCGGCCACTTCTGTGACCTTCATACCGGCCGGGACCTGCCCCGGGTCCCTCGGGACGAGGGCGTGCTTGAACCCGAGACGGTACGCCTCCGCCAGCCTGCGCTGGACGCCCGTCACCCTTCTGACCTCCCCGGCCAGGCCCACTTCACCGATCGCGACCAGGTTCTTCGGGAGCGGTGTGTCGCTGGCCGCGCTGGCCAGGGCCAGGGCGATCGCGAGGTCCGCGGCCGGCTCGGTGAGCTTCACGCCGCCCACCGTCGCGCTGTAGATGTCCCGCTTGCCGAGGGCGCTGATCCGGCCCCGCTGTTCGAGGACGGCCAGCATCATCGAGACCCGGGAGGTCTCCAGGCCCGAGGTGGTGCGCCGGGGCGAGGGGATCTGGGAGTCGACCGTCAGCGCCTGCACCTCGGCGACGAGGGGGCGCTTGCCCTCCAGGGTGACCGTGAGGCAGGTGCCCGGGACGGGCTCGTCGCGACGGGTGAGGAAGAGCCCGGAGGGATCGGCGAGGCCGGTGATGCCCTCGTCGTGCAGCTCGAAGCAGCCGACCTCGTCCGTGGCGCCGTAGCGGTTCTTGACGCCCCGTACGAGCCGCAGGCGTGCGTGCCGGTCGCCCTCGAAGGACAGCACCACGTCGACGAGGTGCTCCAGGAGCCGCGGCCCCGCGATCGCGCCGTCCTTGGTCACATGGCCGACCAGGAGCGTCGACATGCCGCGCTCCTTGGAGGCCCTGATGAGCGCTCCAGCGACCTCGCGGACCTGCGCCATGCCGCCGGGCGCGCCGTCGATCTCCGGAGAGGCGACCGTCTGCACGGAGTCGAGGACGAGGAGGGACGGCTTGACCGCGTCCAGGTGCCCCAGGACCGCGGAGAGGTCGGTCTCGGCGGCCAGATACAGGTGGTCGTTGATCGCCCGGATCCGGTCGGCCCGCATCCGCACCTGGCTGGCGGACTCCTCGGCCGTGACGTAGAGGGTGCGGTGGTCGTCGCTCGCCGCCTTGGCGGCCACGTCCAGGAGCAGCGTCGACTTGCCGACGCCCGGCTCGCCGGCGAGCAGCACGACCGCGCCGGGGACGAGTCCTCCGCCGAGCACCCGGTCCAGCTCACCGACACCGGTCGAGCGCGCCGTGGCCTGGCGGCTGTCCACCTGGCCGATCGGCACGGCGGCGGTGGAGACCCGGCCGGCGGCCGTCGTACGCACCGCGGGGGCGCCGCCGAACTCCTCGACCGTCCCCCACGCCTGGCACTCCGGGCAGCGGCCGAGCCATTTGGCGGTCGTCCAGCCGCATTCGGTGCAGCGGTAGGACGGGCGGTCCTTCGCGGATTTCGTACGGGCAGCCATGGCGCCACCGTATAGGTGAGGACTGACAGCGCCGGTCGCGGGCGCGGGAGCCGAACATGTGCCCGATGCGGTAGTCCCGGTGGAATCCGGGATTGCTGTCCTCTTTCGAGTGAGATCGCCACCCGTAAGGGTTGAATGTCGGAAAGAGCCGTCGGGGTCCCGGCCGTACCTGCCTACGGTCGCCACGTGACGAGCAGCAGACTGGAGCCCCCCACGCACACCACCGGCGCACACCGGGCGCACCGCCGCGAGGCCCCATCGTCGGAGCGGCGGACGCCCGCACGTGACGAGCCCTATCTGGACGGCTTGTTCACCTACTGCCTCTCCGTGCTCTGCGACCACGAGGCCGCCACCGAGGCGCTCGGCGCGGTCCTGGCGATCGCCGAACGGCAGGACGGCCGGTGCCCCGCGGCCGAGGAGGAACGTAAATCCTGGCTGTACGCCCTGGCCAGATGGACGTGTCTGCGGGCCCTCACCGAGCAGCGGCGGGGCCGTCAGGCGCACCGGCGGCCGGCGGCCCCGCGTGGCGGCACCCCAGGGGAGGGCGCCCGTACGTCCGGCACCCGGGGACGTCGCTTCCCCCAGACCGGTCCCGGCACCCACGGCGCCGCCGAGGAGCCCGCCGGCTGTCCGGCGGAGTCCCTGGCGGCCGAAGCGCGTCGCCGCGAGCTCGCCCAGCTGGCCTGGCCCGAGGCCGCCGGCACCACCCCCGAGCAGCGAGAGGCCCTGGAGCTCGCCGTACGCCACGGGCTCACCCCGCGCGCCGTCGCCGCCGTACTCGGCCTCGAACCCGGCAGCGCCCGGGAGCTCCTGTCCGGCGCGGCCTGCGAGGTGGAGCGCACCCGGGCCGCCCTCGCCGTCGTCGAGACGGGTGACTGCCCCGCCGTCGCCCGGCTCACCGGCGCCCACCAGGTGCTGCTCCCGGCGGCCCTGCACCGGGAGCTCGTCCGGCACGTCGACGACTGCCCCCGCTGCCGCCTCGCCGCCGAGCGGGTCGGCGCGGCCGGGCCCTGGCCCGGCGCGACCGTCACCCCGGTCGCCGCGCTGCCGGTCGTGGAGGCGCCCCGTCCCTCGGTGCGCGTCGCGCTGGCGCACGCCCGGAGGATCCGGTCCGGCGCCCCGCGCTTCGGCCGGACGGGCTTCCCCCTGGACCCCAAGGACCACGCCGCGCGCCGGAACCGACTGCGCGCGCGGGTCGTCACGACGACGGTGGTGGCGGCGGTCGTCGCGGCCCCGGTGATCGCCCTGTGGGCCGCCTACCGGGGCGCGCCGCTGACCGGAGAGGGCCGGGACACCTCGGTCACCGCGACGGACGTGGACGGGGAACCGGGCTCCGAAGGCGACCCGTACGAGCACTACGAGCACGCGGGCAACGCCCGCCCCGACGGCCACGGCGGTTTCACGGAGGAGCCCGGGGCACCGACCGTCTCGGCCGAGGTGATCAGTGTCGGCGACGGCCCGGCCGGGACGAGTCCGCTCGCCGTCTCGGCCCGCTCGTCCGGCGGCCGTACGGCGATCACCCTGACCGCCACCGGATCCGAGGCGGTCGCCTGGTCGGCGCGGGCGGACGCCTCGTGGCTGCGCCTCAGCCGCACGTCCGGCACGCTCACCCCGGGCCGGAGCGTCACCTTCCACGTGTTCGTGGACAGCGCGGCCGAGCCGCGGGGCCCGTGGAGTGCCCGGGTCCTGCTCGACCCGTCGGGATCCGCGGTCGCGGTCGCCGGATACGGCGCCACGTCCCCGCGGCCGGGCAGCCCGGAGCCGTCCCAGGACGTGGATCCGTCCTCGGAGTCCCCGAGCCCCACGCCGTCCGCCCCGCCGTCGTCGACGGATCCGGCCCCGTCCCCCACGAACCCCACCGGCCCACCGGACCCGACGCCCACGCCGACCGGTCCGCCGACGGACACACCGGGCGCTCCCGGCCCCACACCGCCACCGTCCGGCGGACCCGGCGAGCCCGTGCCGTCCTCCGGCGCGACGACGGACCCGGGCTCGCCGTCCGGACCGGCCGGATGACGCAGCGGCGCCCCGGGAGCGAGGCGGAACGTTTGTCCGCGGCCCCCGGGCCACCGCGGAAGGGCGGCAGCGGGAAGGACTCAGGCGGGATCGGCCGGATGCGGCGCCATCGGCAGCAGCGACGACAGCCGCTGCTCGCACAGCTCGGCCAGCCGGGCGTAGGCCTCCTCGCCCATCATCTCGGTGAGCTCGGGACGGTAGGACACGTAGACCGGGTCACCGGCCCCGTGCGCGGACGTCGCCGACGTGCACCACCAGTGCAGGTCGTGCCCGCCCGGACCCCAGCCCCGGCGGTCGTACTCCCCGATCGACACCTGGAGCACGCGCGTGTCGTCGGGCCGCTCGATCCAGTCGTACGTACGGCGGACCGGCAGCTGCCAGCACACGTCCGGCTTGGTCTCCAGCGGCTCCTTGCCCTCCTTGAGGGCCAGGATGTGCAGGGAACAGCCCATGCCCCCCGCGAAACCGGGGCGGTTCTGGAAGATGCAGGAGCCCTCCCAGCGCCGCGTCTGGCGCTCGCCGTCCTCGTCGACGCCGACCCAGCCCGTCTTCGTGCCGACGTCGTGGAACTGCCACAGCTCCGGCGTGAGCCGCGCGACGTGCCCGGCCACCCGCTCCTCGTCGTCCTTGTCCGAGAAGTGCGCGCCCAGCGTGCAGCAGCCGTCGTCCGCACGGCCCGCCTGGATGCCCTGGCAGCCGCTGCCGAAGACACAGGTCCACCTGGACGTCAGCCAGGTCAGATCACACCGGAAGACCTGCTCGTCGTCGGCGGGGTCGGGGAATTCGACCCAGGCCCGCGCGAAGTCGAGGCCCTTCTCGTCGGGCCCGTCCGGCCCCGTTGCTTCCGGCTGCCGCATCTCCTGCTTCGTTTTCTGCTGCTTCTTCGTGACTTTGTCCGGCTTCGCCTTTTTCGTCTTTGGCACGTGCCCAGAGTAAGCCGCAGTAGCGTTCCCGTATGAGACTCGGAGTCCTCGATGTGGGGTCGAACACGGTGCACCTTCTGGTGGTCGACGCGCACCCCGGTGCCCGCCCCCAGCCCGCCCACTCGCACAAAGCGGAACTGCGGCTCGCCGAACTGCTCGACAAGGACGGTGCGATCGGCCCCAAGGGCGTGAACCGCCTGGTGACCACGGTCGCCGACGCCCTCCAGGCAGCCGAGGACAAGGGCTGCGAGGACGTGCTCGCCTTCGCCACCTCGGCCGTGCGGGAGGCGGGCAACGCGGACGAGGTGCTGGCCCGGGTGCGGGACGAGACCGGCGTCGCCCTCGCCGTCCTCAGCGGTGCGGAGGAGGCCCGGCTGACGTTCCTGGCCGCCCGCCGCTGGTTCGGCTGGTCCGCGGGCAAGCTGCTCGTCCTCGACATCGGCGGCGGTTCGCTGGAGGTCGGCTACGGGATGGACGAGGAGCCCGACGCCGCCGTCTCGCTGCCGTTCGGCGCCGGCCGCCTCACCGCCGGCTGGCTCCCGGGCGATCCGCCGGACCCGACCGCCGTACGGGCGCTCCGCCGCCATGTCCGGGCCGGTATCGCCCGTACGGTCGGCGAGTTCACCCGGCTGGGCCCGCCCGACCGTGTCGTGGGGACCTCCAAGACCTTCCGGCAGCTCGCCAGGATCACGGGCGCAGCGCGCTCCGCCGAGGGGCTCTACGTGCAGCGCGTCCTCACCCGCAAGGCCCTGGAGGAGTGGGTGCCGAAGCTGTCCTCGATGACCGTCGCGCAGCGGGGGAACCTGCCAGGGGTCACCGAGGGGCGTGCCGCACAGCTCCTGGCCGGAGCCCTGGTCGCCGAGGGCGCCATGGACCTGTTCGGGGTCGAGGAGCTGGAGATATGCCCCTGGGCGCTGCGCGAGGGGGTCATCCTGCGCCGCCTCGACCACCTGCCGGCGGAGCAGGTTGCCCTGACCTGATCCCGGCCGCCGCCGCTCATGGTCCTTGTCACTTTCAGCCGGGCTCCCTCGGCGTCGCGTACGGCTGCCCGTACCCTGGCCAGGTGGCAGAACCAGTGGTGCGCATCCCGGCTGCGAAGGTCGCCCTGTCGACGGCTTCCGTTTATCCGGAGTCGACGGCGACGGCCTTCGAGATCGCCGCGCGCCTCGGGTACGACGGCGTCGAGGTCATGGTCTGGACCGACCCCGTCAGCCAGGACATCGAGGCGTTGAAGCGGCTGTCGGACTACCACCAGGTGCCGATCCTGGCGGTGCACGCGCCCTGTCTGCTGATCACCCAGCGGGTCTGGTCCACCGACCCGTGGGTGAAGCTCCAGCGGGCCAGGGCCGCCGCGGAGAAGCTCGGTGCCTCGGCGGTGGTCGTCCACCCGCCGTTCCGGTGGCAGCGCAACTACGCCCGCGACTTCGTCACCGGCATCTGGCGCATGGCGGGCGAGACCGACGTGCGCTTCGCGGTGGAGAACATGTACCCGTGGCGTTACCGGGACCGCGAGATGCTGGCGTACGCCCCCGCCTGGGACGTCAGCAACGACGACTACCGGCACTTCACGGTGGACCTCTCGCACACCGCGACCGCGCGCACCGACAGCCTGGCGATGGTGGACCGGATGGGCGACCGGCTCGCCCATGTCCACCTCGCCGACGGCAAGGGCTCGGCCAAGGACGAACACCTGGTGCCGGGCCGGGGCGACCAGCCGTGCGCGGAACTGCTGGAGCGGCTGGCCCGCACCGGTTTCGACGGCCATGTGGTCATCGAGGTCAACACCCGCCGCGCCATGTCCTCGGCCGAACGTGAGGCCGATCTCGCCGAAGCGCTCGCCTTCACCCGCCTCCACCTGGCGTCGCCGGCACGGGCACCCCGCCCGTGACTCCCGGCGCAGACGGCCCGTCCCCCCGGCGCAGGGGCCGCCCCTCCCGTACGGAGGACACCACCGGCCCCGACACCAGGACCCGGATCCTGGAGGCGGCCCGCACGGAATTCGCCGAACGCGGTTACGACAAGACGTCGGTCCGGGGCATCGCCAGGGCGGCTGAGGTCGACGCCGCCCTGGTCCACCACTACTTCGGGACCAAGGACGAGGTGTTCGCCGCGGCCGTCGAGCTCTCCTTCGAGCCCGCCCTCGTCATCCCCGAGGTCCTCGGCGGACCGTCGGAGGACCTCGGGGAGCGGATGGCCCGGTATTTCATCGGCGTGTGGGAGAACCCGGTGTCCCGGGCCCCGCTGCTGGCGGTCCTGCGCTCGGCGCTCACGCACGAGGCGGCGGCGAAAGTGCTGCGCACCTTCGTGCTGCGCCGGATGCTGGAGCGGATCGCGACGCAGCTGGACGTGCCCGACCCGGCCTTCCGCGTCGAGCTGGCGGCCTCGCACCTGCTCGGCATCGCGCTCCTGCGGTACGTCGTCCAGGCGGAGCCGCTGGCCTCCGCGGACCCCGAGGAGATCATCGCGACGGTGGCCCCCACGCTCCAGAGGTATCTGCGGGACGGCTGATCCGGGGGCCCGTCACCTGCCCGCCCATCGAACGCCCCGTCCCGCCTGTCGGACAGTATGTCCAGATCTTGGCACGAGGGGCGTACGCTCGGAGACAGTCTTTTCTGTCGAAGGAGCGAGCGACGATGCCCCAGCTGAGGTCCCGCACTGTCACCCACGGCCGCAACATGGCGGGCGCCCGTGCCCTTATGCGAGCGTCCGGCGTAGCCAGTGAGGACATCGGCAAGCCGATCATCGCGGTGGCCAACTCCTTCACCGAGTTCGTGCCGGGCCACACCCACCTCGCCCCCGTCGGCCGGATCGTCTCCGAGGCGATCAAGGCCGCGGGCGCGGTGCCCCGCGAGTTCAACACCATCGCGGTGGACGACGGCATCGCCATGGGGCACAACGGCATGCTCTACAGCCTGCCCTCCCGCGACCTGATCGCGGACAGTGTCGAGTACATGGTCGAGGCCCACTGCGCCGACGCCCTGATCTGCATCTCCAACTGCGACAAGATCACTCCCGGCATGCTGATGGCCGCGATGCGCCTCAACATCCCCACGGTGTTCGTCTCCGGCGGTCCGATGGAGGCCGGCAAGGCCACCCTCGTCGACGGCACGGTCCGCAAGCTCGACCTGGTCAACGCGATCAGCGACGCGGTCGACGAGAGCATCTCCGACGAGGACATCCTCCGCATCGAGGAGAACGCCTGCCCCACCTGCGGCAGCTGCTCCGGCATGTTCACCGCCAACTCGATGAACTGTCTGACCGAGGTCCTCGGCCTCTCGCTCCCGGGCAACGGTTCCGTCCTCGCCACGCACACTGCCCGCAAGGCGCTGTACGAGGACGCGGGCCGCACGGTCGTCGACATCACCCGGCGCTACTACGAGCAGGACGACGCGAGCGTCCTGCCCCGGGCCATCGGCACCCGTGCCGCGTTCGACAACGCCATGGCCCTCGACATCGCCATGGGCGGCTCGACCAACACGATCCTGCACCTGCTCGCCGCGGCGCAGGAGGCCGAACTCGCCTACGACCTCGACGACATCAACGAGGTCTCCCGCCGCGTGCCCTGTCTGTCGAAGGTCGCCCCCAACGTCGCCCCCGGCGGCACGTACTACATGGAGGACGTCCACCGGGCGGGCGGTATCCCCGCCCTCCTCGGCGAGCTGCACCGGGCCGGCCTCCTCAACGAGGACGTGCACTCGGTGCACTCCGACACCCTCGCCGAGTGGCTGAAGAACTGGGACGTCCGCGGCGGCTCCCCGTCACCCGAGGCCGTCGAGCTCTGGCACGCCGCCCCGGGCTGTGTCCGCAGCGCCACCGCCTTCTCCCAGTCCGAGCGCTGGGACACCCTCGACGTGGACGCGGCCGGTGGCTGCATCCGCGACCTGGAACACGCGTACTCCAAGGACGGCGGCCTCGCGGTCCTCAAGGGCAACCTCGCCGTGGACGGCTGCGTCGTAAAGACGGCGGGCGTCGACGAGTCGATCTGGACCTTCGAGGGCCCGGCCGTCGTCTGCGAGTCGCAGGACGACGCCGTCGACAAGATCCTCCGCAAGGAGATCAAGGACGGCGACGTCGTCGTCATCCGCTACGAGGGCCCCAAGGGCGGCCCCGGCATGCAGGAGATGCTCTACCCGACGTCGTTCCTCAAGGGCCGCGGCCTCGGCAAGACCTGCGCGCTCGTCACCGACGGCCGCTTCTCCGGCGGTACGTCGGGCCTCTCCATCGGCCACGCCTCGCCCGAGGCGGCCTCCGGCGGCGCGATCGCGCTGGTCGAGGACGGCGACCGGATCCGGATCGACATCCCGAACCGTTCGATCGAACTGCTCGTCACGGACGAGGACCTCGCCGCCCGCCGTGCGGCGCTGAACGGCGTGTACGCGCCGAAGAACCGTGACCGCCCGGTCTCGGCGGCGCTGCGCGCCTACGCCGCGATGGCCACGAGCGCGGACCGGGGCGCGGTCCGCGACGTCTCCAAGCTCGGCTGACCCGCAGCGGCCCCGTCCGGCCCCGTCCCTGGTCTCACCAGTGGGCGGGGTCGTCCGCGTCCACGGTGAAGACGGTCCCGTCCGGCGCGGTGCCGATGACGCTCCCGCCCAGGACGACGGGCGCGGGCAGGGACGAGGCGTGGCTGAGCTTGCCCTCCCTCAGCCTCGGACGTGTCTGGCCGAGCAGCGTCCCGTGCTCCGTGTCGACGGCGAGCAGCCGCCCGTCGGCGGCCGAGAAGAACAGCCGGCCGTCCGCTCCGAGAACGGGCGCCGAGGTCATCCCGACGGCCGTCTCCAGCCGCCACCGCTCGGCCCGCCCTCCACCAGGGCGGACGTCGACGGCCAGCAGCGTTCCGCCGCGCTCCAGGAGCAGGGCGGTGTCACCGTCCACGACGGTCTCCGGTCCGTTCATCCGGAAGGGCAGCGCGATGCGGGCCGTGTTCCCCAGCTCCGGGTCGTAGCGGACGAGCGCGGTGGTCTGCGCCCTGTCGTTCATCGAGGTCAGCAGGAGCGACCCGCCCGATGTCCCGGCCGGCGTGAGCATCCCTTCCAGCCTGCGCTGCCAGGCCGTCTTCCCGGTCCTCGCCTCGACGGCCGTGACCAGGGTGGTGGCCCCCTGCGCCGAGCTCTCGAACGCGTACGCGAGACCGGTCCCGGCGTCGTACAGGGCGAAACCCGGCCGGACGTGCCCCGGGACGGAATGCCGCCACCTGGAGGCGCCGGTCGCCGCGTCGAGTGCCTGGGGCGTGCCGTCCTGGCGGACCGTCAGCAGGGTGTCACCCGCCGGGAACGGGGTGTCGACGTACGGCGAGAGGTCCGTGTGCCAGAGCTCGGTGCCGCTGCCGGGGGAGTACGCGCGCAGCGTCCCGTCCGCGACGACGGTGTAGGCCGCGCTCCCGGACACCGCCCCGACGGGACGCGCGCCCTGCGAACTCCTCGACGACGTGTCCCGGTGCGACCAGACCACCCGGCCGTCCGAAGGGTCCAGCCGGGCCGTGCCGAAACCGGCGGTCACGCAGTACAGGGCGGGGTTCGCACCCGCTCCCGGGGCACAGGACGGAGTCGAGCTGCCCGGGGAGCGGAGAGGTGTCTGCCACGGCACGAAGGCCGCCGCGCGCTCCTGCTCCGCGCCGGCCTCCGCCTCCGGCGCCCCGGAGCCGCCCCAGGCACTGGCCGCCCAGAGACCTCCGGCCAGCAGCACCGCTGCCGCGGCGACGGCTGTGAGCCGGCGCCGTGTGCGACGGCTCCGCGCCACCCCGGGCCCGGACGGCAGCCCGTCCGCAGCCCGCACATGTGTCGTCTCCTCGTCCGCCCCCGTGTCCGTGCCCCCCGACTCGGCGGCGAGCGGCCTGCGCTGGACCGGTATGAAGGCGGCCGCCTCGTACGACGGGGGGTGCAGAGCGGCCATGATCTCGTCCGGGGTGGGGCGCTCCGCCGGATCCTTGGCCAGGCAGCGCCCGATCAGGGGCGAGAGATCCGCCGGCACTCCCGCGAGATCGGCCTCGTCGTGCACCACCTGGTAGGCCACGAGGTACGGGCTGTCCGAGTCGAAGGGCCCCCGGCCCGTCGCCGCGTGGACGAGCACCGCCCCCAGCGCGAAGACGTCCGCGGCCGGACCGACCTCGCGGGGCCGCTGGAACTGCTCGGGCGCCATGTACGGCGGCGAGCCGATCAGCTTGCCCGTCTCGGTGCGGAGGTCGCTGTCGTACGGGCGGGAGATCCCGAAGTCGATGACCTTGGGCCCGGAGTCGGGGAGCAGGACGTTGCTCGGCTTCAGGTCCCGGTGGATGACACCGGCCCGGTGGATGTCACGCAACGCCTCGGCGAGGCCGGCCGTGAGTCTGCGCAGCTCGGCGGGGCTCATCGGTCCGTTCCGCTTCACCTGTGCGGCGAGCGTCGGGCCGGGTACGTAGAGGGTGGCCATCCAGGGCAGTGCGGCCGCCGGATCGGCGTCCACGACCGGCGCGGTGAACGCCCCGCTGACCCGCCGGGCGGCCGCGACCTCCTGCCGGAAACGCGCCCTGAACTCGGGGTCCGTCGCATGCTGGCGATGCACCACCTTCACCGCGAGCTGAAGCCCGGAGGCGGAGCGCGCCAGGTGTACGACACCCATGCCGCCCGCGCCGAGACATGCCTCGAGCCGGTACTGCCCGGCGTACTCAGGATGCTCCGCTTCCGGATGTGATCCGGTCCCTCGCAGCGGCGGCATCGCCCACCCCCGTGTGTTCGTGCGCAAGCGCGACGCACGGAGCCTAGTCGATGGTGCGTGCGAGGAGCGTGGGGCTTGTTAGCCTGCGCGTCCTGCACATCGCTTTCAACGGGGGAGGCCCTCATGGGTGTTGAAGAGAACACCGTCGGAACAGTCGCCACGGACGTCGGCACGGTTGCCGGCGAGGAGGTCACGGCGCTCGCCGCGGACCCCGTCGTCTACCCGATCGCTCCGGGGTACCGCGTCAACGTGCGCAGGGGGCCCGGCACGCAGTACGGGATCGTCCGGACGCTGCCGTACGGGATGAGCGTCCCGGTGTACTGCCAGAAGCCGGGGGAACGGGTGTCCGGCCCGTACGGCACGTCGAACCTCTGGGACAACATCGCCAACGGCCAGTTCGTGTCGGACGCCTATGTCAAGACGGGCAGCGACGGCTACATCGCTCCGCGCTGCGACTGACGGAACCGGACCACGTCCGGGGATAATCGATTCCGTGAGCGAGAACAGCGAAGCCCCCGGAACGTCCTCGGCCGTGCCCTCCGGCGCCACCACGCCAGGGCCGCAGCCCGAGTCCCTCCGCCTCTTCGGTACGACCTGGGTCGACCACGACGGCGGATACCGGCTGCGGCGCGTGGGTGCCACCGTCGGGTCGCTCGTCGCGGCTGTCGCCGCGTGCTTCGTCCTGCGTTTCGCCTACCAGGGGCTGGAGATCGCCGAGGTCGGCAGCTTCGTCGGCATGCTGGTCGTGCTGATGTTCGCGATCTGCAGTGCCATCGCCTTCCGCAAGACCTGGGAGGGCTTCACGCGTCGCCCCGCGGACCCGTCCCAGGAGGACAGGCTGCGCGGCCTCAAGTCGATCGGCTTCATCGGCTCGCTCCTCGCCTACTTCATCCGCTCGTTCGTCGAGGCGCCGGGCGAGAAGCTGCGGCGTACGGAGTACGAGGCGGCCCTGGCCCGGTACGCGAAGCGCCGCTCGTCCCGGACCGGTAATCCGGCGGCCCGCAAGGGCGGCAAGGGAAGGCGCTCCGGACGCCGGTGAGCCGCCCGCGCGCCCACAGGCGGAACGCCTGACCGCGTCCACGCCCGCCCCCCTCTCGTTCGACAGTGCCGCCGCCCTGTACGCCGCGGCCCTCCGGCCGCTGCCCGCCCGGGGTGCCCAGGGCACCGCCGCCGAGCCCGGCCCCGTATGACCGGGAGACCGCACCGGTCGCTGCCGTCCGGCCCTCTTGACGAGCCGCCTCGCCAGGAACAATATTCATCACATGATGAATTTGTCGCGCACTGCGGACACGAGCGCCGTCTCGGCCCGCGCTCTGACCGTCGTACGGGGAGACCGCACGGTCCTGCGCGGCCTCGACTTCACCGTCGAGCCGGGCAGGATCACCGGCCTCCTCGGCCCGTCCGGCTGCGGGAAGTCCACGCTCATGCGAGCCGTCGTCGGCACCCAGACCAAGGTCACGGGCACGCTCGACGTCCTCGGCCGCCCGGCCGGGCACCCGTCCCTGCGGCAACGCGTCGGCTACGTCACCCAGGCACCGTCGGTCTACGCGGACCTCACCGTGCGGCAGAACCTGGACTACTTCGCGGCCGTGCTGCGGCCCGGGCGTGCCCACCGTGCCTTCCGCGAGGAAGCCGTCAGCCGCGCCATCGGCGACGTCGACCTCACCAGCCACGCCGACGCCCTCGCCACCGCCCTCTCCGGCGGCCAGCGCAGTCGCGTCTCCCTCGCCGTCGCTCTCCTCGGAACCCCCGAACTGCTGGTCCTCGACGAGCCGACCGTCGGCCTCGACCCCGTGCTGCGCCGCGATCTGTGGAACCTCTTCCACACCCTCGCCGACGACCGGGGCACCACGATCCTCGTCTCCTCCCACGTCATGGACGAGGCCGAGCGCTGCCACCGCCTGCTGCTCATGCGCGAGGGCGAGATCCTCGCCGACAACACCCCTGAGGCCCTCCGAGCCCGTACCGGCTCCGCCACCGTCGAAGAGGCATTCCTCCACCTGGTGGACCAGGCCTCCGTGGACGAAGCCGCCACCGCCCCCCAGGAGACGAGCCGATGAGTACCGACGCCCCCGCACTCTCCCCGGCCCGGACCCTCGCCACCGCCGGACGTGTCCTGCGCCAGCTCCGCCACGACCCCCGCACCATCGCGCTGCTGCTGATCGTCCCGGTCCTGATGATCACGCTGCTGCGTTACGTCTTCGACGCCGACACGGGCACCTTCGACGCCATCGGTGCCTCACTGCTCGGCATCTTCCCGCTGATCACCATGTTCCTGGTGACCTCGATCGCCACCCTCCGCGAACGCACCTCCGGCACCCTCGAGCGCCTCCTCGCCATGCCCCTCGGCAAGGGCGACCTGATCGCCGGGTACGCCCTGGCCTTCGGCGCCGTGGCCGTCGCCCAGTCCCTCCTGGCCACCGCGATGTCCGTCTGGGTCCTCGGACTGGACGTCGTCGGCTCACCCTGGCTGCTGCTCCTGGTGGCCCTGCTCGACGCCCTCCTCGGCACGGCACTCGGTCTGTTCGTCTCGGCCTTCGCCGCCTCGGAATTCCAGGCGGTCCAGTTCATGCCCGCCGTGATCTTCCCGCAGCTGCTGCTCTGCGGACTGTTCACTCCACGGGACCGCATGCACCCCGTACTCGAAGCGGTCTCCGACGTCCTGCCGATGTCGTACGCCGTCGACGGGATGAACCAGGTCCTCACCCACACCGACGTCACAGCCGACTTCTACCGCGACATCCTGATCGTCGCCGGCTGTGCCCTGCTCGTCCTCTGCCTGGGCGCCGCCACCCTTCGCCGCCGCACCACCTGACGACGCGGTGCGAGGATGGCGGCCAACGATCAGCACCGCGTACCGCCCCCGGAGGATGAACCGCATGACCCAGACAGTCGCAGTCCTCGGTACAGGAAAGATCGGCGAGGCGCTGCTCAGCGGCATGATCCGGGCGGGCTGGCGGGCCCGCGACCTGCTGGTGACCACCCGCCGCGCCGAGCGCGCCGAGGAGCTCCGCACCCGTTACGGCGTCGAGGCCGTCACCAACGCCGAGGCGGCCAAGAGCGCCGACATCCTCATCCTCGCGGTCAAGCCCCAGGACATGGGCCGGCTCCTCGAGGAGCTCGCCCCCCACGTCACCGCCGACCGCCTCGTCATCAGCGCCGCCGCCGGCATCACGACGGGGTTCATCGAGGACAGCCTCACCTCCGGCACCCCGGTCGTACGGGTCATGCCGAACACCCCCGTCCTGGTGGACGAGGGCATGTCCGTCATCTCCGCCGGCAGCCACGCCACCGCCGAGCACCTCGACCATGCCGAAGCGATCTTCGGAGGCGTCGGCAAGACCCTCCGGGTCCCCGAATCGCAGCAGGACGCGGCCACCGCGCTCTCCGGATCGGGACCCGCGTACTTCTACTTCCTCGTCGAGGCGATGACCGACGCCGGCATCCTGCTCGGCCTGCCCCGCGCACAGGCCCACGATCTGATCGTCCAGGCCGCCATCGGCGCGGCAGTCATGCTCCGGGACAGCGGCGAACACCCGGTCAAGCTCCGCGAAGCCGTCACCAGCCCGGCCGGGACGACCATCAGCGCCATCCGGGAGCTGGAGAACCACGGCGTACGGGCCGCCCTCATCGCCGCCCTGGAGGCTGCCCGCGACCGCAGCCGCGAGCTGGCCACGGGCAACGGCTGACCCGCTACTCCTTCGCCGCCGGCTTCTCGCTGCGCACCTCGCTCGCGAACCCACCGCCGTGCCACGCCACGACGGTGGGTTCGTCCGCGACACCTCTTCGGCACCGAGCCCCCAGCCCCGCGGCGTAGACGGTGCACGTCGCGTCGAGCGCGAGGAACACCTCGTAACCGAGAACGCCGCCCGGGCTGACAGGCCCACACCGGAGGCGGCCGAACCAGGGTTGACACGCCCGGGACTGCTCCGTAGTGTTCTCCGAGTTGTCCGACGTGAGCGCCGACTCCGGTCGGTCCCCGGACAGCCATTCCGCAGTAACCACTCGAAACGAGCGACCTCTGTCGTGCGTTTTTATGTGCACACGTGCGAAATGAGGAATCAGTGTTCGAAGGTGGCCCGATTAGCGTCGGGGCCGGGGATTCCGCTAAAGTCTCACTCGTCGGAACGGCCCCAGCGGCCCGGAAGACGAACCCCGCTGACTGGGAATCAGGCCCGAAAGGATCTGATAGAGTCGGACTCGCCGGAAAGGGAAACGCGAAAGCGAAGAACTG
>NZ_JBIAIP010000016.1:0-205679 GCF_042871485.1 Streptomyces sp. NPDC005791
CAGGGGGGACCCTGTGGGAGAGTAGGACGCCGCCGAACAATTATTCCGGGAAAGCCCCGTGCCCTTGTGGCACGGGGCTTTTCTGCGTTCACAGTCCTTCTGCCAGCACCCCTGTGCATCGACGTTCGGACGGTGAGGGTAAGGTCAGGGGGCATCATTGGCACGTTCTTCACAGGAGGCCCCCGGGTGGAGGTCCAGGAGACTCGAGTTCAGACGGACCGAGTACTCACCATCCCCAACATCCTCAGCATGGCTCGCCTCGTCGGCGTACCGCTCTTCCTGTGGCTGATTCTTCGCCCCGTGTTCGGCGGGCCCAACAGCGATGGCTGGGCCCTGCTGGTTCTGATGCTGAGCGGGGTCAGTGACTACCTCGACGGCAAGCTCGCCCGTCGCTGGAACCAGATCAGCAGTCTCGGCCGGCTCCTGGATCCGGCCGCCGACCGCCTCTACATTCTCTCGACCCTCGTCGGGCTCACCTGGCGGGAAATCCTGCCGCTCTGGTTGACGGCCGCGCTCCTCGCCCGTGAGCTGATGCTCCTCGTCATGGTCGGAATCCTGCGTCGGCACGGCTATCCGCCGCCTCAGGTGAACTTCCTCGGCAAAGCTGCAACATTCAACCTGATGTACGCCTTCCCCTTGTTGCTGCTCAGTGACGGAAGTGGTTGGCTTGCTTCGCTGGGCACCATTTTCGGATGGGCGTTCGCTGGGTGGGGTACAACCCTCTATTGGTGGGCAGGGATCCTGTACGTGGTCCAGGTCCGCCGTCTGGTCAAGGCGGATGAAGTAGCCGATTAGCTCGTCGACGAGGCGCCGTGCAGAGTCGCCGGCCCGCACCGGATAGTTGTGGTGTCGCCCCGACGGGTGAAGTCGGCCAGACCGTCGTCTCTTCGAGGAGGACGTTTCCGACATGAAGGCCGTCGTGATGGCAGGCGGCGAAGGCACTCGCCTTCGCCCCATGACCTCAAGCATGCCCAAGCCGCTCCTGCCCGTGGCCAATCGGCCGATCATGGAGCATGTGCTGAGGTTGCTCAAACGGCACGGGCTCAATGAGACCGTGGTGACCGTCCAGTTCCTCGCCTCCCTCGTCAAGAACTATTTCGGTGACGGCGAAGAGCTCGGGATGGAGCTCAGTTATGCCAACGAGGAGAAGCCCCTCGGTACCGCGGGAAGCGTGAAGAACGCCGAGGAAGCTCTGAAGGACGACACCTTCCTGGTCATTTCCGGCGACGCTCTCACCGACTTCGACCTCACGGACCTCATCGCCTTCCACAAGGAGAAGGGTGCCCTCGTCACGGTATGCCTGACCCGGGTCCCGAATCCCCTTGAATTCGGCATCACGATCGTGGACGAGGAAGGTAGGGTAGAGCGCTTCCTCGAGAAGCCGACCTGGGGTCAAGTCTTCTCGGACACGGTGAACACGGGTATCTACGTGATGGAGCCCGAGGTCTTCGACTACGTCCAGGCCGACACCTCGGTGGACTGGTCCGGCGACGTGTTCCCGCAGCTCATGAAGGACGGCAAGCTGATCTGCGGCTACATCGCGGAGGGCTACTGGGAAGACGTGGGCACGCACGAAAGCTACGTGAAGGCACAGGCCGACGTGCTGGAGCGCAAGGTCGACGTCGAACTCGACGGATTCGAGATCTCTCCGGGCGTCTGGGTCGCGGAAGGCGCCGAGGTCCACCCCGACGCGGTGCTGCGCGGGCCTTTGTACATCGGTGACTACGCCAAGATCGAAGCAGGCGCGGAGATCCGCGAACATACCGTGGTGGGTTCGAACGTCGTCGTGAAATCCGGTGCGTTCCTCCACCGGGCGGTCGTGCACGACAACGTCTACATCGGACAGCACAGCAATCTGCGCGGCTGTGTGATCGGCAAGAACACCGACATCATGCGGGCCTCCCGCATCGAGGACGGCGCGGTCATCGGCGACGAGTGCCTGGTCGGTGAAGAATCGATCATTCAGGGCAATGTCCGGGTCTACCCGTTCAAGACCATCGAGGCCGGTGCCTTCGTCAACACCTCGGTGATCTGGGAGTCGCGCGGCCAGGCGCACCTCTTCGGAGCCCGCGGTGTCTCCGGGATCCTGAACGTCGAGATCACTCCGGAGCTCGCCGTCCGGCTCGCCGGCGCATACGCGACGACCCTGAAAAAGGGCGCGACGGTGACCACCGCCCGTGACCACTCCCGCGGTGCCCGTGCGCTGAAGAGAGCGGTCATCTCCGCGCTGCAGGCCAGCGCCATCGACGTCCGCGACCTGGAGAACGTCCCGCTGCCGGTGGCCCGCCAGCAGACCGCGCGGGGCAGCGCCGGCGGAATCATGATCCGTACGTCTCCCGGCGTGCCGGATTCGGTCGACATCATGTTCTTCGACGAGCGGGGAGCTGATCTCTCCCAGGCACGCCAGAGAAAGCTGGACCGGGTCTACGCCCGTCAGGAATACCGCCGTGCCTTCCCCGGAGAGATCGGGGACCTGCACTTCCCGTCGAGCGTCTTCGACTCCTACACGGGTTCACTGCTGCGCAACGTCGATACGGAAGGCATCGCCGACGCGGGCCTCAAGGTGGTCGTGGACGCCTCCAACGGCAGCGCCGGGCTTGTTCTGCCCAGCCTGCTCGGCCGCCTCGGTGTGGACGCCCTGACCATCAACCCGGGGCTCGACGAGTCACGGCCGACCGAGTCCGCCGAGTCCCGGCGCGCGGGACTGGTGCGCCTCGGCGAGATCGTGTCGTCCGCACGGGCCGCCTTCGGCGTCCGGTTCGACCCTGTCGGTGAACGGCTGTCCCTCGTCGACGAGCGGGGACGCATCATCGAGGACGACCGGGCGCTGCTGGTCATGCTCGACCTCGTGGCTGCCGAGCGGAGGAGCGGGCGGGTGGCCCTGCCGGTGACGACCACGCGCGTCGCCGAACAGGTAGCGGCTTACCACGGGACGCAGGTGGAGTGGACGACCACGTCACCCGACGACCTGACCAGAGTGGGCCGCGAGGACACCACGATCTTCGGCGGTGACGGCCGAGGCGGCTTCATCGTGCCCGAGTTCAGCAGCGTCTTCGACGGTGCGGCGGCCTTCGTCCGGCTCATCGGTCTGGTGGCCAGGACGCAGCTCACCCTCAGCCAGATCGACGCCCGCATCCCGCGCGCCCATGTACTGCGACGAGACCTCGCCACACCTTGGGCGGTCAAGGGACTCGTCATGCGCCGGGTCGTGGAGGCCGCCGGTGAGCGCAGTGTGGACACCACCGACGGTGTCCGGGTCGTCGAGACCGACGGCCGTTGGGTGATGGTGCTCCCCGACCCGTCGGAAGCGGTCACTCATCTGTGGGCCGAAGGCCCTGATGACGCCTCGGCCCAGGCACTGCTCGACGAATGGGCGACGGTCGTGGACAGCGCCGGCGACTGAGCCGGTGCCCGTCGGTCCGGAAGCCGGCGTGCCGCGGCTTCCGGACCGACGGTGGGGCCATTCGGCGGCAGCAGGCATGACGTGCGACGATGTGCGGCATGTCGCAGCCGCCCCCCGATCGGAGCAGCGCTCCGCCGCGTCCTCGCCCCGACGCCTCCATGTCGCTGCTGACCACGGTGATGGAACACAGCCTCGACGAGGGATACGCCGAGGCGTCGGCCCGTCGCCGGGCCGAGGGCGGTCAGGGAATGCCGCGCACGCTGAAGGCGAAGCTCGGTCTCGCCGGGGGCCTGGTACTGGCCGCTCTCGTAGTGACGCTCGGAGCCGCGGAGGCGCAGGTCGCGGCGCCGGTCGTGGCCAAGGAGCGTGAAGAGCTCATCGACCGGGTGAACGCCGAGACCTCCACGGCGGACACGCTCGAGGCGGCTGTCGAGAAGTTGCGCAAGGACGTCGGCGAGCGGCAGCGCAAAGCACTTCAGGAGCACGGCGGGGACCAGGGCGCCCTGGTGGCTCTGCTGTCGGGAGCCACCCCGGTCGAAGGCCCGGGGATCAAACTGGTCGTGGACGACGCTGAGGACACGGACCAGGGCGGTGGTGGGCCGCGAGAGTCCACCGGCTTCGCCGACACCGGACGGGTACGTGACCGGGACATGCAACGCGTCATCAACGGGCTGTGGCAGTCCGGGGCCGAGGCGGTCTCCATCAACGGGCAGCGGCTCACGGCGCTCTCCGCGATCCGCGCGGCGGGCGACGCCATACTGGTCGACAACAGGCCGCTGGTGCCGCCGTACACGGTGCTGGCGGTGGGGGACGGACAGAGACTCGCCACCGCCTTCCGGGACAGTGCTGACGGCCAGTATCTTCAGGCGCTGCACGAGAGCTTCGGCATCCGCACCAGCATGTCCGAGCAGGAGAAGGTGCGCCTCCCGGCCGCGCCCAGCCTGATCGTACGCACAGCAGAGCCTCAGGCCGCAGACACGGGCAGTGGTGCGGCAGACACAGGGAAGGGCACATCGTGATCGCCGTACTGGGCCTCGTCGTGGGAGTCGTGGTCGGACTGTTGGTCCGGCCCGAAGTGCCGGCGGTGGTCGAGCCCTATCTGCCGATCGCCGTGGTGGCCGCGCTCGACGCCGTCTTCGGCGGTCTGCGGGCGATGCTCGACGGGATCTTCGTGGACAAGGTCTTCGTGGTGTCGTTCCTGTCGAACGTCGTGGTGGCCGCCCTGATCGTCTTCCTCGGCGACAAACTCGGCGTCGGCGCCCAGTTGTCCACCGGAGTGGTGGTCGTCCTCGGCATCCGCATCTTCTCCAACGCCGCGGCCATCCGCCGGCACGTCTTCCGGGCGTGAGGCCGATGAGCGACAACGAACAGAACTCGAACAGCGAACGGAACTCCGGCGGGGTACACGCCGGGGCACTCCCGGCCGAAGCACCCGCGCCGGAGCCGTCACCGCCGGCCCGTTCCGAGGAGATCTCGGGTCGGCAGCGGCTTCGGGCCGGTCTCTGGCCGCCCAGGGTCAGCAGGGCCCAACTGATCGTCGCACTGCTGTTGTTCGTCCTAGGTCTGGGGCTGGCCATCCAGGTCAGGTCGAACAGCGACAACAGCGCTCTGCGTGGCGCCCGCCAGGAGGACCTGGTCCGTATCCTCGACGAGCTCGACAACCGAACCCAGCGCCTCGAGGACGAGAAGCAGCGTCTCGACGACCAGCGCACGGAACTCGAGAACAGCTCCGACCAGGCGGAGGAGGCGCGGAAGCAGACGCTCGAAAAGGAGCGTCAGCTCGGTATCCTGGCAGGTACCGTGGTGGCGCACGGTCCAGGCATCACCCTGACCATCAGTGATCCGACCGGTGCGGTGGAGGCCGACATGCTCCTGGACACCATCCAGGAGCTGCGCGCCGCAGGCGCCGAGGCGATCGAGATCAACGGTGTGCGGGTGGTGGCCAATACATACTTCTCCGGTGACGGGGGAGAGTTGAGAGTCGACAGCCGGAAGATCGAGGCGCCCTACGCGTTCGAAGTCATCGGCAAGCCGCAGGACCTGGAGCCGGCGCTGAACATCCCCGGCGGCGTGGTGCAGACGCTCGAGAAGGAGCAGGCCACGGCAGAGGTGACGCGTGCCGACGACATCGTCGTGGACGCCTTGCGACCGGCGAAGCAGCCTGACTACGCTCGGTCGTCGTCCCGGTGAGGCGGGGGCGCGCGGTCTTCGAAGGACACGGCCACCGGGTTGCGGGGGGTCGGCGCAACGGATCGGTGACGCGTGGTGGAAACTGTCGGGTGGATACGGACGTTGTGAAGATGTCCGGGTCGGCAGGTGTGTTCATTCAGGGTTCGTCCTGCCCCACGGGCGGGTCTATTTCGGTCAAGGGGAAACGCCCGTGAAGTTGTTTGCGAAGTTGTTCGGAAAGAGTGCCCGCGAGGACAGCAACAACGCTGCCCGCCACCGCGCTCCGCGTCAGGGTGCCGAGGAGCAGGGCTCGGAGCGCCCGCTCTTCCGCGACGAGGTCCAGGGAGCCGTCGGCGGGGCCGGCGCGCCGTCCGGTCCCGGAGGCGCGGGCATAGGTTCCATGTCGGCCTGCTCGAGGTGCGGGCATCGGAATGCCCAGGCCAGCCGTTTCTGCTCCAACTGCGGTGCGCCGCTGAGGGGCGGAGTGCCCGAGCGTGCCTCGGAGACGACCTCGACCATCTCGATCTCCGGTATCGAGGCGTACGAGGCCGAGGCGACGGGCCAGACGGCCCTCCCCTCGCTCTCCCCGGAGGCTCAGGCCGCGGTCGACGCCCTGCCGGCCGGATCCGCGCTGCTGGTGGTCCGACGGGGACCGAACTCCGGCAGTCGCTTCCTGCTGGACGGCGACCTCACGACGGCCGGCCGTCACCCGGAGAGTGACATCTTCCTCGACGACGTGACCGTGTCGCGGCGTCATGTGGAGTTCCGCAGGAGCCCGGAGGGTAGTTTCACCGTGGGCGACGTCGGCAGCCTGAACGGCACGTACGTCAACCGCGAGCGCATCGATTCCGTCGCGCTGACCAACGGCGACGAAGTCCAGATCGGAAAGTACCGGCTGGTCTTCTACGCGAGCCAGCGGGGCGTGTGACCTCCCTCGGACTCCGTCCGGGGGGACCCTCAGGAAGGTCCATGCTGCGAACACCCACAGGCGGTGCCGGTAACGGCACCGCCGCCGCAGGCGAGCGCGCGATGAGCATCGGCACGGTGCTTCTGCAGTTGCGCGACGAATTTCCCGAAGTCACCATCTCCAAGATCCGCTTCTTGGAGGCGGAAGGCCTCATCGAGCCTCAGCGGACGCCGTCGGGCTACCGGAAGTTCAGCCCTGCGGACATCGAGCGGCTTGCTCAGGTGCTGCGCATGCAGCGGGACCACTACCTGCCGCTCAAGGTCATCCGTGAGCACCTGGAAGCCCTGGCCCGCGGTGAGCAGGCGGTACTGCCTTCCGGTGGGCAGGGTGAGCCCGTGGACGCCTTCCGCGACCAGGGGCCGGGGCAGGCCACCGCCGCCCGTATCGGACGCTCCGAGCTCCTGGCCGCCGCTGAGGCCAGCGAGGAGCAGCTCGACGAGTGGGAGTCGTACGGGCTGATCGTGCGCGCCCCGGGGGGCAGCTACGACGCCGAGGCGGTGACGGTGGCGCGTCTGGTGGCGGACCTGGGCAGGTTCGGTCTGGAACCTCGGCATCTGCGGGCCGTGAAGGCTGCCGCGGAGCGCGAGGCGGGGCTGGTCGGGCAGGTCGTCGCGCCGCTGCGTCGGCATCGGAATCCGCAGACCAGGGCCCATGCGGAAGCCACAGCGAAGGAGCTTGCGGAGCTCTCGATCCGGCTCCACGCCGCGCTCGTGCAGAGTGCTCTGAAGGCCGACTTCCACTGAGGGCGCAGGAGCCCGACTATCCAAACATGGCGGGCACGTCCTAGGGTTGCTGTGTGAACGAGCTCGACGTTGTGGGTGTCCGGGTGGAAATGCCCTCCAACCAACCGATCGTGCTCCTGCGTGAAGTGGGAGGCGACCGGTACCTCCCCATTTGGATCGGCCCTGGGGAAGCGACTGCGATCGCCTTCGCCCAGCAGGGCATGGCTCCGGCCAGGCCGCTGACCCATGATCTCTTCAAGGATGTGCTCGAGGCGGTAGGCCAGGAGCTCACCGAGGTCCGCATCACGGACCTGCGGGAAGGGGTCTTCTACGCGGAGCTGGTCTTTGCCAGTGGGGTGGAGGTGAGCGCCCGGCCGTCCGATGCCATAGCGCTCGCCCTGCGCACCGGTACGCCGATCTACGGCAGTGACGGTGTGCTGGACGACGCGGGAATCGCCATTCCGGACGAGCAGGAGGACGAGGTGGAGAAGTTCCGCGAGTTCCTCGACCAGATCTCGCCGGAGGACTTCGGCACGAACAGTCAGTGACCGTCCTGCGGTGGCGGTGTCAGCGCATTCGACAAGCCGTTCCCTGAAAGCACTCAGGGGAAACCACCCTCAGGGTGATTATCACTCGGCGTGCCGAGTGTGGCGATCGTTGACGCACCCCTGGTGACTGCCTACCTTCGAGGTGGCAGGTCAAGGACGGAGGTCGGCGTGAGAAGCAGCGGCGACGGTACGGTCGCGGGTGGACCGTATCGGCAGCACGGCAGTGCGGCCGACCATTCCATCAGACAGCCGGTTCAGCCGGCGGCGGTGGCGGCGGACGGTGTGGCAGTGGCAGGGGACATCGGCTACCGGGGGCCCACGGCGTGCGCGGCGGCCGGGATCACCTACCGCCAGCTCGATTACTGGGCGCGTACGGGACTCGTGGAGCCGAGCGTGCGTCCGGCGTACGGGTCGGGGACACAGCGTCTCTACAGTTTCCGGGACGTGGTCCTCCTCAAGATCGTCAAGCGGTTCCTGGACACGGGCGTCGCCCTCCAGAACATCCGCACCACCGTTCAGCACCTCAGAGCCCGCGGATTCTCGGATCTCGAGCGGATGACTCTCATGAGTGACGGGGCGACGGTCTACGAGTGTTCCTCGCCCGACGAGGTCGTGAACCTGCTCCAGGGCGGCCAGGGCATCTTCGGTATCGCGGTCGGTGTCGTCTGGAAGGACGTCGACGCGGCCCTGTCCCAGCTGCACGGGGAGCGCGTCGACACCGGGGAGACCCTGATCGGTCACAACCCCGCTGACGAACTGGCACGGCGGCGCAATCGCGCGGGCTGAGGAGCCGGGGCAGAGCGGGGTGGTGCGAGTGCCGGGCAGGGCGGTTGTCAGTGGTGTAGGGCAGCATCGGTCCATGTGAGAGCCGCGCCGACCATCCTGCATCTGGACATGGACGCCTTCTACGCCTCCGCGGAGCAGGCCGCGAAGCCCAGCCTCCGTGGCAAACCCGTGGTGGTGGGTGGACTGGGGACGCGCGGAGTGGTCGCCACCGCCTCGTACGAGGCTCGGCGACTCGGCGTGCATTCGGCGATGCCGACGGCACAGGCGCGGCGGCTCGCGCCCAACGCCGCGTACCTCGTCCCGCGATTCGCCCTCTACCGGGCCGTCAGCGATCAGGTGATGGAGCTTCTCGGACGGCTGTCACCGCTCGTCGAGCCGCTCAGCCTGGACGAAGCCTTCGTCGATCTTGAGGCCGGGGGCGTGGCCGACGACTCGGCCTCCGCGCGTGCGGTCGGTGAGCACCTGCGCACCGTGATCAGGGACGTCACAGGACTCAGTGGTTCGGTCGGCCTCGCCGGCTCGAAGATGCTGGCCAAGATCGCCTCCGAGGAGGCGAAACCTGACGGGCTGCTCCTGATCGAACCCGGCACCGAGCGCCAGCTCCTCGCGCCCATGCCCGTGCGCACCCTTCCGGGTGTGGGGCCCGCCACCGGCGACCATCTCCGACGCGCCGGTATGACCGTCGTCAGCCACCTCGCGGAGGCGGGCGAGGCGGAGCTGGTACGGCTGCTGGGCAAGGCACACGGCGTCTCGCTCCACCGCATGGCGCAGGGCTACGACGACCGTCCCGTCGTCGCCGAACGGGACGCCAAGTCCGTGTCGGTCGAGGACACCTTCGACGTGGACCTGCACGACCGCGTGCGCGTCCGGGCGGAGGTGGTGCGTCTCGCCGACCGCTGTGTGCAGCGGCTGCGAGACGCCGGACGGTCGGGGCGGACCGTCGTCCTCAAGGTCCGCCGCTACGACTTCTCCACGCTCACCAGGTCCGAGACCCTGCGCGGCCCCACCGATGACCCCACGGTGGTCAGGGAGGCCGCTGCACGGCTTCTGGAGGCCGTGGACACGACCGGCGGCGTACGCCTGCTCGGCGTCGGCGTCACGGGGCTGGCGGACTTCACCCAGGAAGACCTCTTCGCCCAGGCGGCCGACGCGGAGCACGCCGCCGGGGAGTCGGCGGCCGCCGACTCCCCGGGCGAGCGGGACACCACGGTGGAGGGGGCGGAAGACCGGGAGGGCGAGGAGCCGCCGGCCTCCCGCCGCTGGCCGGCCGGACACGACGTACGGCACGACGTCCACGGCCACGGTTGGGTGCAGGGCAGCGGCGTCGGCCGGGTCACCGTGCGCTTCGAGGAGCCGTGGACGCGTCCCGGCCGGGTACGTACGTTCCGCATCGACGATCCGGAGCTGCAGCCGGCCGATCCGCTGCCCCTCGTGCGGTACCCGGCGGACTACTCCTCGTGGCCGGCGAGCTTGCCGAAATCCCTGTCCGGGCCCGTCCCGGCGGAGGGCGAGGGTGAGGTGTCCAGCCCGTAATGACGGTAGAGCTGCAGTTCCTGCTCAGGAGACAGATGGCGGCCCACGCCGAAGTCGGGCGCGTCCTTGATCAGGGCCCGGTCGAAGGGCACCAGCAGGGAACCGTCGACGAATTCACTCGGGTCCAGCGGGACGAACGCGTCCCTGGTGAAGAGACCGGTGCGTACGGCGGCCCACTCGGGCACCCCGGTGGCGTCGTCGAGATAGACCTCGTCCACCGTTCCGATCTTTGCCCCTTGACGGTCGAAGGCCTTGCGGCCGATCAGGCTGCGCGGATCGATGTCGGTCTGCACGGTGCCTCCCACTGGTCACGACGGCATCAGGTGGTCGCGGCTGCTCCACAGCACTACGAAAGGCCAGATCCGTGTGGTCGGCCACTCGAGACGGCCCGCGCCGGCCTCGCTGGTAGGCTGGAACACGGCTGCTGACCCTGTGCGGGAGAGTTCTCCGGAGTCATCCGGAGGCGCCGAAGGAGCAACTCCTCCCCGGAATCTCTCAGGCCCCCGTACCGCACGGACGAGGTCACTCTGGAAAGCAGGGCGGAATCCGTACGGCACGCGCCGCGACGGGTACCTCCCTCACCGACGGTGAAAGCCGGTATGCCCCAGGGCGCGCCGGTGAAGCTCTCAGGTCGAGATGACAGATGGGGAGGCCGTTCGGGCAGCCACGCCGTGGCGCCCCTCGCAGGTCGTGACAGACCAGGAGGCCTCCATCATGACCCCCCGTCGCACTCCGCTCTCCCAGCTGGAGCAGGGCATTCCGTTCGAGCAGCGCCACATCGGGCCTGATGCCGGGGCGCAGGCGAAGATGCTCGCCCAGGTCGGCTACGGCTCCCTCGACGAGCTCACCGCCGCCGCGGTGCCCGACGTGATCAGGAGCGCGGAGGCGCTGAACCTCCCCGAGGCCCGCACCGAGGCCGAGGTCCTGACCGAGCTGCGCAGCCTGGCCGACCGCAACCAGGTGCTCGCCCCGATGATCGGGCTCGGCTACTACGGCACGTTCACCCCGCCGGTCATCCTGCGCAACGTCATGGAGAACCCCGCCTGGTACACGGCGTACACGCCGTACCAGCCGGAAATCTCGCAGGGCCGGCTCGAGGCTCTCCTGAACTTCCAGACGGTGGTCGCCGACCTCACCGGACTGCCGACCTCGGGCGCCTCACTCCTCGACGAGGGAACGGCCGCCGCCGAGGCCATGGCGCTGGCGCGACGGGTCGGCAAGGTGAAGGACGGCGTCTTCCTGGTCGACGCCGACACCCTGCCGCAGACCATCGCGGTGATCGAGACCCGCGCCGAGCCGACCGGTGTCGAGGTCGTCGTCGCCGACCTCAGCGACGGAATCCCGGCACAGATCGCCGAGCGCGGCGTCTTCGGTGTGCTGCTCCAGTACCCGGGCGCCTCCGGTGCCGTACGGGACATCAGGCCCGTCATCGACCAGGCGCACGAGCTGGGCGCGATCGTTTCCGTCGCCGCTGACCTGCTGGCTCTTACGCTGCTCACCTCGCCGGGTGAGCTGGGGGCGGACATCGCCGTCGGCACCACGCAGCGCTTCGGTGTCCCGATGGGCTTCGGCGGACCGCACGCCGGCTTCATGGCGGTACGCGAGAAGTTCGCCCGCAGCCTGCCCGGCCGACTCGTCGGGGTCTCCGTCGACGCGGACGGCAACAAGGCCTACCGTCTGGCACTGCAGACCCGCGAGCAGCACATCCGCCGCGAGAGGGCCACCAGCAACATCTGTACGGCGCAGGTGCTGCTCGCCGTCATGGCAGGCATGTACGCCGTCTACCACGGGCCCGAGGGGCTGCGGACGATCGCCCGGCGCACCCACCGGTTCGCCACCGTCCTGGCCGAGGGGTTGCGCGCCGCCGGAACCGAGGTCGTGCACGACACCTACTTCGACACCCTCACGGTCCGGGTGCCGGGCACGGCGGCCGATGTGGTCGCCGACGCGCGTGAGCGCGGGGTCAACCTGCGCCTCGTGGACGCCGACCACGTCTCCGTGGCGTGTGACGAGACCACCACGCGCACCCGTGTCGCCGCGGTCTGGGCGGCCTTCGGGACCGGTGGCGACATCGAGGCGCTGGACGCCGAGGCGGCCGATGTGCTGCCCGAGGGTCTACTGCGCACCGACGACGTCCTCACCCACCCGGTGTTCCACCGGTACCGCTCCGAGACGGCGATGCTGCGCTACCTCCGCAAGCTCGCCGACCGTGACTACGCGCTGGACCGCGGCATGATCCCGCTCGGCTCCTGCACCATGAAGCTCAACGCGACCGCCGAGATGGAGTCGATCACCTGGCCCGAATTCGGTGCGCTGCACCCCTTCGCGCCGGCCGAGCAGGCACAGGGCTTCCTCACCCTCATCCGTGAGCTGGAGGAGCGCCTCGCCGAGGTCACCGGTTACGACGCCGTCTCCATCCAGCCCAACGCGGGCTCGCAGGGCGAATTCGCCGGACTGCTGGCCGTGCGCGCCTACCACCGGGCCAACGGGGAGCACGGGCGCACCGTCTGCCTGATTCCGTCCTCCGCGCACGGCACCAACGCCGCGAGCGCCGTGATGGCCGGCATGAAGGTCGTCGTGGTGAAGACGGCGGACGACGGTGAGGTCGACATAGAGGACCTCCGGGCCAAGATCGCGACCCACCGCGACGAGCTGGCCGTCCTCATGATCACCTACCCGTCCACGCACGGTGTCTTCGAGGAGCACGTCGCGGACATCTGCGGCGAGGTGCATGACGCCGGTGGTCAGGTGTACGTGGACGGCGCCAACCTCAACGCGCTGGTCGGCCTCGCCAAGCCGGGGCATTTCGGCGGCGACGTCTCCCATCTGAACCTGCACAAGACCTTCTGCATCCCGCACGGCGGCGGCGGTCCGGGCGTCGGTCCGGTCGGGGTGAGGGCCCACCTGGCGCCGTACCTCCCCAACCACCCCCTCCAGCCCGCGGCGGGCCCGGAGACCGGCGTCGGCCCGATCTCGGCGGCGCCGTGGGGCTCGGCGGGTATCCTGCCGATCTCGTGGGCGTACGTACGCCTCATGGGGGGAGAGGGGCTGAAGCGTGCGACGCAGGTCGCCGTACTCGCGGCCAACTACATCGCCAAGCGCCTCGAACCGCACTTCCCGGTCCTCTACAACGGCCCGGCCGGTCTGGTCGCGCACGAGTGCATCGTGGACCTGCGGCCGATCTCCAAGGCGACCGGCGTCAGCATCGACGACATCGCCAAGCGGCTGATCGACTACGGTTTCCACTCGCCGACCATGTCGTTCCCGGTGGCCGGGACGCTGATGATCGAGCCGACCGAGAGCGAGGACCTCGCCGAGCTCGACCGGTTCTGCGACACCATGATCGCCATCCGCGGTGAGATCGACAAGGTCGCGTCCGGTGCGTGGAGCGCGGACGACAACCCGCTGCGCAACGCCCCGCACACGGCTGCGGCGCTCGGTGGCGAGTGGAACCACTCCTACACCCGTGAAGAGGCGGTCTTCCCGTCCGGCGTCACGCCCTCGGACAAGTACTGGCCGCCGGTGCGCCGGATCGACGGCGCGTTCGGTGACCGCAACCTGGTCTGCTCCTGCCCGCCGCTGGACGCGTACGACCAGTAGGCGGACACGTGTCGGGGCCGGTGCGGAGACTTCTCCGGGCCGGCCCCGTGCCCGTGGCGGCCGCGGTCAGGCGGCTTTCACCACCTGGCCGTTCTTCAGCGGGCGGTGGGGGGCGATGATCTGCCCGTCCGGAAGCAGTTCGCCGGTGTCCTCGAAGAGCAGGACACCGTTGCACAGCAGGCTCCAGCCTTGTTCCGGGTGGTGCGCCATCAGGCGCGCGGCTTCCCGGTCGTTGGAGTCGGCGGTCGGACAGGGTGGCTTGTGCTGGCACATGGGTGGGTTCTTTCGCTGCGTCGAGTCGAGGGTCCTGCGGCTGGGTGAGGTGTTCATGGCCGCCCCGTATCAGTCGGTCCGGTCCCAGTGTTGCCCTGCGGGCGTCTGTCCGCAGGGATTTCGCGGCAGCCGCCGCTCTCCTCCGACGACGTGTCACCCGGCCGGAGGGTGTTATCCAACTGGACTGTCCGTTCGGATGGTTCGGGGTGGCCTGAGCGGACTAGTCCGATCTGGCACGGACCCGCCCCCACCGAGCGGCTCGGCGGGGGCGGGTGGGAAGGCGGGTCAGGCGGGCGAGCCGAGGAGACCGGGGAGCCCGGGCACATCTGGCAGAGCCGCCGGGGTGACTCGTAGCGTCATGACCGGGAGCAGGTCCGCGACCCGGTGCGGTCGATGGGCCGTGATGCCCGGGGGCGCGGGTGCCAGGGGCACCAGCACATCGGTCGGTGCGAGAGCGCCGCTTCCTGCGTCGGCCTCGACGTCGTGGTGCAGCCACAGCGTGAACATGTACAGCTCGGGCACGGACAGCAGACGTGGCTGGTAGGACGTCGCCGTCGACTCCGTCTGCCGTACGGCGAGTTCGGTGGAGGCGATGTAGGGACCCTCGAGGAAGTGCGAGAAGGCCCAGCCGTCGGCGGTGTGCATGGTGTCCGCGGCGGCGATGGCGCGCCCACCGCTCCGGATCAGGAAGCGCCAGCCGGCGAGGCGGGTGCGCGGCGCCGCGTCGTTCGGCATGATCCGGTCCAGTACGTGGACGGGAAGCGGGAGTTCGGGGCTCAGCGATCCCTGGACGGAACGAAGAGCGGGCGTGTGGGCCTCGCGGACTGCGGTGGGAGAACCGAGTGCCGCGAGAACGCTGCGGAGTGCGGGCGCTGGGGCCGGGGAAACATGCAGCGGCATGGTGGGTTGCCTCTCACTTCGGAGACACGGTGATGCGCGGGCGGGTGCAGACGGCGCTGTCGGCGTGCGGGGCCAGAGGAAGGCCGGTGACGGGCGGACGGGCCGGTGCGTCAACTCTCTGCCTCGTTCGCAGAGTTTATACGACAAATGTTCACACGATGTTTCGGCTAGCCGTACCGCATATTGTGCGCAAGGAGGATTTGAGCCCTTGAATTGCGCGGTTTCTGTGGATTCGAGCCGCTTCCGACCCTCGCCGCCAGCTATTTTCTCGGTGCGGCGGTAGGCTGAAACTCATCGGTGTTTCCGCGGTGCGCATCGATCGCGCACCCTGCATATGCCTCATGCCTTCGGAATGTGCCTCCGGCTTCAGTCACCAGACTACCGGGTACCCGTGGGTCGTGCGGGCGTTACGGATCATCTCGTCGGGGCATTATCGATCGTGATACGAGCGGCCCTGTGCCTCGGGCCGCCTACTCGAGGAGGGACCCTTCGATGGGTGAGAAGGTCGTGGCGGGCGCTTTTGCCCCGTCCGATCGGCAGGCGTACCGCGAGAAGCTCACCCAGTGCCTGACCGGGCTGGGGAGGCTCCTGTCGGAGCGGAGGTTCGATCGCCCCAGAAATCTCATGGGGCTGGAGATCGAGCTGAATCTCGCGGGTTCGGACGGCATGCCGAGGATGCGGAATGCGGAGGTGCTCCAGCGCATCGCCAGCCGGGATTTTCAGACCGAACTGGGGATGTTCAATCTGGAAGTGAACATTCTTCCCCACCGGCTGAGCGGCCGGGTTTTCGATCAGCTGGCCGAGGAGTTGCGCACAGGACTGGCGTATGCCCACCGTAAGGCTGCGGAGGTCGACGCGGGGATCGTGATGATCGGCATCCTGCCGACTCTCGGACAGGACGATGTCGTGTCGGCGAACCTGTCGGACGTCGACCGGTACACGCTTCTCAACGATCAAATGACGGCTGCGCGCGGAGAGGAATTCGCCCTCGATATCGAAGGTGTCGAGCGATTGGTCTCGACCTCCGCCTCGATCGCCCCGGAAGCGGCGTGTACATCGGTCCAGTTGCACCTGCAGGTGACACCGGACCGTTTCGCGGATGTCTGGAACGCGGCCCAAGCCGTCGCGTCCGTGCAGATCGCCCTCGGGGCCAACTCGCCCTTCCTGTTCGGTAAAGAGCTGTGGCGCGAGTCGCGGCCACCCCTGTTCCAGCAGGCCACAGACGTGCGGCCGCCCGAACTGCGGAATCAGGGAGTGCGTCCCCGGACCTGGTTCGGGGAGCGCTGGATCAGTTCGGCGTACGAGCTCTTCGAGGAGAACGTGCGCTACTACCCGCCCCTGCTGCCGATCTGCGGCGAGGAGGATCCGCTGCGCGTCCTGGACGAGGGCGGTGTACCGGCACTGTCCGAACTCGTCCTGCACAACGGCACGGTCTACCGATGGAACCGCCCGGTGTACGGGCTGGCCGACGGTGTTCCCCATCTGCGGGTGGAGAACCGGGTCCTGCCGGCCGGCCCCTCGGTCGTCGATGTGATCGCCAATGCCGCCTTCTACTACGGCCTGGTGCGCGCGCTCGCCGACGAGCCCCGGCCGGTGTGGTCCAAGCTGCCCTTCGAGGCGGCGGCCGAGAACTTCGACGCCGCCTGCCGTCACGGAATCGACGCCGAACTGCTCTGGCCGCGCCCCGGCCGCTCCGGTGGCGTGGCGAAGGTGCCCGCGGTCAAGCTCGTGCGGGACGAACTGCTGCCGCTCGCGGCCGCCGGGCTCGACGCCTGGAACATCGAACCCTCGGACCGGGACCGCTACCTCGGCGTCATCGAGGAGCGGTGCAGGCTCCGGGTGAACGGCGCCTCCTGGCAGGTCGATACGTACCATCGTGCCCTGGAGGCCGGTCTCGAGCGGGAGGGTGCGCTGGCAGCCACCACCCGGCGCTACGGTGAGCTCATGCAGGCCGGTGAGCCGGTGCACACCTGGCCC
This sequence comes from Streptomyces sp. NPDC005791, assembly GCF_042871485.1. NCBI lineage: Bacteria > Bacillati > Actinomycetota > Actinomycetes > Kitasatosporales > Streptomycetaceae > Streptomyces > Streptomyces sp. NPDC005791. Next base: position 16,879 of record NZ_JBIAIP010000016.1, read on the forward strand.
GTCGGTTTTCCCGCACCCTGAGGAGCAGGCCGCCCGGTGTCCCGCCCCCCGTGCCCGTCGGGCAAGCTATGACGACGCATGGCTGACGGCAGGTGTACGGGTGGAGGCGGGGCGCGTGGCTGATTCCAATCCTCACGTGGGGGTGTCCCGGCGGACCCTCCGGTCGGAGACCCTGCTCGTGCTGGCTCTCTCACTCGGGGCCAGCGCGGTCTCTGCCCTGATCAGCTTCATCGGGTCGCTGACGAAACCGGGTGGCCTCAAGGATCAGGCTGCGACGCTGAACGGGTCGTACGCCCCCGGGCGGCCGTGGCTGGACCTGGCCTGGCAACTGTTCGGCATCGCGACGGCCCTGGTGCCCGTCGCGCTGGTCGCTCATCTGCTGATGCGGGAACGGGCCGGTCTGCGGTCCCTCGGCCTCGACCGCACCAGACCATGGCCGGACCTCGGCCGGGGCACCCTCGTCGCGGCGGGGATCGGCAGCGCGGGGCTGGCCTTCTACCTGGTGGCGCGGGCGGCGGGGTTCAACCTGACGGTGGTGCCGGAGTCACTGCCCGATGTGTGGTGGAAGTTTCCGGTGCTGATCCTCTCCGCGGTGCAGAACTCGCTCGTGGAGGAGGTCATCGTCGTCGGCTATCTGCTGCGCAGACTGGGGCAGTTGGGGTGGTCACCGATGGCCGCCCTGGTGGCTAGCTCAGTGCTGCGCGGCTCGTACCACCTGTACCAGGGGATCGGCGGTTTCATCGGGAACATGGTCATGGGCGTCGTCTTCGTGCTGCTGTACAGGCGCTGGGGGCGGATCGGGCCGCTGGTCGTGGCCCATGCCCTGCTCGACATCGGGGCGTTCGTCGGCTACGCGCTGCTCGCGGGAGAAGTGGGCTGGCTGCCCACACCGTAAGCCTGCCCCTGACAGGAAGAGCATCGCGCGCACAGGTGTCCGTATGTCGATGAGCCGCATCACTCCGGAGTTCGACCCGGTGCTGCACCGTTCCGCTCCCACAGTGGCGTGGTTGGCCCACCCCGTCCGATCGTGCGCTTCGCGGCATCCACTGGGAGGTGCCGGTCCACACCTCAGAGCCCGGTGAGCAGTTCCCCGTCGATCACCGTGACGGCCCGTCCGGTCAGCAGTGTGCGCTCGCCGCGCAGCGAGGTACGGACCACGCCCGAGCGGGCGGAGGCCTGGAGGCCGATGAGGTCGTCGCGGCCGAACCTGCCCGACCAGAAGGGCGCCAGCGCGGTGTGGGCGCTTCCGGTCACCGGGTCCTCGTCGATGCCGACCCGGGGGAAGAAGCCACGCGAGACGAAGTCGTACCCGCGCGTGGGGTCCGCGGCCGCCGCTGTGGCGATGACGCCCCGCCTGGAGCAGGCGACGAGCGCGTGGAAGTCCGGCCGTAGGGCGCGCACGGCCGCTTCGTCCGCCAGTTCCACCAGGAGATCGCCGACGTGCTCACCCGTGTCGTGCAGGGAGAGGGGCACCGCACCGAGCGCTTCCGCCAGCCCGGGTGGGGCGGGCACCGACGTCAGCGGGGCTGTGGGGAAGTCCAACGTCACGTTGCCGTCGTCGTGGGCGGTGGTGCGCAGGACGCCGGATCGGGTGGCGTGGCGCACCGTGCCGCTCGCGGTGCCGGTGGTGTGCAGTACATGGGCGGTGGCCAGCGTCGCGTGCCCGCAGAGATCGACCTCGGTGGCGGGAGTGAACCACCGCAGCGCCCAGTCCGCCTCACCGCCGGGCGGCAGGGGGTGGCAGAACGCGGTCTCCGAGAGATTGACCTCGGAGGCGATGAGCTGGAGGCGGTCAGCCCCTGGAAAGGTGCCGGAGTCCAGGATCACGACTCCGGCGGGGTTGCCGGCGAAGGGGCGGTCGGCGAACGCGTCAACGATGCGGATCTTCATGCAGCCGACCGTAGGCGGGGTCGCTGCGCGCGGTCCAAGGCCAATCGGGGAAACGCGGCCCGATCGTGGTGCGCCGCGGGCGCCCGGAAGCGGGGCGCTGCCCCCGCCGGGGGCGCTGTGCACGGGCCTCGCACTGTTTCAAATGCCTGAACGGAACGGTCCGGACCGGGAGTCCGCGAAGGGCGCCCGTCCGTCGTCGCGCTCGACCTGCACCGGGCGGGATGTCGGTACCTCTCGAGGCGGCCTTGCCAGGCGATAGCTTCCGATATATCGTTGAGGCATCGCGATCGTTCACTGAACAGTCGCATATCCGCAAGGAGGAGAGGAGCGCAGTCATGCGTGCACATGGAGACGACCACGGATACGGCCCGGGTCGCCGAGGCGCCGGCAGGGGCCCCTTCGAAGGTGGCCGTGCCGCGTTCGGGCCGTTCGGACCGCCCTTCGGTGGCGGGCCCTTCGGTGGCGGACGCGGCCGAGGGGGCGGGCGGGGGAGGGCCAGGCGCGGTGACGTACGCGCATCCATCCTCGCGCTGCTCAAGGACCGCCCGATGCACGGCTACGAGATGATCCAGGAGATCGGCGAGCGCAGCGGAGGGGCCTGGAAGCCCAGCCCCGGCTCGGTGTACCCCACCCTTCAGATGCTGGAGGACGAGGGTCTGATCACCAGCGCCAGCGAGGGCGGGAAGAAGCTGTTCACGCTCACCGACCTGGGACACGGCGAGGCCGAGTCCGGCCCCGACGCCCCCTGGGAGGAAGCGGGGCGCGGTGTCGACTGGGAGGGTGTGAACGAGATCCGCCAGGCCGGCTTCGGCCTCATGGAGGCGTTCGGCCAGGTCTGGAAGACCGGCTCGGCCGACCAGCGGCAGAAGGCTCTCACGGTGATCAACGACGCCCGTAAGAAGCTGTACCTGATCCTCGCCGACGAACACTGAGCGTGAGGTGTCTGCGAACCGAGAAGGGTCCCCGGCCGGGGACCCTTCTTCTCTCTGTTCGCTGCGCACGACGCCGAACTGCCTCGTACGGCGCGATCTCATCCGCAAGGATGAGGGCTCCCTCTCCGTTCCCCGCCTTTCGCGGGATGGCGGATGGGTCGCACCGGGGATGTTTTCCCTCCCTGGGACTGATGGGGTGGAGGTGTGCACATCCGGACATCGAGGTTCCCCGAACCGACCCCGCCGAACCATCCGTGGTCCGGTACCGGGCTGAGCGCTGCCATGACCGGTGTCGTGAGCGGCGCGCGCAGGCGGGCCGTGCGCGACGGTGACCGGCATGTCGATACTGCTCATCTCCTGCACTCCCTCGTCGAGTCGGACCCCGAGGTGCGGGAGGCCTTCGACGGTGGGCCGCGACTGGCCAAGGTGCTCGGATATCTCGTCCAGCGCAGCATCGGGTACGGCCTCAGCTGGCAGGGGACACAGGAGGATTCGGGCGCTTTTCCGGCCGTACGGGAGCCCGCGGGTGAAGGGTGGTCGCCCTCTGCGGCAGCGGCGCTGGACCGCGCCGCACGTGCCGCGCTCTCGCGCGGGGAACCGTACGCCGACGGCCTCGATCTGCTGGCGGCCCTGGTCGCGGATCCGCGGTGCCGGGCGGTCGAGGTGCTGGAGCGGGCAGGGGTCGCAGCCGAGTGGCTGGCCGGCCGCGCGGCCGTGAGCGGCTCGCAGCGGTGATCATGAACACGCGACGGACAGGTGTGACGGTGATGACGCTGCTGACGCCTGCTGCCATGATGTGCCGATGCACGCGTCTCAGGGGAGAAGAGCGGGTCTGGGCCTGGCCCTTGTCTCGGCTTTCGCATTCGGTGGTTCAGGGGTTGCGGCCAAGCCGCTGATCGAGGCGGGACTCGGCCCACTGCACGTGGTGTGGCTACGGGTGGCCGGCGCCGCCGTGGTCATGCTGCCGGTTGCCTGGCGGCACCGTCATCTGGTCCGGGAGCGGCCCGTCCTGCTGGCCGGCTTCGGACTGTTCGCCGTGGCCGGGGTGCAGGCCTTCTACTTCGCCTCGCTCTCTCGTATCCCGGTCGGCGTCGCCCTGTTGATCGAGTATCTGGCGCCCGCACTCGTCCTCGGCTGGGTGCGCTTCGTGCAGCGACGGCCTGTCACCCGCGCCGCCGCGGCCGGTGTGGTGCTGGCGGTCGGCGGGCTCGCCTGCGTCGTCGAGGTGTGGGCCGGTCTCAGCTTCGACGTGATCGGGCTGCTGCTCGCTCTCGGCGCGGCATGCTGCCAGGTGGGCTACTTCGTCCTGTCGGACCAGGGCGCCGGCCACGGGGACACGGCCGACGCCGAACCGCCGCACCCGGTAGGAGTGATCGCGTACGGACTGCTGGCCGGCGCGGCCGTGCTGACGGTGGTGGCCAGGCCCTGGGGCATGGACTGGGCGGTCCTCGGCGCAAGTGCGGACATGGGCGGCCACGACGTCCCGGCGTGGCTGCTCCTCGGCTGGATCGTGCTGCTCGCGACGGTGCTGGCCTACGGCACCGGTGTGGTGTCGGTGCGGCTGCTCTCACCCCAGGTCGCGGGTGTCGTGGCTTGTCTCGAGGCGGTCGTCGCGACCGTGCTCGCCTGGGTGCTCCTGGGCGAGCACCTCTCGGCACCGCAGCTCGTGGGCGGCGGAGTGGTGCTGATCGGCGCCTTCATCGCGCAGTCGTCCGCGCCCAAGCCCCCGTCGGGGCCGGTCGCGTCGGCTCATGGGGCGAAGGGTGCGCGCGAGCCGGCCGGGACCGGAGGCGAGTTGTCCCGGCCTCCGGCATCGCCGTAGGGTGTCGATCATGCCGCAGACCGTACTTCCGCCTCCTGCCGCCTAGCGCGAGGCGGCCACTCCGGACGAAGACCCGGCTCGGGTACGCCCCGAGCGGTTCGTCGCTGCCCGCGCGCGGAGCCGAGCGACCACCCCTTCTTCTGGAGCGTCACATGTCCCACCCTGTTTCCGGCCTGCCTGTCGGGCGGAGCCTCGTCTATCTCGTCGTCGCCGGTATTGCCTGGGGTACGGCCGGTGCGGCCGCCTCCCTGCTCTTCCGGATCAGCGATCTCGGTCCCCTCGCCCTGTCGTTCTGGCGCTGCGTCGGCGGTCTCGTCCTGCTGGCCGGCGCGCTCGCGCTGCGTCCCCGCCGCCCGCGTGCCGCCGCCGAGCCGCGCCGTCGGCGGCTGCTACGCATCCTGGGGACCGGTGTCGGTCTCACCGTGTTCCAGAGCGCGTACTTCGCGGCCGTCGAGGCGACCGGACTCGCCGTCGGCACCGTGGTCACGCTGGGGGCGGGGCCCGTCCTCATCGCTGTCGGCGCGCGGCTGACCATGGGGGAGCGGCTGGGCAAGGGCGGGATCACCGCCGTGGCCGGTGCGCTCACGGGCCTCGCCGTGCTGGTGCTCGGTGGCGAACCGGCCGAAGTACGGCCCAGCGGACTGCTGCTGGCCGTACTGTCCGCCGCCGGGTATGCGGCGATCACCCTGCTGACCCGATGGCTCGGCCGGGACGGCGCGGCGGGCGACTCCTTGTCCACCAGCGCATGGGCCTTCGCCATCGGCACCGTGGGACTGCTGCCCATGGCGGCGGCCGAAGGCCTCCTGCCGCACACCGCCGAGACGGGTCAGGTGCTGTGGCTGCTCGTCTATGTGGCGGCGGTGCCGACCGCACTCGCCTACGCCCTCTACTTCGCGGGCGCCGCAGCGGTCCGGTCGGCGACCGTCTCGGTCATCATGCTCCTCGAGCCGGTGAGCGCGGCTGTCATCGCGGTGACCGTCCTGCGGGAGCGGCTCACCGCGGCCACGGTCATCGGCACGCTGCTCCTGCTCACCGCCGTGGCGGGGCTGGCCTTCGCCGAGGCACGTGGCACCGCGGCCGCCCGTCGCCGGACCGCCGTGGCGGCCTGAGCCGAGGGCACAAGGGCGTGCGGTCGGCAGCTGCCGGGTACAGGCCGTGTTTCAGGTGGCGGGTGAGTCTTGGGCGGACAGCTCTTCGGCCAGTTCCATACAGCGCAGGCGGGCCGGGGAGAAGTCGTAGGGCATCTTGCCGGTGGCTTCGAGCGCACTCAAGGAGTCAGCCTCCCGCCTGCCGGAGCTGAGGTCGGCTTCGTCCTCGCCGTCATCGGCGGCAGCAGGGTGCAAAGCATCCCAGGCGCCGCAGAGGGCATCGTCGTCTTCACCCAGACCGGACTCCTCGATGACGGCCTGCAGGGCGCATTCGAAGGCGTGGCGCTCGACGGCCACTTGGGCCACCCGTGGATCATCGACGGCGACGCTGTCATCGAGTGCCTCCTCGGCGTCATCGATGCGGTCGGAATCCTCCCGCAGAGTGGGATGCGTGGCCAGGACGACGAAGCGAGTGGCCTGGACGGCCGCGCCGAGCGGGCCGAAGATCCGCTCAGTGACCAGCAGACTGTCCAGGTCCGCCTGACGCAGGGAACCCTCGGGCAGGCCCTTGAGGCGTTCGGAGACGAAGTCGGAGAGCAGGCCCATCCGGCTGCCTTCGGTGCGCATCCGCTGCACGGCGGTCCGTTGCCGCCGCAATTCCGCTTCCTGCTCGGCGAGGGTTTCCTCCAACCGCTCCAGGATGCCCGCGATACTGTCTCCGCTGTCCGCACCGGTGGAAGCCATGCCGGTGGTGAAGGCGTCACGGATGTCGTCCAGGGCGATCCCGGCGTCGGCCATCTTGCGAATCCACAGCAGGCGGATCATGTCGTCGTACCCGTAGCGGCGGCGGTCATCGCCGCCCCGCTCAGGCTCGGGGAGCAGGCCGATCGCGTGGTAATGGCGAAGCGCCCGTGGCGTGCTGCCGGCGAAGGCCGCCGCGTCACCGATCTTGACCTGGCGGGGCGGCATGAAAGACGAATGCATGAGCAGGGACCTTTCCTCAAGGGGTCGGGACGTAAGTCCACCGGACCACGTGCCGCTACGGAAGGTGCAACTCCATACACACCGCCCCGCCACATGCGTCTTCGTGGTGACCCCGCCTCGCGACCTGCCCAGTCCATGGTCTTCAGGTTCGGCGCTCACTCCGCCTGGCGTTCCTTCTGCACAGCACCGCGCCGGCGGGCACCGGCATCATGCTGGTGTGCCCGGCAGATGGTGTAGTCGACATCGACCTCCCGGAGGACCAGCCCGGCCGCAGCAGCCCTGGCCTGTGACAACGTCAGCAGCCGGGCTCACACACCCCGACGCTGCCATCTCCGGAACAGTCCATACAGCGTCTGCCGCGGTCCGTACTCGAACGTCAGGTCCCGCCACGGAACTCAGGTCCCTACCCGCCACCGACTCCAGCACCGACCACTGCTCCTCAGGAAGAGTCCCTCGCCCATATCGTGCTCGTCCACGGGCAGGGCGCGCACAGGAATCCGAACCTGAAACGCGGCCTAGGTGTATTGCCCTGTGAGGTAGCCCGGCACCTGGACTGCCGGGTCCAGGTCGTCGGACGGAACCGGTGCCGCGTGTCCGCGCGTCAGCGGAATCACGCCCGCCCAGTACGGCAGCGAGAGGTCCTCCGGGGCGTCGTTCGGGCCGCCGGTACGGATCTTGGCGGAGACCTCGTCGAGGTCCAGGCGGATCACCGCGGTCGCGGCGAGTTCCTTGGCGTCCGCAGGCCGGGAGTCCTTCGAGCGGCCCGGTACGACCTGGTCGACGAGGGCGTCGAGTGCGATGCGACGCTCCTCCGGGTCGGTCACGGCCCGGGCGATGCCGTGGACCACCACGGAGCGGTAGTTCATCGAGTGGTGGAAGGCCGAACGGGCCAGCACCAGACCGTCCACATGCGTCACGGTCAGGCAGACGGCGAGGCCTGGGTCCGCCGCGCCCGTCGCCCGCAGTGGCCGTGATCCGGTCGAGCCGTGCACGTACAGCCGCTCGCCGACCCGGCCGAAGAGGGTCGGCAGGACGACGGGTGCGCCGTCGCGGATGAAACCCAGGTGGCAGAGGTAGGCCGCGTCGAGTATCGAGTGCACCGTCTCCTGGTCGTACGCGGCGCGCTCCCTGGCGCGGCTCGGGACCGTGCGGTCCGTCGGCTGGTAGGCGGCAGCCTCGGGGAGGCCGGTGCTGTCGGGCGTGGAAGTGTCCGGCATTGCGTACTCCATTGCACTAGTACATAATGTTCTTTGTGCTAGGAGAGTATCGGATCAGTGGGCGGCGTGCATCGGACATTGCCGCGAGTGTGGAGCGCGGGGTCGCGTCGGGTGACCTCGATCCGGGTCATGTGCTGCCGCCCATGCGGGAGTTGGCGTCCCTCCTCGGCGTCAATACGAATACGGTGGCCGCCGCCTACCGGTCCCTCCGGGAGCGCGGAGTGATCGAGACGGCAGGGCGGCGGGGGAGCCGGGTGCGGCCCAGGCCCGCGAGTACGGCGCGCGGCTCGCTCCGGGTGGAAGCGCCTCCGGGGGTGCGTGACCTGGGCGACGGCAACCCCGACCCCGCCCTGCTGCCCGTCCTCGGTGAGGCGTTGGCGGCGGCCGCGGAGGCATACGGCCGGGAGCTCGGCCTCTACGGCGACGCGGCAGTGGTCCCCCGGTTCGCGGAACTCGCCCGGGCCGGCCTGGACGCGGACGGTGTGCCGGACGGGCCGGTAGCGGTCACCTCCGGGGCTCTCGACGCGATCGAGCGGGTGCTCACCGCGCACCTCAAGCCCGGTGACGCGGTGGCTGTCGAGGACCCAGGATGGGGGGCGCTGTTGGATCTCGTTCCGGCACTCGGGATGCGCGTGGTTCCGGTGGCGCTGGACGAGGACGGCCCGCTTCCCGGCGAGGTGGAGCGGGTGCTGCGGGCGGGTGCCAGGGCTCTGGTGGTCACCGACCGGGCGCAGAACCCGACCGGCGCGACGGTGGGGAGCCGCAGGGCGAAGGAGCTGCGGTCCGTCCTCGCGGAGCACCCGGGCGTGCTGCTGATCGAGGACGATCACGGCCACGCCATCGTCGACCTGCCGGTGCACCCCCTGGCGGGGGTCACCGAGCGCTGGGCCTTCGTGCGGTCCGTCTCCAAGGCGTACGGGCCGGACCTGCGGGTCGCCGTGCTCACCGGGGACGGGCTCACCGTTGACCGGGTGACCGGGCGTCAGCGACTGGGACCCGGCTGGGTCAGCGGACTGCTGCAGCGGACCGTGGCGCACCTGTGGGAGACGGGCGCCGTCGACACGGCGGCGGTCTCCCGCTCCTACGGGGAGCGCCGGGACGCCCTCGTGCGGGCGCTCGAGGAGAGGGGGATCGAGGCGTACGGCCGTACGGGGATGAATGTGTGGGTGCCCGTGGGCGACGAGACCGGGGCGGTGGCCAGGATGCTGCACTCCGGCTGGGCGGTGGCCCCCGGGGCGCGGTTCCGGATGACCTCGCGGCAGGGGCTGCGCCTGACCGTCTCGTCACTGTCCACCGCCGACATCGAGCCCTTGGCCGACGCTGTCGCGGCGGCGGCACCACCCGCCCGTCCGGTCAGTCACGGCTGAACGGCCCGGGCGGCGCGACGGCGGGCCGGCCGGTTCCTGCGGTGCCGGGCGGTGTGCGCGAGGCCGCGGACCGGAGGCCGCCGTCGGAGCCGCCGCGGACGTGCCCTCCACGGACCGGGCGCTGCATGCGCCGGTTCCGGCGGGATCCGCCCCGTCCCGTTGCCCCCCAAGATCTGCCGGGCGGCGAGCCGGAGTCACCGCGGGCCGGACAGCTTCCTGAAGTCCCAGGACCTCACGGCCTGTGGGGTGAGGCGGAGCCACGCGTGCCGCTCGTCGTGCGGCAGGGAGTCCAGGCCGAAGTACTTCGCCGCGTACAGCCGCTCCGGGCACCTCAGTTCTGCGCAGTCCTGGCCCGTGCGCGGGACCTCGCCGACGAAGGAGACCTCGCCGGACAACTCCACCCCACGCAGCTCGCCGTACTCCACCCCGTCGTCCACCACCACGCTGATCCGCGGGTCGTTCCTGAGCTGTGCCCAGCGCAGGCTCCGGATGAGGGAGTAGAGCCAGACGGAGGTGCCGTCCCACACGAACCACAGGGCCCCGACGTGCGGCATGCCTTCGGGGGAGACCGTGGCGACCCGGCACGTGCGCTGTTCCGTGAGGTAGGCGTCCCGTTCCGGGTCGGTCATCATGATCCGACGGCCGCGACGCTGGGCAACGGTCATGTGGCGCCCTCCTGAGGTCCGGGTTCCGGATGGTTGCGCAGAATCATGGGGCCTGGTCGGTGATCACGCAACGGTCGGCCGGCCTCACACCAGGGAGATGGAACCGTTCTCCACGCGGATCTGCTTCTCCGGAAGCGGCCTGGTCGCGGGGCCGCCTGTCACCTCACCCGTAGCGGCGTCGAACGTGCTGTTGTGGCACGGGCAGTTGATGACGCCGTCGGCGATCCCCTTCACCGCACAGCCCTGATGGGTGCACTTCGAGGAGAACGCCTTGAACGTGCCGGGCTCGGGCTGTGTCACCACGACACCCTCGTCCGCGAAGACCACACCGCCCCCCTCGGGGATGTCGGCCGTCTTCGCGAGAGCCGCACCGTCTCCCTCCTCCGTCGGCCGGGCCGTGTCGGACTCAGAGGTGTCCTGCGAGCCTCCGCACGCGGTGAGTGCGGCGGCCGCTCCCGCCGCACCGACCGCCGCGACGACGGTGCGGCGCCCGAAGCGGGCCTTGCTCCTCTGCGAAGCGCTCATGCCGGCTTTCCCTTCGACGGAGTGACGGGACCTCAGGGGCGGTGGGCGCCGGCGGCCCCGCGCGTTCGGTGGCGCCCGGCCAGGATAACGACCGGGTGGCCGGGCGGCCCTGATCGGCGGACCGCTCGCGGACACGGGGCGCCGTCACTCCCAGACCACGACGTTGCGCCGTACCGGCACGGTTGACGGGCCCGTCGCGAACAGCTCGGGGGAGTGGGCACGGATGCGTTCGATGTCGTTGAAGACCGCCCGTAGATGGTCGCGCATGCGGGAGCGGGCCACTGGGACGTGACCGGCGGTGATGGCTTCGAAGATATCCCGGTGCTGGGCCGTGAAGACGGCCGGCGACACGTTCTCGTGCAGGCCGAGGCGTCGAGCCCTGTCCAGATGTCCCTTGGCCGCGGCGACGGTGGTCCAGACGTCGCCATGACCGCTCAGGCGCATCAGACCGTGGTGGAACGCCTCGTCCAGTGCGAAGAACTCTTCGAGGGCGAGGTCCGGATGCTGCTGCCGTTCGAGATTGTCCCGCAGTTCGCCGACGACGGCCGGGTCGAGCTGCGGTGGCAGGTTGTCCAGGGAGGCGAGCTCCACGGCCTCCCGCAGGAACTGTGCGTCTGCGACCTGCGCCGGGTCCACGCGGGACACGAACGACCCGACCTTCGGGAAGACCTGCACCAGGCCCTCCTGGGCCAGCAGGATCAGACTCTCCCGCACCGGGGTGCGGCTCACCCCGAGGGCGGCGGCGAGCTCGTTCTCCGACAGGGCCGCACCGGGGGGGAGTTCCAGGGTCAGCACCATCTGACGCAGCTTCAGGTAGATGCTGTGCCTGCTGGTCCGCCGCCCGTTCGCTTGAGCCATGCGCCCATCCTACGTACCGGTCGCACCGAGCCCGACCAGCGGTGGAGGGGGTCGGAGCAAGGCGCGGCAGGTCGCGCACCGGGTGGACAGCGGTGGCCGAACTCTTGCCGGGCTGCACGACAAGTGCTTGTATACAAGCCCTGCACGACAGCCGTGCCCGACTGGTCGGGACCGCTCGGGCCCCGGCCCGGCCTCCTGGCCCGTCCGCCACCGCAAGGAGATCCCGTGAGCAAGATCGAACGCGTCGACGTGTTCGTCGCCTCCCCCGGGCGTACGTTCGTCACGTTGCGCATCACCACCACGGACGGTGTGACCGGCCTCGGCGATGCCACGCTCAACGGCAGGGAGCTCGCGGTGGCGAGCTATCTGCGTGACCATGTGGCACCGCTCCTGATCGGCAAGGACCCCGCTCGCATCGAGGACATGTGGCAGTACCTGTACAAGGGCGCGTACTGGCGCCGAGGGCCCGTGACGATGACAGCCGTCTCCGCCGTCGACACCGCGTTGTGGGACATCAAGGGCAAGATCGCAGGGCTCCCCGTTTACCAGCTTCTCGGCGGGCGTTCCAGGGACGGTGTGCTGGTCTACTCGCACGCCAGCGGCACCGATGTCCCCTCCCTCCTCGACGACGTCGAGCGCTACCTGGAGCTGGGCTACCGCGCAGTCCGGGCCCAGGCCGCGGTGCCCGACGTGGGCGGCACCTACGGCGTCCGCAAGGGAAAGGTCTACGAGCCGGCCGCGACCGAGCTGCCGGACGAGCAGCCGTGGGACACGGAGGCGTATCTCGGTTTCGCGCCCACCTACCTGGAGGCGGTGCGTGAGCGCTTCGGCTTCGGATTCCACCTTCTGCACGACGTCCATCACCGGCTGAGCCCGATCGAGGCGGCACGGTTCGGCAAGAGCGTCGAAGCCTGCCGGCTGTTCTGGATGGAGGACCCCACCCCGGCCGAGAACCAGGAGTCCTTCCGGCTGATCCGCGAGCACACGACCACACCGATCGCGGTCGGTGAGGTCATGAACTCCATCTGGGACGTCCAGCACCTCATCACCGGACAGCTCATCGACTACGTACGCACCACCGTCGCCCACGCGGGCGGCATCACCCACCTGCGGCGGATCTTCGACCTCGCCGCGCTCTACCAGGTACGCACCGGATCCCACGGGGCGACCGACCTCTCCCCGGTCAGTATGGCCGCCGCCGTACACCTCGACGTGACCGTGCCGAACTTCGGCATCCAGGAGTACATGGGCCATCCCGAGGAGGCCGCCGAGGTGTTCCGTACCGGTGTCACCTTCGCCGACGGGATGCTCCACCCGTCCGAGGAACCGGGTCTGGGCGTGGAGTACGACGAGAAGGCGGCCGAGCGTTTCCCCTATCGGCGGCGCTACCTCCCGGTCGCGCGCCGTCTCGACGGCTCGGTGCACGACTGGTGAGCGCCTCGCACCTGCCTCCGCTGAACCACGCGTCGCTGTCCCGGATCGCTCCGGACCTGCGCCCCGCCGTGAACCCGGCCGAACTGCGCACGCGCATCGTGCACTTCGGACTCGGTGCCTTCCACCGGGCCCATCAAGCCGTATACACCGAGAACGCCGCCGCCCGCTCCGGTGAGCCCTGGGGCATCACCGCCGTCGCGCCCCGCTCGGCGGGTACCGTGCGTGCCCTGCGGGACCAGGACTGCCTCTACTCGCTCACCGAACGCCGCCCCGGCCGCAGCGTGAGCCGCGTCGTGGGCGCGGTCGTCGATGCCCTGACGATGGGGCCCGACGCCGAGGCCGTCGACGCCCTGCTCACCGACCCGGACGTCACCGTGGTGACCCTGACCGTCACGGAGAGGGGCTACCACCGGTGCCCGTCGACCGGTGGGCTGGACCTCACGGCGGCGCCCGTGGCCGCCGACCTCGAGGCGCCGCCCGGCGGCCCTCTCACCACGGTGGTGGGCCGGCTGGCCGCAGGGCTGGCCGCGCGGACGCGGGCCGGAGCGCCGCCGGTCGGCGTCGTGTCCTGCGACAACATGGCGGGCAACGGCGACGTGCTGGGCAGGGTCGTCCGCGACTTCGTCCGGGCCTCGGCCTGGCCGGACCGCGACGACGTACTGGACCGGATGGCCGGGAGCGTGGCCTTCCCCTCGACCGTCGTGGACCGGATCGTGCCCGCGTCCTGCGAGGCCGACCTGAAGACGGCCTCCGACGCGCTGGGGGTGTACGACGCCCTGCCCGTGGCCGGGGAGCCCTACCGGCAGTGGGTCCTGGAGGACTCGTTCATCGCGCCAAGGCCGCCCTGGGAACGGGACGGCGCCTTGTTCGTGCCGGACGTCACGCCGTACCAGCTCACCAAGCTGCGGCTGCTGAACGGTTCGCACTCCGCGCTCGCTCATCTGGGCCTCGCCACCGGATGCGTCACGATCGCGGGCACGATGGCGACGCAGTGGGGAGAGAGCGTCGTGCGCGCCCTGTGCGCGGAGGTCGCCGCGACCCTCCCCGCTGGAGGCCCCGACCCCGTCACCTATGCCGACGACCTCGTCGGGCGGTTCCGTAATCCCGCGATGCACCACCTCCTGCGGCAGATCGGCTCCGACGGCTCGCTGAAGATCGTGGAACGCTGGCTTCCCGCCCTGCGCGAGCTGCGCGGACGTGGTACGGCCACTCCGGTCCTCGAACTGGCCCTCGCCGCCTGGGCGCACGGCACACGCCCTGGAGCCATCGGCGCCGGCGACCCCGCCGCCGGCGCGCTCGCCGCCTGCTGGTCGGCTCCGGCCCGGCCCGCGGAAACGGTACGCGCGCTGTTGCGCGTCCTCGGCGCGGCGGACCTGGCCGATGACGACGACCTCACCGCCGCTGTCGCGGACCGACTGCCGGCACTGCGCGCCGGCCGCGTCGAGATCTGAGCCGCCGACTGCGGACCCATTCGTCCCCCACACCGATCGACGTCCCCGAACAACGGAGTTCACGATGAAGGACAGTGCTGTCGCCGCGGAGCAGAAGCGCCCCGCGCAGCGCACCACGGGTGACCTGACCCGAGCCGCCGTCTCGGGCTGGCTGGGCACGGCCATGGAGTTCATGGATTTCCAGCTCTACTCGCTGGCCGCGGCGATCGTGTTCAACAAGATCTTCTTTCCCGACGTCAGTCCCGCCATCGGTCTGATCGCCGCGATGGCCACCTACGGGGTGGGATACGTCGCACGCCTTGCCGGTGCCGTCTACTTCGGCCGGATGGGAGACCGGATCGGCCGCAAGCGGGTCCTCTACCTCACCGTCCTGATGATGGGCGCTTCCACCACCCTGATCGGCGCCCTGCCCACCTACACCACCATCGGCATCCTCGCGCCGATCCTGCTCGTCCTGCTCCGGCTGGTGCAGGGGTTCGGCGCCGGCGCGGAGATCGCCGGGGCTACCGTACTGCTCGTCGAGTACGCGCCTGTCCGCCGACGAGGCCTGGTCGCCTCACTGGTCTCGCTCGGCACCAACTCAGGGACACTCGCCGCCTCGGGTCTCTGGGCGATCCTGCTCGCGGTGCTCACCGAGGAGCAGTTGCTGTCCTGGGGCTGGCGCCTGCCCTTCCTGCTCAGCTTCGGACTGATGTTCTTCGCCGTCTGGCTGCGCCGAGGGCTCAAGGAGAGCCCTGTCTTCGAGGAACGCCCCGATGTGGTGGACGGTGTGGCGCTGGCCCGCGACGAGGTGGAGTCGGCCATCGCCGACGCCGACCGCGGAGCGGCCGACGTCCTGGCGGCCGGCATCCGGCAGCGTAAGGGCAAGGCCTTCTTCGTCGCGCTGGGACTGCGCTTCGGCCAGGCGGGCAACTCGGGGCTGATCCAGACCTTCCTCATCGGCTACATCGCCACCGAGCTCGCCGTCGGCCGCTCCGTCCCGACGGACGCGATCGTGTACGGCTCCCTGCTGGGCTTCGCCACCGTGCCGGTCGTGGGCCTGCTCGGGGACCGTTTCGGGCGGCGCGTGCTCTATCTCGCACTCAGCCTGCTGACCGTCGTCATCGCCTTCCCGGTGATGTTCCTGATCAGTTCCGGCTCGACCCCGGCGGTGATGATCGGCATGGTGCTCGGTCTGAACGTCGGAGTTCTCGGACTGTTCTCGCTGGAGAGCGTGACGATGGCGGAACTCTTCGGCTCGCGAACCCGCTTCACCCAGCTCGCCCTCGCCAAGGAGATCGGCGGCATCCTCGCCACTGCTATCGGCCCCGTACTGGCGGCCACGCTCACGGCCCTCACCGGTAGCTGGTGGCCCATCGCGGCGATGCTCGTCGTCTACTCGCTCATCACATTCGTCAGCGCGTTTCTCGCGCCGGAGACCCGCGGACGCGACCTGGTCCGCCTGGAGGACGCCATATGACCGCCGTTGCTGGAGAAGACCGCAGGCGTGCGGCAGTCGGCGAGGAATCCCGTACTGCGCCGGACGCCGGCGGACGGCGCATGCGGGCCGTCGTGGTGCACGGTGCGGGCGATCTGCGTGTCGACGAGAGGGACCGGCCGGTGCCGGGTGCGGGAGAGGTGCTCCTGGCCATGGAATGGGGCGGGATCTGCGGTTCCGACATCGCCTACTGGAGGAACGGGACATCCGGTACGGCCGCGCTCGCGCATCCCCTGGTACTCGGTCACGAGGTCGCGGGCCGCGTCGCCGCGCTCGGTCCAGGCGTCGCGGAACGCGGTGACACCCGCCTCGGTGAAGGAACACCGGTGACCGTCCACCCGGCCCGACTCGTCGGTGACGGGGTGTTGCCGGAGCGGATCGCCGGGCGCGCCAACCTCTACCCGCACGTCCGTTACTTCGGCTCCGCGGCCTTCACCCCGCACACCGACGGCGGGTTCAGCGAATACCGCACGGTCCGCGCGGAGCAGATCCGGCCTCTGCCGAACGGGGTGAGCACCGAACAAGGTGCCTTGGCCGAGCCGTTGGCCGTGGCCCTGCACGCAGTCGGCCGGGTCCCCGACCTGCGCGGCCGGACCGTCCTGGTCAACGGCGCCGGACCGATCGGCTCCCTCGTCGTGGCCGCCGCCAGGCACAGGGGAGCGGGCACCGTCATCGCCGCGGACCTGTCGGCGGCCGCCCTCGCCGTCGCCCGTGCGATGGGTGCCGAGGAGACCCGCGACCTGGCGCGGGGCGATGTACTCCCGCAGGAGGTGGACGTGGTCTTCGAAGCGTCCGGTGCCCCGGCCGCCCTGGGCCCGGTACTGCGCGCCACCGCGCGGGGCGGCACGCTCGTCCAGGTCGGCAACCTGCCGGGGGCTGCCGCACCGGCGGTCCTCGGTGACCTGGTGACCCGCGAGATCACGTGGATCGGGTCGTACCGCTTCGTCGAGGAGATGGACGACGCCCTGCGTGCCCTGCAGGAAGGACTGGACCTGACCCCACTGATCACCCACCGCTTCCCGCTGGCACGCGCGGAGGAGGCGCTGGCGATCGCCGCCGACCCGGCGGCCGGCAGCAGCAAGGTCATGCTGCGCCTGTCCGACGCGTGATGCACCACCCGCACGTCCGCCCCGCGGCCCGTCCTTCGTCCCCGGACGGCGGCCCGGGGACGGGTCAGGGTTGAGGAGGTGTACGGCGGTCTGTCCTGAGGGAGCTTCCAGGAGCGCTCGCGGCTCCCGCACTGCGGCCGCGAGGAGGTGGCCGTCGCGGGCGGCGTGCAGGAATTCGGGGCGAGGCCGACGATGGAGTGCTCGGTGACGCGGGTGCGGGGGGCGTCGCGGTGGTTCCGGTGCCGGGTCAGGACGCCGGTGGGGTCCGCGTGGACGGTCTCACCCGGTTTCGGGTGCTCGACGGTGTCAGGTTCGCCGAGCGGGGGTGCCCAGCAGTGCGCGGGTACGCGCGCCGTCGGGGTCGTCACGCAGTTCGTAGATCTCTATGCGCTGGTCGGGCCGGTCCGCCTGGGCCCAGAGCTGGAAGTCGACGGTGATCTCGCCGACCCGGGGGTGGAGCATGCGTTTGGTTCCGGCGACGCATTCGCCGACGCGCCCTGAGGCCCACAGAGCTGCGAAAGCGTCGTCACGGACGCACAGCTCACCGATCATGCGGGTCAGGGCCTCGTCCTCCGGGTACTTTCCGCTGATGAGCCGCAGGTAGGCGACGTAGTCCGCGGCTTCCTGGCCCCAGTCCCGGTACAGGGCGCGGGCCTGGGGGTCGAGGAAGAGCAGGCGGGGCAGGGAGGGACGGTGGTCCGGGCGGTCGGGGGCGTCAACGGGCAGGTGCGGGGCGATCAGCGCGTGCCCGGATGCGTTCCAGGCCAGGACGTCGTTGCGTCGCCCGAGGATGACCGCGGGGCGCGCGGCGACCAGGGACAGCAGGGTCCGTGCGTTCGGGCTGACGGTTTCCGGGCCGGAGCCCGTGCCTGCGGCGGGAGTGCGTCTGGTCCGCGCGAGGTCCAGCAGGTGCTCGGTCTCGGTGACGGACAACTGCAGCGCCCGGGCCAGGGCGAGCAGGACCTCGTCGGAGGCGCGGCGGCTGTGGCCCTGCTCCAGACGTGTGTAGTACGTGACGCTGACCCCGGCCAGCTGCGCAACCTCTTCCCGCCGCAGGCCGGGCACCCGTCGGCGGACACCGAACCCGTTCATGGGGGTCGCTTCCGGCGGGAGGGCGGCACGCTTCGCCCGGAGGAAAACAGCAAGATCACCGGGATCATTCATATATCAACCGTATGCGGTGGGCCCGGACGCGACCATATCCCTGCCGGTGCCACCCTTCCCGAGGGGTGCAAGGAGCGGGATCTGGTAGCTGACCTGCACATCCTTCACGGTCGGGAGCATGCCTCCACCCATCCTCGCTCTCGCACTGACCGCCTTCGCCCTGGGAACCGCCGAGCTCGTCCCCAACGGTCTGCTGCCCCTCATCAGTGACGATCTCGGGGTTTCGGTGTCCCAGGCGGGCTGGGTGACCACCAGCTTCGCGCTCGGCGCGATGATCGGCGGACCGCTCGTCGCCGCCGTCACCCTCCGCCTTCCCCGCAAGCCCCTCGTGATCGTCCTGGCTCTCATCTTCCTGATCGCCAACGCCATCACCGCCCTTACCGGAAGCCTGGTGGTGGTGTCCCTCTCCCGAGCCCTCGCCGGAGCGATGCTGGGCGGATTCCTCGGCATCGCGATCACCATCGCCGGCGGCATGGTCGCTCCCACCCGGCGTGCCACGGCCATCGCCGTGGTCTTCACCGGATTCACCGTCTCCAACGTGATCGGCGTCCCCATCGGCAACATCGTCGGACGTGCGGCCGGCTGGGAGTCGGCCTTCTGGGTCGTCTCGGGCCTCGCCGCCGTAGGCGCACTCGCCATGTGGCTCCTTCTGCCCGGCACATCCGCGGGCGGCGACGGCGCGGGCGAGGACCGCGGCTTCACCGTCCTGCGCAGCGGAGCCCTCTGGACCGCGTTCCTCGCCATCGCGCTCAGCTACGGCGGCCTGTTCGTCGTCTACACCTACGTCGCCCCGTACCTGACCACCGTCACCGGCGTGGCCGCCGGATCCGTCACCTGGCTGCTGCTCCTGTTCGGCGCGGGCCTGATCTTCGGCAACACCCTCGGCGGCCGCTACGCCGACCGCTCGGTGTCCCGCACGGTGATCGTCATCCTCGGCATTCTGATCCTCGGACTGCTGGCCCTGTGGGCGCTGGGCACGGTCCTGCCCGCCGTGCTGGTACTCCTGGTGCTGCTCGGCGGTGCGGGCTTCGGCATGGTGCCCCCGCTGCAGTCCTATGTCCTGCACATCGCCGGTACCGCGTCCGCCCTGGTCTCCGCGCTCGCGGCCGCCGCGTTCAACGGAGGCGTCGCCCTCGGCTCGGCAGTCGGCGGCCTCGCCTTGAACCGCGCACCCCACTACCCGGTGCTGGCTCTGGTGGGCGCTTCCATGACCCTGCTCGGACTGATCCTCTTCCTGTTCACCCACCACTGGCACCAGGCACGCCGAGCCACACCGCAGGGCGATCCGGTGGTCCAGCACGCCTGACCGGCGCCGGATCACCGCCGCCGGCTCTCAGCAGGGCTGGCCCCTGCCGACCGGTGCGTCACCGGATGGGTGACGCACACAGTGCCGGGCGGGGGACTGCCCTCCGGATCTTGCGAGGCGGTGCGGAGCCCGTGGTGTTCAAGCGCCCGGAAGGAAGAGGCAGAACGGATGGCCGTGGGAGTCGCGAAGGACCCGCACGTCCATCGCGCGCTGACGGGAAGCACCCCAGGCGATGCCGAGTCGGGCCGCGTGCCCGTGCACCGCCTCGACGTGTTCCCGCTCCGTCTTCTGCGGGAGAGGTCCGTCCTCGGTCTCTTCGACGCCCCCACGTGGACGTGGACCGGCCGCCGTGGCCGTCGGACGCGCCGATCACACCGCTGCCGGCGGCCGCGAGCATCCGTGGTGCTCGGCCGGTCCGGGCCCGAGGACGCTGCCGTTACAAGTCCCCCGCTCCATGAAGTCCGAGGCGGTCGAGCCGCACGTACCCGACGACACCATGCCCCCTCATTCCCTACGGAGCCGGCTCCGCCCCTGTGACGCATCCCTCCGGCGGGAGCTGCGAACGGCCTCCGGCCCGCTCTTCAGCCAGCTCCTCGTAGAGGGTGTGTGCGGCTGTCGGGCGGCCGGTTCAGCCGGTGAGCCGGGGGGCGGTGGTGCGTGTCCCACGCCGGTCGGCGAGGAGGGCGAGGGCGGCGCCGACGACGACCCAGAGGGTGAGGACGAGCACGGGCGGGCCGGCGCCGGCACCGTCGAAGAAGGCGTTGACGCGCAGGAGGGTGCCTGAGGCGCCCGGAGGGAGGAGCTGGCCGAGGGTGTCCCAGCCGCCGGGGAGCCAGTGAGGGCCGGTGGCGAGGCCGGCCAGGGGGTTTCCCAAAAGCATCATCAACGAGCTGCCGAGGGCGAACCCGGCTGTGCCGAGGAGCGCTTGGAGGCCGAGGAGAGTCGCGGACACGGCGGCTACGCCGAGGGCGATCCCGAGGGAGGTGAGTCCGTAGGTGCCGTCGATCGAGTGCGTGGCGAACTGGAGGACGGCGGCGACGGCTGCCCCCGCGACGACCGAGAAGAGCAGGGCTCCGGTCAAGCGGGTCCGTATGCCCCGGTGACCGGGGAAGGTGCCGTTGAGAATCATGGCGGGGAAGATGCCGCCGAAGATCATGGGCAGGAGCGCGGAAGTCAGCCCCGCGCCACGGGGGTCGTCGTCGGTGAAGGGCACCAGATCGTGGACGGTGGCGTGCGTGGTGTGCTGTGCGGCGAGGCCTTCGCCCAGTGTGGTGAGAGCGCTGGTGGCGGAGGGGCCGCCGGCGGTCGCGGTGTAGACATCGACACCGTGATCGGTGAGAGCGAGGCCCCCTGTCACCTCACGGTCCTCGACTGCGGACTGCACAGCGGTGGACGTCTCGTAGAGGCGTACGTCCCATGCGTCTGCGTCGACGTTCGCCCGCAGCGCTTCGGTGGCCTCCTGCGGGCCGGTCACGGCGACGGGGATGTGATGCGGGCCGCTGTGCAGCGAGGGCAGCGCGAATGCGCACAGCATCGTGGTGACCAGAGCGGCCAGGCCGAGGACGACCCAGGTCAGCTTGCGGCCCGTACCGGGCGGGGAGGAGTGGCTCGACATCCTGCGACTTTCTTGGAGTGGGAGGGCGGAGCCACTACTCCGCCGGGGTAGGGGAGGGGCTCCGCCCTGGCGCCGCGGACCCGAGGCCGCGGAGGCCGAAGCGGTGATCTGTGTGGCCCTGATCCTGCGGCGGACGCGTGCCAGCAGACAAAACATCGGACAGGGCCGCCCTGGCCGGGGAGGGAACGGCCCGACGTCGCCTTGCGGTGGCCTACTGGCAGCGGGCGTTGTCCGCGGTCCTCACGCGCGCACTGCCGCGGCGGCGCAGATCCAGTTCCTGAACTCGACGGCGTAGTGCCGCAGGTGGTGCTCCAGGACGTCCTTCGGGCACGACGTGGGCATGTAGACGGTCAGGTTTGCGGTGAAGCCGTCAGCGGTGTCACCGAACTGGGTCAGCGCCCGCCCGACGACGGTGCCGTCCGCCAGGAAGAGGTTCGAGGACATCTTGTGCGGGAACTCGGTCTCCGGGAGGAGCTCCTGCGCGTCCGCGGCCCAGGCCATGGAGTCCGTTCCCCAGCCCCCCATGTAGAAGGAGCAGACGTAGGGGCCGATGTTCTCCACCACGTTGAAGGATCCGTCGCCCGCGGGGGTCATCGCGTAGTGCTCGGGGTGCGCCGTGAGGAGTGCGTTCTCGTCGGCGGCGAACGCCGTCTCCATCCAGGCCAGGAACTCGCCCGATGTGAGGCCCCGGGCCGAGAGCACCGTCGTGCCCGCCTCGAATTGTCCGTCGGAGGTGCGCGCGCTCTCCCGCAGGAAGGAATTGCCTTCCTCGATGTCCGCGGCCAGGAGGTCGAGCAGGCCCTGGCGCCCCAGACGCGCCCTGAAGCGGTTCAGGACGCGGCGTGCGTAGAACAGCTCGAAGTCGTCGATGCTTCCGGGGCCGGTGGGTCCCGACTCGAGCGTGACGGCTACGGACAGGGAGGCCTTGTTGTCGGTCATGGTCGAACCCTTCGATATGTGAACGCGAATTCACGTTCGCTTATCGAGGTTACCCGCGAGGGGAGGCCACTTGTCAAAAGCAACTGCCGGGACCACCGCC
The DNA here is from genome assembly GCF_042871485.1 of Streptomyces sp. NPDC005791. Classification (NCBI taxonomy): domain Bacteria; kingdom Bacillati; phylum Actinomycetota; class Actinomycetes; order Kitasatosporales; family Streptomycetaceae; genus Streptomyces; species Streptomyces sp. NPDC005791. Next base: position 38,822 of record NZ_JBIAIP010000016.1, read on the forward strand.
GATACCATGCGGGACATGACTGACGACCCGGACCGCCGAGCGCCTTACCGCGAGCCCCGGCAGGCGCGTAGCGCCGCGACGCTGGCCCGTGTGCTGCGGGCTGCCCAGGAGATCGCCTCCTCGGTCGGTCTGGAGGAGATGACGATGGCGGGCGTCGCGGACCGCGCCGGCGTCTCGGTCGGCACGATCTACCGCCGCTTCGAGGACAAGGGCCAGTTGATCAGCGCCCTGACCGAACGGATGCTGGAACGGCGTGAGGAGTACGTGGCCGAGCGGCTGCGTGCGGCCGAGCCGTCACTCTCCGGCGTGATGGACGCCTACGCGCACGCGTTGCTGCAGTCTTTCGCCGACAGCAGCAACGTCTTTCCGGAGCTGTTGCGCGCCCGAGGGGCCGATGCCCTGGACCGCGGGGCCCGTGCCATCACCGAGATCCACCGCCTCCTGCTGGAAGCGGCGACGCCCTACGCCCACCAGATCCGACGTTCGGACCCGCAAACGGCGCTGGACACCGCGGCCCGCGCCGTCCTGGGTGCCTGCTTCCACAACTCCGTACGCCCCGACCCTGCTTACGGCGAGGAGGCCCGGCACCGGTACGCGGACGAACTGAGCGACATGGCGATCGCCTACCTCCTCACTCCCGACCGCCGCCGCACCGCTCCCGCCTGAGCTGTCCGCCGCTCGTGACGAGCTGGGTTCACATCGCGCCGTCAGGACGGAGGCGCGTCGGGGTGAACAGGATCGCCGCGCTCGCGCCCGACGAAGTCCACGACGTGGCCGGCAGGAGCAGCAGTCCGCCGAAGGTCAGTGCGCAGCCGGTCACCGCCCACTGCCGGTGCGCGTCGTACCGGGCAGGACCACTGACCCCGGCCTGGCCATGCGCCGGTCACCTGGGCGGTGGCCCTCTCGCTCGACTTCGTCCTGACCTGTGTGAGCGCCATGGTTCTGGCGGGCATCGGCCTGCTGATGCCCGCCTGCACCGAGGACTACGACGACTCCGCGGCGCCATGGACGGCCGGCTTCCCCATGGGAGCGGTGATCCTGCTCGGCTCCCTGGCCGCGAGTTCCGTGCTGCGCACTGACAAGGACGGCACGCGGCGGATCGGACTGCTGCTGTCACTGCTGCGACTGGGCCTGATCGTCCTCACCGCGGTGGGTGCGTCGTGTACGGCGTAGTCGTCGTCGCATCGCCCTGAGTCCGTCGCCGTCGAACCCGGGCAACGCTCGGATGAAGCCGGGCGCCACTCCTTCGCCTGCCATTCGTCCGCGACGAACAACGGCTTGGGACAGCCCTCAGGGGTGAACGGGTTCGTGCGGCTGCGGTGTAATCGAGTAAGGCTGCGAACGCATGCGTAGTCGCCCCGGCCCTCCTGCGGGGGGCCGCCGGGCGCCGTGTCCGCCCGGCGCGGGAGTGACGCCGCGGGACGTCGAGGCCCGGGGCCGTCCCTGCCGGGGGACGGTCACCGGGTCCGGTCACGCCCGGGGAACGAGGTCCAGTTCCGCCAGCGCGGCCGCGGCATGAGCGGCGTGGCCCGACGAATGGCTCTTGGCCAGTGCCCGGTTCAGATGACCCTTGGCGGCGTCCCGGTCGCCGCGGAGCCGTGCGGCGTGCCCCAGGCCGATCTCGGCACGGATCTCGCCCCTGGTGTAGGCGCGTTCGGCCGACACGGACAGCGCGCGCTCGTACAGTTCTGTCGCCCGCTCGGTGCGGCCGCCGGTCAGAGCGGTCTTGCCGAGCCAGGTCAGCGTCTCGACGACCTCGGTCCACAGGCCGAGTTCCTCGGCGATCAGGAGACCTTCCCGGTGCAGCCGCTCCGTCCGTACGCGGTCACCCTCGCGTTCGGCCGCGAGCGCCAGTGACCGGGTGGCCCGGAGCTGGCCCCAGCGGTCGCCGACCTCGCGGAACAGCGCGGCGCCCAGTTCCGCGGCTCCGTCCTGGGCCGGGGCATGACTCGCGAGTTCGACCAGTGCCGCGGCCTCACCCCAGCGGTCCCGGGCGGCGCGTGCGCCGGCCAGGCTCGCCTCCACCAGCTGCCGCCCTTCGCGGTGGTGACCGCGGCCGGTCAGCCCGGTGCCGACGAACCACTGGAGCCGGGCTCGCAGCACAGGATCCCCGACACCGGCGGTAAGGTCCTCGCCTGCCGGAGCCGGCGGCGCACCGGTCTGCGATGTGCGCAGCTCGATGCCGGCCAGCCAGACCCGCGCCGTCAGGCGCCCGGCCGAGGCGGCCCCGCCGTCGGTCGCCAGCGCCGTCCGGAGCGACCTCCGGGCCTCGGTGAGCCGCCCGCGCAGGAACCAGTACCAGGCCAGCGCGTTCACGAGCCGTACCGCGTATCCCACGGAGCCCTGGGTGACCGCGAGATCAAGGGCGCGGCGAAGGTTGACGGTCTCCGCGTTGAGGCGCTCCAGGCAGCACCGCTGGTCCGGGCCGCGCAGCCGCTCGTTCTCCCGTTCGGCCAACTCGGTGGAGTGGCGCACGAAGCGCGCGCGTACGACGCTCTCCTCGCCGGCCTCCGCCAGTCGCTCGGCGCAGTAGGCGGCCACCGATTCGAGCAGTCGGAACCGGTCTCCCTCGCGGACCACCAGCGAGCGGTCCACCAGCCGGGACAACAGGTCGGGGATCCGCCCGGCAGGAAGACCCGCGTCGGCGCAGACCACCTGGGCGGACCGCATGACGCAGCCGTCCGCGTGCACGACGAGGCGGCGCAGGACGGTGCGCTCGTCCGCGGTCAGCAGCTGCCAGCTCCAGTCGAGCATGCCCCGCAGTGTCTGCTGGCGGTCCGGAAGTCCGCGCACCCGGACGTCGGGCTGGGCGAAGCGGTCGTCCAGGCGGGCGGCGAGCTCGTGCGGGCTCAGTGTCCGCAGACGGGACGCCACGAGTTCCAGTGCGAGCGGAATACCGTCGAGGCGACGGCAGACGGCGGAGACGGCAGCCGCGTTGTCCGCGTCCAGTACGAAGCCGGGCGCCGCCGCCGAGGCCCGCTCCACGAACAGTTCGACGGCGCTGGACCGGGCGACCGTCTGCGGATCGGTGTGCTTCGGCAGCGCCAGCGGCGGTACGGGATGAACCACCTCGCCCGGAATGTCCAGGGCTTCCTGGCTGGTGAGCAGGAGGTGTGCCGCGGGTACGGCCGACAGCACGGCGTTGGCGATCACGGCGACCGGCTCGATGAGGTGCTCGCAGTTGTCCAGCAGGATCAGCAACTGCTTGTCGGCCACTGCCTGGCACAGCCAGCCCACCAGGTCGTCCAGGTTCGGCTCCGTCGCCGCGGTGTCGCACAGGCCCAGCGTCGTGATGACTCGCTCGGCGATGTCGTCCGGGGCCGACGTGGCGCCCAGGCCGGCCAGTTCGACCAGCCACACCCCGTCGGCGAACTGCCCGGCCGCGTCGCGCGCCGCCGCGATCGCCAGCCGTGTCTTGCCCACTCCACCGAGGCCGGTGAGGGTGACGAGGCGGGTGTTCGCGCCGGGGTCCAGCCGGGCCAGCACCTGCACGGCCGCCTCGCGCCGGCCGATCAGCGGTGTCAGCGGGGTGGGCAGGTTCGTACGGCAGGACAGTGACCCGATCGCGGGCGTGGCCAGGTGCGGCTCCTGGCGCAGGATCGCCCTGTGCAGTGCGGAGGCTTCCGGACCGGGCGACGCCCCCAGCTCCTCGGCCAGCTCCCGCCGCAGGGCCTGGAAGCTCTGCAGCGCGTCGCCCTGCCGCCCGGCCCGGTAGAGGGCGCGCATATGGGCCATGCGGAGCCGCTCGCGCAGCGGATGCTGTACCACCAGTGTTCCCAGCTCCGCCGCGAGCGCCGTGTGCTCGCCCAGGGCCAGCCGCACCTCGGCGTGGTCCTCGACGACGCCCAGGCGCAGCTCTTCCAGCCGGGTGATCTCACCGTGGGCGAACAGGGACTCGGCCACATCGGCGTAGGCGGGGCCGCGCCACAGCGCGAGCGCGTCGGCGAACAGGTCTGCCTTCACCACCGGTTCCCGGTGGGCGCGGGCGCGCTCGGCCAGCTCCTGGAACTGAAGCGCGTCGACCACGTCGTCCGTGAGCAGCAGCCGGTAGCCGGTGGGCTCGCGGACCACGTGCTCCCGGCCCAGCACACGGCGCAGCTGGGAGATCTTGGTCTGCAGCGTGTTGGTGGACCCGCCCGGTGGATTGCCCGCCCACAGGCCCTCGATCAGGCGGTCCGCCGGCACCGGTCCGCCGCCGTGGACGAGGAGATTCGCCAACAGGGCGCGCACCTTCGATTCGGGGACCCTGACCGGCCGCCCCTCGGCGTCCCAGACGGCCAGCGGACCGAGCACCCCGTAACGCATGGCCGCAGTGTATCGCCGAAGGACCCTCAGGAAACCGTGCGTGAGGGTCGGCACAGTGGCGATCGCACGTCGACGAGACCAGAAACGCAGGGGAGTGCCATGAGCACAACGACCGTAGGCAGGGCGGGGGCCCGGGAGTGGGGAGGGCTGGCCGTCCTCTCGATACCCACCGTGCTGCTGGGCCTCGACGTCACCGTGTTGTACCTGACTCTTCCCTCACTGGCCGAGGATCTGCGCCCGTCGGGCACCCAAGAGCTGTGGATCATGGATGCCTACGGCTTCCTGATCGCCGGCTTCCTGCTCACCATGGGCACATTGGGCGACCGCATCGGCCGTCGCAGGCTGCTGATGTTCGGGGCCGCGGCTTTCGGGTTCGTCTCGGTGCTGGCGGCCTACTCCACCAGCGCCGACATGCTCATCGCCGCGCGTGCGGCTCTGGGGATCGCCGGTGCCACGCTGATGCCGTCCACGCTGGCCCTGATCAGCAACATGTTCGCCGACCAGCGCCAGCGCTCCGTGGCCATCGGCGTCTGGGCGACGAGCTTCGCGCTCGGCATGGCGCTCGGGCCGGTGGTCGGCGGAGCGATGCTGAACCACTTCTGGTGGGGTTCGGTGTTCCTCCTCGCGGTCCCGGTCGCGATCGTGCTGTTGCTGGCAGCACCGGTCCTGATCCCCGAGTACCGGGCGCCGCAGAGCGGTAGGTTCGACCTGCCCAGCGTCGCGCTGTCGCTGATCGCGATCCTGCCGGTGGTCTACGCGGTGAAGCAATTCGCCAAGGACGGCTTCGACGTGCCGATGATCGCCGCCGCGCTGATCGGCGTGGTCTTCGCGGTGCTGTTCTTCCGTCGCCAAGGCAGACTGGAGAGCCCGCTGCTGGACGTGCGCCTGTTCTCCAACCGGACGTTCAGCGCCGCGCTGAGCGTGCTGCTCATCGGCCTCGTCGGCGTCGGCGGCTCGATGCTGCTGATCACTCAGCAGCTCCAGTTCGTGGAGGGGCTGCCCCCCGTCGAAGCGGGTCTATGGATGGGGCCGCCGGCCCTGATGATGTTCCTGGCGGCGATCGGGTCGCCCCTGGTCGCGCGCCGTGTGCCGCCGGGACTCGTGGTGGCGGGCACCCTTGCCCTGTCCACCGTCGGGTATGTGCTGCTCGCCCTGGTGGGCTCCCCGGGCGGCGTCACCCTGATGGTGATCGGTTTCGGCCTCGTCTATCTCGGGCTCGGGGCGATCGCGGCCCTGGGCACGGACCTGGTGGTCGGAGCCGCACCGGCGGAGAAGGCCGGCTCGGCCTCGGCGATGTCGGAGACCGTGCAGGAACTGGGCCTCGCCCTGGGCGTGGCGATCCTGGGCAGCCTGGCCACCGCGGTGTACCGCAATCAGATCGACGACGAGATTCCCGCCGGCACCCCGCCGGAGGCGGCCGACGCCGCGGGTGACAGCCTCGCCGGCGCAGTCTCCTCGGCCCAGCAGATGCCCGCCGGCTGGCTGGACCTCGCCAAGGAAGCCGCCACCTCCGGGATGAACACGGCGATGGCCGTGGCCGCTGCGTGCACCGTGGTGCTCTCGTTCCTTTCCGCCGTCGTGCTGCGGCACGTCGGCGTCATCGGTGGCGACGAGCCCGAGGCCGACGGGGACGTACCGGCGGAACCCGCGAAGTCGAACGTCTGACGTGGCCGGGTCCGCGCTCGTCGGACCACGCCCGCAGGGGCGTGGGGCGACGCGAACCGGGCTACTCGGCACCCTCAGCGACCACGTCACGTGCCAACTGGACGAAAGGGCTCAGTGGTGGATGCGACTTCTGGACGCCCGGGCCAGGTAGACCGGCACCGCGGGCGCGTCGCGGACAGGGAGGTAGCTGATCTCGGCACGCGGGTGCATCCAGACGGGGGAGGCCGGGGTCACGCCGATACCGAGACCGGCGGCGCTGTAGCTCTGGGGGGAGAGGGAGAGGTTCATCTGTGACCTTGGCGCGGTGGCTCGGGCACTCCTCGCCCGCGATCACCCTCGGTTACTATGCTCACTTCATGCCGGAGGCCGGCAGCACGGGGCGGGGCACCATCGACGGACTGCTTGGGGGAGCGGGGAGAGCGGCACGCCAGTCGGTACTCCCCACATTCTCCCCAGCATCGTTGGCCGCCGGTTCTCGTCCTTGCGCCCCGGAGGGGCGTCCGTGGATTGCAAGGCTGTAGAGATAGGTGGCCTGGGAAAATGCTGGAAGAGGTCGTAGCAACCCGCTATGTCACGCCTTTGCGTGAGGGTGGCTCGCTGCCCGGGATCGTCGAGGCCGACGACCTGGGCACGTACGTCATGAAGTTCACCGGAGCGGGACAGGGCCGCAAGACCCTGGTTGCCGAGGTCATCTGCGGGGAGCTCGGCCGGAGGCTGGGGCTGCGGGTGCCGGAGCTGGTGACCATCCAGCTCGATCCCGTGATCGGTCTCGCCGAGCCCGACCAGGAGGTGCAGGAGCTCCTCAAGGCCAGTGCCGGGCTGAACCTCGGGATGGACTATCTGCCCGGCTCACTCGGCTTCGACCCGCTCGCCTACGCGGTCGGCCCGGCGGAGGCCGGAAAAGTCGTCTGGTTCGACGCGCTGATCAACAACGTGGACCGGTCGTGGCGGAATCCCAACATGCTTGTCTGGCACGGCGACCCATGGCTGATCGACCACGGCGCCACCATGATCTGGCACCACAACTGGCCGGGCGCGCAGGCTTCCGCCGCGAAGCCGTACAACGCATCCGACCACGTACTCGCGCCGTTCGGGCCGGACATCACCGCCGCGGCCGCCGAGCTGGCGCCGCTCGTCACCGAAGAACTCCTCACCGAGGTGGCGGCCGAGGTACCGGACGAGTGGCTGTCCGGTGAACCGGGCTTCGAGTCGACGGACCAGCTGCGCCGGGCGTACGTGGAGCCGCTGCTGGCCCGCGCCGGGAGCATCCACGAACGCATCGTCCTCGAAGCGCCCACGAAGACGCGGCCCTCCCAGGCTCCCGGGTGGCTCACCGATCATCTGGGCTCCTGGCCGCACCAGACCAAGAAGGACCGCGACGCACAGGCCGGCGCCGGACGGAACAGCAAGGACGGCGGCCGATGAGTGAGCGCGATGTCTTCGAGTACGCGGTCCTGCGCGTCGTGCCGCGCGTGGAGCGCGGTGAGTGCTTCAACGCCGGGGTGCTGGTCTACTGCCGGGCCAAGTCGTTCGTCGCCGCCCGGACCCACCTGGACGAGCGGAAGCTCCAGGCGCTGGACCCGCAGGCCGACGTACAGGGTGTCCGGGCAGCCCTGCGAGCGGTCGAGGGGGTCTGCGGCGGCGGTGAGGCGGCGGGCCAGGCGTCGGGTGACGACCCGGGGCGGCGCTTTCGCTGGCTGATCGCGCCGCGCTCCACGGTCGTCCAGCCCGGCGTCGTGCACAGCGGTCTGACCGCGGATCCGGCCGCCGAACTCGAGCGGCTGCTCGACGTGCTGGTGCGCTGACCGAAGCCCGGTGTCGCCACGCGGGTCGTGCGCGGCGGTGGAGTCTCTAGGTGTGACATGCGCCCGTCCTCCCGTGTGCCGTTGACACCGGGTGCCAGGGCTTCTAGCGTCTCGTCTGCTGAAGGTACTAAGCGGTTGCTCAGTTATCGGGAACTTCCTGACGTCCGCTGAGCCGCGATCCAAGGGCGAGGAGAACCAAGCATGTCCACCACCGAGCAGCGCGTCGCCATCGTGACGGGAGCGGCACGGGGCATCGGCGCCGCCACCGCCGTACGCCTGGCGGCCGAGGGCCGCGCCGTCGCCGTACTCGATCTCGACGAGGCGGCGTGCAAGGACACGGTCGAGAAGATCACCGCTGCCGGGGGCAAGGCCCTCGCTGTCGGCTGCGATGTGTCGGACAGCGCTCAGGTGGAGGCCGCCGTCGCGCGTGTGGCCACCGAGCTCGGCGCCCCGACGATCCTCGTCAACAACGCGGGTGTGCTCCGCGACAACCTGCTCTTCAAGATGAGCGAGTCCGACTGGGACCTCGTGATGAACGTGCACCTCAAGGGCGCGTTCCTGATGGCGAAGGCCGTCCAGTCGCACATGGTCGAGGCCAAGTTCGGCCGTATCGTCTCGCTCTCGTCCTCCTCGGCGCTGGGCAACCGGGGTCAGGCCAACTACTCGGCCGTCAAGGCCGGTCTCCAGGGCTTCACCAAGACCCTCGCCAAGGAACTCGGCAAGTTCGGTGTCACCGCCAACGCCGTGGCCCCCGGCTTCATCGTCACCGAGATGACCGCCCAGACGGCGGCTCGCGTCGGCATGGGCTTCGAGGAGTTCCAGGCCGCCGCCGCGACGCAGATCCCCGTGCAGCGCGTGGGGCGCCCCGAGGACATCGCCAACGCCATCGCCTTCTTCACCGGTGAGGACGCGGGTTTCGTCTCCGGACAGGTCATGTACGTCGCCGGCGGACCGCTCAACTGACCCCGGAAGGGCAACGGACAACATGACTGTGCAGGACAGTGGCAAGGTCGCGCTCATCACGGGCGCGAGCCGGGGCATCGGGTACGGCATCGCCGAGGCGCTCGTCGCCCGGGGCGACCGGGTCGTCATCACGGGCCGTGGCGAGGACGCCCTGAAGGAGGCCGTCGAGAAGCTCGGCGCGGACCGGGCGATCGGCATCGCGGGCAAGGCGCACGACGAGGCGCACCAGGCCGCGGCCGTCGAGCGTGCCATGGAGGCGTTCGGCCGGGTCGACTACCTGGTCAACAACGCCGGCACGAACCCGGTCTTCGGGCCGATGGCCGAACTGGATCTCAACGTCGCCCGCAAGGTCTACGAGACCAATGTGATCTCGGCGCTCGGGTTCGCCCAGCAGACCTGGAAGGCATGGCAGAAGGAGAACGGCGGGGCGATCGTCAACATCGCCTCGGTCGCAGGCGTTTCCGCGTCACCCTTCATCGGCGCCTACGGCATGAGCAAGGCCGCGATGGTCAATCTGACCCTCCAGCTGGCGCACGAGTTCGCGCCGGTCGTCCGGGTCAACGCGATCGCCCCGGCGGTGGTGAAGACCAAGTTCGCGGAGGCGCTGTACGAGGGCCGGGAGGCCGAGGCGGCGGCCGCCTACCCGCTGGGCCGGCTCGGTGTCCCGCAGGACATCGGTGGTGCGGCGGCGTTCCTCACGTCCGCGCAGTCCGACTGGGTCACCGGCCAGACGCTAGTGGTCGACGGCGGCATTGCCCTGAACGCGGGCGTGGCCTGAGGGAGAGACCTGCGCAAGTTTGGCTTTGATTGCTCAAGTGCCCTGCCGTGTCTGCGGGTTGACCCGGTGGGGCACTGCGGTATGGTCTGCCGACCTTAAGGCCGATCGAGGAGCGTGCGCGTGTTCTACCGGGCCAGTCTGCAGGCTGTTGCAGCCCTTGCTTCCCTTTCTGTGCTGGCCGGCTGCGGTCTGCTGTCCGACAGCAGTGCGGAAGCGGACCAGCGGATATCGGTCGGAACGACGAGCTCGCCCTCGACGCTCGATCCGGCGGCGGCGTGGGACGGTTCCTGGGAGCTGATGAGGAACGTCTTCCAGACCCTGGTGAGCTTCCCGACCGGCAGCACGAGCCCCGAGCCCGACGCGGCGGAGGAATGCCGGTTCACCGACGCCTCGAGCCTGGCCTACCGGTGCACCCTGCGTTCGGGCCTGAAGTTCTCCAACGGCGAGAAGATCGACGCCGAGGCCGTGAAGTACTCCATCGACCGGATCAAGAAGATCAAGGTCAAGGGCGGCCCGGCCGGTCTCCTCGGCTCGCTCGACCGGGTGGAGACCAAGGGCGACGACACCGTCGTCTTCCACCTCGGCAAGGCGGACGCGACCTTCCCGTTCATCCTGGCCACCCCCGCCATGTCGATCGTCGCCCCCGACGACTACCCGGCGGACAGCATCCGCGACGACGGCGAGGTCACCGGATCGGGGCCGTACGTCCTGGATGCGTACGAGCCGGGCAAGCAGGCGGAGCTGACCAGGAACACCGGCTACAAGGGCTTCGCCGACCGGAGGAACGACGCCGTCACGATCCGCTACTTCGACGACTCCGCCCCCATGGTGCAGGCGCTGAAGAACAAGGAGATCGACGCGACCTACCGCGGCCTGACCGCGGAGGAGGTCGTCGGGCTAGAGGACGACGAGACGGACAACAACGGTCTGCAGATCGTCGAGTCGGTCGGCGCGGACATCCGCTTCCTCGTCTTCAACCCCCAGGATCCCGCCGCCGGGAAGCTCGCGGTGCGGCAGGCCGTCGCGCAGGTGGTGGACCGGGACGCCCTCGTCGCCAAGGTCTACCAGGGCACCGCCGAACCGCTCTACTCCATGGTGCCGAAGGGCATCGCCGGGCACGCGACCAGCTTCTTCGACACGTACGGCGACCCTGACGTGGCCAAGGCCAGGAAGATCCTCTCCGAGGACGGGATCACCGAGCCGGTCGAGATGACCTTCTGGTACGCCACGGACCGCTACGGCTCCTCCACCGCTCCCGAGTTCGCCGAGCTGAAGCGACAGCTCGAGGCGTCAGGGCTGTTCCGGATCACGCTGAAGAACGCGCCGTGGAAGTCCTTCCAGGAGGGCTTCACCAAGGGGGAGTACCCGGTCTTCGGGCGTGGCTGGTTCCCCGACTTCCCGGACCCGGACAACTTCGTCGCTCCCTTCGTTGGCCAGGACAGCGTCACCGGCACCCCGTACCGGTCCGAAGAGATCACCCAGGAGCTGCTGCCGTCCTCCCGACAGGAGAGTGACCGCGGCGCGGTCTCCGAGCAGTTCAAGCGGGCCCAGGAGATCCTCGTCAAGGATGTGCGGCTGCTGCCGCTGTGGCAGGGCAAGCTGTACGTGGCGGCGGGTGAGGACATCGGTGGCGGCGAGCGCGCGCTCGACCCGCAGACGGTCATGCAGATGTGGGAGCTGTACCGCAAGACCAGCTGGTAGGAGGGCTGCGGCAGGCTCGGCGGGTCCGTTGTCAGTGCCCCCCGGTAGGTTCTTGCACAAGAACCGATTGCTTACCGGAGGTTGTGGACGTGACCGACACCGACCTGCTGCCCGAGTCCTGGCGCGGCGTCCTCGGCGAAGAGCTGCAGAAGCCCTACTTCAAGGAGCTCACCGATTTCGTCGAGGAGGAGCGGGCCAAGGGACCGGTGTATCCGCCGCGCGAGCAGGTCTTCGCAGCGTTGGAGGCCACGCCGTACGACCGGGTCAAGGTTCTCATCCTCGGCCAGGACCCCTACCACGGCGAGGGGCAGGGCCATGGCCTGTGCTTCTCGGTCCGGCCGGGCGTCAAGACGCCTCCCTCGCTGCGCAACGTCTACAAGGAGATGAACGACGAGCTCGGCCTGCCCGTCCCGGACAACGGATATCTGATGCCGTGGGCCGAGCAGGGAGTCCTGCTGCTCAACGCGGTGCTCACGGTCCGGGCCGGCGAGGCGAATTCGCACAAGGCCAAGGGGTGGGAGAAGGTCACCGACGCGGTGATCCGCGCAGTGGCCGAGCGGCCCGACCCGGCCGTCTTCGTCCTCTGGGGCAACTACGCCCAGAAGAAGATCCCGCTGATCGACCAGGACCGCCATGTCGTGGTCAAGGGCGCGCATCCCTCACCACTCTCCGCCAAGAAGTGGTTCGGCTCCCGTCCCTTCACGCAGATCAACGAGGCCGTCGCGGCGCAGGGCCACGAGCCCATCGACTGGCGGATCCCGGACCTCGGCCTGCGGACGACCCGGCCGACCGCCGTGGCCCGCGCCTGAGCGGGTTTGCCGGTGGCTGCGGCTAGCGTCGGAGCGACCGGAACAGGCCGGACGGTGGATGAGGGAGACCTCTGTAGTGGAGCAGCGGGAAATGCCGGGGGACGCCGTCATGACCAGGATCGGCCAGGCGGTCATGCTGCTCCATGCCGGGGACAGGGAAGAGGCCCGCAACCGGTTCGGGATCATCTGGTCGGAGATCGGTGAGCGCGGCGACGCCCTGCACCGATGCACCCTCGCCCACTACATGGCAGGCGCCCAGGACGATCCCGGGGACGGGCTCGCCTGGGACCTGAGGGCGCTGACGGCCGCGGAGGGCCTGGCCGGGGCGGTGGCCACGAGCCCGGGTGTGGGGCCGGGGCCGGGTGCGGAGCACCGGGACGCAACCGCTGTGCGGGCCCTCGTCCCCTCGCTGCACCTGAATCTGGCGGCGGACTACCTGAAGCTGCAGCGCTTCGAGTTGGCCCGGGTCCATCTGGACCGGGCCTGGGACGCTGTGGGCGTGCTGGAGGGTGATGGGTACGGCGAAGGGATCCGTGCCGCCATCGGGCGCATGGAACAGCGCATGCGAGGGAGCGCGGCGGGGGAATGACGCGGGCCGGCCCCTCCCGGTGCTCGGCCCGGGCCGCTCACGCGCCGGTCGCGCCGTCGATCCGTTCCCGTACGAGGTCTGCGTGGCCGTTGTGCCGGGCGTACTCCTCGATCATGTGCGTGTAGATCCAGCGGAGGCTGAAAGGTCTGCCCCGCTTGCCCATGCCGACGGACAGCCCGTCGAGGCCGACCTTCGCGGCGTTGGCCCGGGCCGCCTCGATCTCCCCCAGCCAGGTGGACCGGGCCTCGTCCCAGGTGTCCGCGTCGGTGAGGTGGAACTCCCCGTCCGGATCCTCGTCCGTCCCGTAGATCGGCGGCAGGTCCTCACCGGCCAGCACTTCGCGGAACCAGCCGCGTTCGTTCTCGGCCAGGTGGCGTACGAGACCGAGCAGGGTGAACTCGGACGGAGGGACGGATGCCTCCCGCAGCTGGGCGTCGGTCAGCCCTTCGCACTTCCTGGCCAGAGTCGCCCGGTGATAGTCCAGCCAGCCCTCCAGCATCTGTCGTTCGGCTGCGTCGACCGCCGGCTCGGACCGTTCCCCTGTAGTCATGGGGGGATTCTCGCGCAGTGATGACCGGTGGCGCCATCGCTCAACCGGCCTGCGTACCGAGCATCCCTCGCAGTAGTTCGGTGCAGCCCCTGCGCAGCTCCTCCTCGGTCGGCACGGCCCGGTGGTAGGAACCCACGGCGCACGCGAACATCATTCCCTCCGCCCAGGCCACGACGGACAGCGCGTGGCGCTCGGGTTCGGCCGATCCCGCCACGGTCATCAGAGCCACCAGCGGCTCGCGGAACCGCCGGCCCGCGTCGTCGTAGAAGGCGCGGAGACCGGGGCGTCGGCCGGCCTCCAGTGCCAGTTCGTAGCGGCAGACCAGGAGTTCGGTGCCGCCGGTCAGATAGCGGTGCAGCGCGTGCGCCAGCCCTGCGGCGGCACCGGCCGGATCGCCGCCCGTGAGCAGTTCCCCGGGCGCGAGCACCCGCGCCTCCCGCTCGGCGAGCCGACGTACCGCGGCTTCCAGCAGTGCCTGTCTGGTGCGGGCGTGGTTGGAGGTCGAACCCTGGGGGAGCCCGGCCCGCTCGTCCACCGCTCGATGGGTGAGGCCCCTCATCCCTCGTTCGGCGAGAAGGGAGAGCGCGGCGTCGGCGATCAGGTCGGCTCGGGAGGAGGCGGCCGGCCGGGCACCGTCGGCCGGGGCGGCGCCTAGGGGCGTTGCACGAGTGGGCATGGAACCAACCTACCGTCCGCACTACATCTGTAGTACGGTGGACCTTGTTGACTACAGATGTAGTTCCAAGGAGGAGTCGGACATGACGACGTCCCGAGCGGTGGTCATCGGCAGCGGCATCGGCGGGCTCACCGCCGCAGCGGCGCTGCACCGGACCGGGTGGCAGGTCACGGTGCTCGAGCGTGCCCCCTCACTGGAACCCATCGGCGCCGGCATCAGCCTCGCCCCCAACTCCCAGCGTGCCCTCGACGTCATCGGGATCGGTGACGAGGTCAGGTCTCTCGCGGCCTGGCAGGGCGACGGCGGCATGCGTACACCCTCCGGGCGCTGGCTCGCCCGCACGGACAGTGCCGCCGCGGCCGAACGGTTCGGCGGGCCGCTCGTCCTGCTGCGCCGCTCGGCGCTCATCGACCTGCTCCGGGCACGGCTCCCCGAGGACGCCGTGCGCACCGGCACACCGGCGCGGCTGGTGGATCCCGGCCATGCGGGCGGGAGCCCGGCCCTCGTCGGAACGGACGACGGTGACATCGAGGCCGATCTGGTGGTCGGTGCCGACGGCATCGGCTCAGCCGTGCGCACCGCGCTCTTCCCACGCCACCCCGGCCCCGCGTACAGCGGATTCACCACCTGGCGGGTCCTCGCCCACGCAGTGGGCCACGCCTTCAGCTCGCACGAGACCTGGGGCCGCGGCGCCCTGTGGGGCAGCCACCCACTGAAGGACGGCGGGGTCTACGCCTACGCCGCGGCCGCCGTCCCGGCCGGTGCCCGGGCCGCCGACGACGAGAAGGCGGAGTTGGTACGCCGGTACGGCGACTGGCACGACCCGATCCCCGCGATCATCGACGCCGTGGAGCCGGATCAGGTCCTGCGCCACGACGTGTATCACCTCGCCGATCCGCTGCCGTCCTTCCACCGGGGCCGTACGGTGCTCGTGGGCGACTCCGCGCACGCCATGGTGCCCTTCCTGGGGCAGGGTGGTAACCAGGCGGTCGAGGACGGCGTCGTACTCGCCCACCACGTCATGCCGGACGGTGACCTGGGAGCGGGAGTGGCCGCCTACAGCGCTGCCAGGCATCCTCGTACGACTGCCATGGTGCGCAAGGCGGCGCAGGTCTCCCGGATGACGGGGCTGACCAGTGCGCCGGCCGTCGCCCTCAGGAACGGGCTGATGTCCACCGTCTCCCGCTTCGGTCCGGGCCTCGTCCTGCGGACGTTCGACGGCATCTGCGACTGGCAGCCGCCGCAGCGCACGTATGCTGCCGTGACCAGGCAGGGGCAGACGACACAACCGTGACAAGGCCCTGGTCGAAGCGACAGGGAGAACCTCGTGAAGGTCGGCTGCATCGGGCTCGGCGACATCGCGCAGAAGGCGTATCTGCCGGTACTGACGGCCCTGCCCGGTGTCGAACCGCATCTGCAGACCCGCACCCCGGCCACACTGGCGGCTGTCGCCGGGGCCCACCGGATCCCCGCGGCGCAGTGCCACGAGGATCTCGGGTCGCTCCTGGACCGAGGGCTCGACGCGGCCTTCGTGCACGCACCGACCGCCGCGCACGCGGAGATCGTCGGGCGGCTGCTCGAAGCGGGCGTCCCCACCTATGTCGACAAGCCGCTCAGTTACGAACTCGCCGAGTCCGAGCGGCTGGTGGCCCTCGCCGGGGACCGCGGTGTCTCACTCGCGGTGGGCTTCAACCGCAGGCTCGCCCCGTCGTACGCCGGATGCGCCGATCACCCACGCGAGCTGATCCTCATGCAGAAGAACAGGGTGGGCCTGCCGGAGGACCCCCGCACCATGGTGCTCGACGACTTCATCCATGTCGTCGACACCCTGCGCTTCCTGGTCCCCGGTCCCGTGTCCGGTGTCGTCGTGCGGGCACGGATCGCCGAGGGGCTCATGCACCACGTGGTGCTTCAGCTGTCCGGGGACGGATTCACCGCCATCGGCATGATGAACCGGCTCAACGGGTCCACGGAGGAGATCCTCGAGGTCTCGGGCCAGGACACCAAGCGGCAGATCATCAACCTCTCGGACGTCATCGACCACAAGGGGCAGCCGACCCTGCGAAGGCGCGGCGACTGGGTGCCGGTGGCCCGTCAGCGCGGCATCGAACAGAGCGTGCTCTCCTTCCTCGACGCGGTGCGAGAAGGGAAGGTGCTCAGCGCCCAGGACGCCCTGGAGACCCACCGGCTGTGCGAGAGGGTCGTCCTGGACGCATCGGAGCAGGCGTCCTGAGGGATCGTCGTCCCGCCACTCCGAGGAAGACGGCCAGCACCACGAGTGCGCCGTACACGGGCCAGGCACCCCACCGGACATAGAGCGTGGTGCCCCGGGCGAGCGGTACGTCGTACACGGCGGTCCCGCTGACGTCCGTACCCAGCGGTGCTCCCAGGCGTTCGCCCCGCGGGCCGTACGCCGCGCTCACACCCGTGAGCGTGGCGTGCACCATCGGGCGGCCCGACTCGGCCGCCCGCAGCGCACCCAGCGAGGCGTGCTGCTCGGGGGCCCAGCTGTGCTGGAACGTCGACGTCGACGACTGGGCGACCAGCAGTTGGGCCCCGTCCTTTGTCAACTGCCGGCTCATGTCCGGGAACGCGGTCTCGAAGCACACCAGCGGTCCCACCCGCAGGCCGTCCCGCACGTCCATCACCACGGGTCGGCTGCCACGCAGCCGGTCCTCGCCCGCCGCCTTGCCCACCGAGGTCGCCCAGCCGAGCAGCGCACGGGCCGGGACGTACTCCCCGAACGGCACCAGGCGCATCTTGTCGTAGCGGTCCCCGGTCGGGCCGTCCGGTCCCACCAGCACCGCGGACTTGAAGATCCCGGCACGCTCAGGGCCGTCCGTGCGCCGGGCGTCCATGTTGACCAGCACATCGGCCCCGACCAGACGGGACAACGCCGCGACGCGGTCCGCCGTCTCCTGGCTCCGGGACAGGTCCACGGCCACACTGCTCTCGCCCCACACCACCAGGTCCACGTCCCGGCCGACCAGGCTGCGGGTCAGCTCCTCGCCGCGCGTGAAGCGGCGGTCGATGCTGCCGGGGCCCTCGATCAGCCCCGGCTGCACGACGGCGATCCGAGCCGTACCGGTCTCCTCGGGCCGCGGCGCCCAGAGCGCTGTCGCGACCACGCCCAGGGCCCCGGCCACCAGGCACACCGCCGCGGCCCTGCGGGCCGCCGGTACGGCGATCAGCAGCGCGGCCACGGTGTTCGCGGCCACCACACCGAGACTGACCAGCCATACGCCGCCCACCGAGGCGACGCGCAGCGCCGGCGGGACGTCCCACTGACTGGCGCCCAGCAGGCCCCAGGGGCCGCCGAGTCCTTCCCAGGAGCGGACCAGTTCGATCATCAGCCACCCGGAGGGCACCACGGCCACAGCGGCCACGGACCGCAGGGCGGAAGGCGAGCCGCCGAGGAGCCGGGCCACGAGCAGGCCCCAGGGAGCCCACAGCAGTCCCAGCAGGGCGGCCAGCAGCAGGATGAACACATGGAGGCTCGGCATCAGCCAGTGGTGCACGGCCAGGACGAAGCCCGTACCGCCGAGCCAGCCGTCGACCGCCGCGCGGCGGCCCGTGCCGGCCGACCGGATCAGCAGCATCCAGGGCACCAGGGCGACGTAGGCGAACCACCAGAGCGAGGGCGCGGGATACGCGAGGGCGGGCAGCGCGCCCGCGCACAGAGCCGCTGCACCGCGCCCGGCACCGGAACGCAGCAGCCGCCCGAACGGACGTGCACCGCCCTCGGAGGCCCGCCCGGCCGGAAGCCACCCGCTCCGCATCGGCATGCGCCTCCTCCTCGACCGTCCAGCGCTTGATCCCAGTGTGGTGCAGAAGATCAGCAGCGCACAGGGGGGCGTGCGGCGGCGGGCGTCGCACCGGCCGCGGATCAGCCGGCGGCCCCGGGCGCGTACCCCCACTTCCGGTGCGCCGTGACGGTCCGGATCCGCCAGCCCGGTTCCCTACGCAGCAGCTCGAAGGCGTACCGGCCGCCGGTGACCAGGGCCGGGGCGGACTCCCCGTCCCATGCTTCCGGGCCCGTAGAGCTGAGGTAGTCGGCCCGCACCCGCGCCCGGTCGCCGGGATAACCGCCCAGGTCCTGGAGGTCCAGGCGCCGGTTGACGATCAGATGCTGGCGGGCGGGGGAGAGCCGCAGACTCTCCGCCAGCCACCGCGCGGCCTCGGTGGCCGCCCCCTCGGCGCCACCCGCCTGGCGGTAGTCGGCGCGCCCGTCGGGGGTGAACAGGGCGCCGTAGTCCGCCCAGGCGCCGTCCTCCAGCGCCACGGCGTAATCGGTGATCACTGCATCGATGGAGAGCCGGTCCATCACCGTCGCGAGAGCCACGCGCTGTGTCATCGCCCAAGTCTCGGCTGTCGGACCCCGCACGCCAAGGGGCCGCGCTCGCCCCGTGGCCACGGCCCCGGGCTGGGGCGTCAGGTGGGGACGACGGCCACCGGGCCGAGTGCGTGCGTCACCGTCGTCTGCGCGACGGGGGAAAGGCCGAGCCCGAGCGACTCGCCGCCCTTACGCCGTCCGATCACGGTCAGCGCGGAGGTGGCCGACGCCGTGACCAGGGTGCGCGACGCCGAGCCCCGGACAGGTTCGCGGACGACGTCCACCTGCGGATACCTCTCACGCCGGCCCGCGGTGAGTTCGGCCAGGGTCCGCTCGGCGGAGTCCGCCGCGGCCTCGCTGTCGAAGAGGGGGCCGCCGGACAGCATCGACGAGAACATCGTCCACCCGTGCACAAGCCGTAGCCGTGCGCCCGGCCTGGAGACGGCGGCTTCGAAGGCGAAATCGAGGACCGCCCCACTGCTCTCGTCAGCGGCGACCCCCGCGACGACGTCCGGGAGGGAATCCGCCGTCTCCGCCTCGCTCTCGTCCGACCGGCCGGTGTGGACGACGACGACCGGACACCGCGCCATCGACGCGGTGGCCAGACTGTTGGATCCGACCATCAGCGAGCGGAATCCACCGAGACCGCGCGACCCGACCACGACCATCGAGGCGTCACGGCTGAGCGAGACGAGTGCAGCCGAGGGGAAGTCCAGCGGCGCAAGCGTCGAGGTGGGCAGGCCGGAGGCGAGCCGGGAGGCCCGCAGTTCGGCCTGTGCGAGCAGTTCCTCGGCCTCCCGCAGCCCCGCTTCCTCCCCGGCCCGCCCGGTGGGCGGACGGACGCGCACGATCAGCAGCGGCAGGCCGCGGCGCGCGGCTTCGTCCACGGCCCAGTCGAGCGCCTCCCAACCGTGCGCGGAACCGTCCACGGCGGCGATCACGGGAAGGTCGTCGGCGGTCATGAATCCTCCCAGGCAGTGCGGGCATCAGCGGATCTCGGGGCGGGGCAGCCCCGACTCGCGATTATCGCCCGCTCACGGAGGAGCGGCCCGGCGGGCCTCACCGGCGTACGGGGACGACTGTGCAGCGGACGTAACCACGCTTGATCGTCCGCCGTGACACCTGCGAAACGCACCTTTCGTACCTTCGCGATATCAGCGCACCATGAGAGGCCGCCCATGACCGAGCCGAACCCGCAGCCGGACACCCCCGCCCAGGTCCGGACGGTCTGCTCGTACTGCGGTGTCGGCTGCGGCATGGTCCTCGACATCGGCGAAGGCGCTGACGGGCGGCGTACCGTCCTGAAGGCCACGGGCGACAGGACGCACCCGGCGAACCGCGGGCGGCTCTGCACCAAGGGCGCGACGAGCGCCGAGATGCTCGCCGCCCCCGGCAGGCTGACGACGGCACTGGTACGGGCCGACCGCAGCGAGGAGCCCGCGCCGCTGCCGATGGACGCCGCGGTCAAGGAGACCGCGCGCCGGCTGCGCGCGATCGTCGACGAGCACGGGCCCGACGCGTTCGCCCTGTACGTCTCCGGGCAGATGACGCTGGAGGCGCAGTACCTCGCCAACAAGCTGGCCAAGGGCTTCGTCCGCACCAGTTGGATCGAGTCCAACTCCCGGCTCTGCATGGCCAGTGCGGGCAGCGGCTACAAGCTCTCCCTGGGTGCCGACGGCCCGCCAGGCTCGTACGAGGACTTCGAGCACGCCGACACCTTCCTCGTCATCGGCTCGAACATGGCGGACTGCCATCCCATCCTCTTCCTCCGGCTCATGGAGCGCGTGAAGGCCGGCGCCAGACTCGTCGTGGTCGACCCCCGGCGCAACGCCACCGCCGACAAGGCCGATCTGTTCCTGCAGATACGCCCGGGCACGGACCTGGCTCTGCTCAACGGCCTCATGCACCTCCTCGTCGAGAACGGCCACACCGACCCGGAGTTCATCGCCGAGCACACCGAGGGCTGGGACGCGATGCCCGCCTTCCTGCGGGACTACGCCCCCGCCGTGGTCGCGGAGACCACCGGCATACCGGAGGCGGACATCCGCCGGGCCGCCCGCTGGATCGGAGAGGCGGGCGAGTGGATGAGCTGCTGGACCATGGGCCTCAACCAGAGCACCCACGGCACCTGGAACTCCAACGCCCTGATCAATCTGCACCTGGCCACCGGAGCGATCTGCCGCCCCGGCAGCGGTCCCTTCTCGCTCACCGGCCAGCCCAACGCCATGGGCGGCCGCGAGATGGGCTACATGGGCCCGGGCCTGCCCGGCCAGCGCAGCCTGCAGTCCGACGACGACCGGGCCCACGCCGAACAGCTCTGGGGCATCGCCCCCGGCACCCTGCGTACGGACACGGAGGGCACCGGGACCGTCGACATGTTCCGGCGCATGGCTGACGGCGGTATCAAGGCCTGCTGGATCATCTGCACCAACCCGGTGGCGTCCGTGGCCAACCGCCGGACCGTCATCGAGGGGCTCGAAGCGGCGGAGTTCGTCGTCACCCAGGACGTGTTCGCCGACACCGAGACCAACGCGTACGCCGACGTCGCCCTGCCCGCCGCCCTGTGGGGCGAGGCCGAGGGCGTCATGGTCAACTCGGAGCGGAACCTCACGCTCGGCGGACAGGCCGCCGATCCGCCGGGGGAGGCCTGGCCGGACTGGCGGATCATCGCGCGGACAGCCTGCGAGATGGGGTACGAGGAAGCCTTCGGCTACGGCAGCGCCGAAGAGATCTTCGAGGAGATCAAGCGGGCCCACAACCCGAGGACCGGATACGACCTGCGGGGAGTCACTTACGAGCGGCTGCGCCGGACGCCCGTCCAGTGGCCCAGCGCCGCCCCGGACGGACCGGACCGCAACCCGGTCCGCTACCTCAACGACGGCGTCAGCCAGACCCTGACCGTGCGCCCCGACGGGAGCGTGCCCCGGCTGTCCTTCCCCACGGCGAGCGGGCGGGCGGTGTTCCATGCCCGCCCGCACATGCCCGCGGCCGAGATGCCCGACGAGGACTTCCCTTTCGTGCTCAACACGGGCCGTCTGCAGCACCAGTGGCACACCCTGACGAAAACCGGGAAGATCGCCAAGCTCAACAGGCTGAACCCCGGCCCCTTCGTCGAAATCAACCCGCAGGACGCGGCGGCCCTCTCGATCGGGGAGGGCGACTCGGTCGAGGTAGCCTCCCGGCGTGGCCGGGCCGTACTGCCGGCCGTGGTGACCGAACGGGTGCGGCCCGGGAACTGCTTCGCACCGTTCCACTGGAACGACCTCTTCGGCGAGTACCTCAGCGTCAACGCCGTCACCGACGACGCGGTCGACCCGGTGTCCTTCCAGCCCGGATACAAGATCTGCGCCGTGACACTGGTGAAGGTCGCCGCCGTCGTACCGGCACCCACCGCGGTGCCCGCCGGCTCCCGCGCCGCCGCCCTCGCCGGAGTGTTCGGGATCGCCGACACCGCTCCGCCCGTCCTGGCCACTCACGAGCGACGCTACCTTTCCGGTTTCCTCGCGGGACTCGGGACGCAGGCCGAGGGCACCCCCGTCCTGCCGGTGCACGCGCCGTTCGACCCGGACCACGCCTTGTGGGTCAACGGGGTGCTGGCCGGTCTGTTCTCCCGTGCGTCCGGCGACGCCGGAGCGGAGCCCGTCGGGAGGGCGCAGAAACCCGAGGACGGATCCGGCCGGCAGATCATGGTCCTGTGGGCGTCGCAGACCGGGAACGCCGAGGAGGTCGCCGCCGCCACGGCCCGTCGGCTGAGCGCCGAAGGACGGCAGGCCACCCTCCTCGGGATGGACGACAGCCCCCTGGCGAGCCTCCCGGGCACAGCCGATCTGCTGATCGTCACGAGCACCTTCGGCGACGGTGACGCCCCGGACAACGGCTCCGGCTTCTGGGACTCGCTCAACGCGCCCGACACGCCCCGGATGGAAGGCGTGCGCTACGCCGTACTCGCCCTCGGGGACTCCTCATACGACGACTTCTGCGGGCACGGCAGACGGCTCGACGAACGCTTCGGTGAGCTGGGCGCCGTGCGGCTCGTCCCCCGTACGGACTGCGAACCGGACTACGAGGAGCCGGCCGGGCAGTGGCTGGACGCGGTGTTCGCCGCACTGGGCACCGCGCCCGCCCCTGCCTCCCCCACAGCTCCCGCCTCCCGCACGGCCCCTTCCTCACCGGCCCGCTCCACCAGGACGGCGACCGGGCGTCTCGTGGGCAACACCCTGCTCAGCCTCCCCGGTGCCACCAAGGAAGTGCGCCAGTTCACCTTCGACACGCAGGACAGCCCCGTACCGCTCACCTACGACGCGGGCGACGCACTCGGCGTGGAAGCGCTCAACTGCACGGGACTCGTGGAGGAATGGCTCGCCGTCACCGGACTGGATCCCGAGGACCCCGTCGACGTGTCAGGCTTCGGTTCCGTGCCGCTGGGGGAGGCTCTGCACCGCCACCTGGACATCACCCGGATCACACCCGGGCTGCTGCGCCTGGTCGCCGAACGCACCCACGACCGCACGCTCAAGAAACTGCTGCGCCCGGACAACAAGGGCGAACTCGCGCAGTGGACCTGGGGCCGGCAGGCCGTCGACGTCATCGCCGAACACTCCGCCCGGGCCACCGCCGCCGAGTGGGCCGGGGCCCTCACACGTCTCCGGCCGAGGCTCTACTCCATATCCTCCAGCCCGCTCACCGACCCCGGCCTCGTGCGTCTCACCGTCTCCGTCGTCCGCTACGAGAACCGGCACGGAGTCGTCCGCAAGGGCGTGGCCTCCACCTTCCTCGCCGACGCGGAACCGGGCAGCCCCGTCCCCGTATTCGTCCAGCGCGCCCCGCACTTCCGTCCGCCGACGGACCCCGCCACCCCGATGGTGATGGTCGGCCCCGGCACCGGAGTCGCACCCTTCGTCGGATTCCTGGACGAACGGCGCGCCCTCGGCCACCGCGCCCCGAACTGGCTGTTCTTCGGCGAGCAGCGAAGGGCCACCGACTTCTACTACCGGGACGAACTCGACTCGCTGCACCGGGACTCCACCCTGACCCGGCTGGACACCGCCTTCTCCCGCGACCAGCGGGCCAAGATCTACGTCCAGGACCGGATGCGGGAGCACGGCGCCCAGCTGTGGTCCTGGCTCCAGGACGGTGCCCACTTCTACGTCTGCGGCGATGCCTCCCGGATGGCGAAGGACGTGGACAGGGCACTGCGGGACATCGCCGTGGCGCACGGCGGACTCCAGGAGGATGCCGCCGCCGCGTACGTCAAGCAGCTCGCCGCCGACAAGCGGTACGTGCGCGACGTGTACTGAGCTCAGCTCCCCGACACGGCCGCGGTGAAGGCCGGGAGATACGCGGACTCGTGGCCCTCTGACGTCGGGTGGACGTTCGAGCTGCTGATCCATGCGTCGCTCGTGCAGATCTCGTGCCCGGCGAAGGCGGGCCGGCCGTCCGCGAACGTGAACCCGGCAGCCTCCGCGCGTTCCGCGATCGTCTCGTTGAGCAGGTCCGAACCCTGGTTGACGGCCGTGCGCTTGGCGGAGCTGAGACCGTCGAGGCAGAGGCCACCCTCCTTGTAGAGGTGCGGGTATCCGACGACGACGACCTCGGCGTGGGGCGCGCGGGCGCGGACGGTCGCGTAGAGACTGTCCAGCTCGCCCGGCAGCTCGTTCACGACGTACTCCCCGGCGGTGTCCAGGGCCCGCCGGCACGCCGACTGTGTGGAGTACTGACAGCTGAGCATGGTCGAGGCGAACCCGGAGTCGTTGCCTCCGATGCTCAGGCTCACCAGGGTGGTGTCCCCGTCCAGTTCGCCCACCTGGTCGCCGAGCACGTCGGGGATCTTCGCACCGCCGCACGCGGCGAAGGTGAACGAGGCCGGGTCGTTGGCATCGGCCCAGAGCGCGGGATAGGCGTTGCGGCTCCGCGTGCACGCGAGGTCGGAGTAGTCACCGGCGCCGGTACCGGAGGCGTACGAGTCACCGAGGGCCACGTAGTTCACCTCGGCGGCTCCCGTCGTGGCTGCCGCCGTGGACATGGTCACCGAGGCGAGCGCGAGGGCCGTGAGGGCGGCTCCGGCCGTGCGGGACAAGGGCATGGGTCCTCCGAGGTGTGGGGAGCGAAGACGCAGTCGCACGGCTGCCGCGCGATGCCGGCCGCCGTGCCCACGCCCAACTTCCCGCCCCCGGGCCCCGGCGTCATCGGCGAAATGACCGACGGCGGATCCGGATGACTCCCGCCCGCGACCGGCACCGACGATTGCGGGCGGGGCCCGGACGGGTTCGTCACCCGTCGCCCTTCTCAGCCGGCGGACTCGCCCGCGTGCGGGCTCAGCACACCGGCTGCGATCAGGACGAACAGCACGATGCCCAGAACGACGCGGTAGATGACGAACGGCATGAAGCTCTTCGTCGTGATGAACTTCATGAACCACGCGATGACCGCGTAGCCGACCACGAACGCGATGATCGTCGCGAAGATGGTCGGCCCCCAGGAGACGTGCCCCTCGCCCGCGTCCTTCAGCTCGTACGCCCCCGAGGCCAGCACCGCCGGAATCGCCAGCAGGAAGGAGTAGCGGGCCGCCGCCTCACGGGTGTAGCCCATGAGCAGGCCACCGCTGATCGTCGCCCCCGAGCGGGAGACACCCGGGATCAGGGCCATCGCCTGGCAGAAGCCGAAGATCAGACCGTCCCTGACACCCAGTTCCTTCAGTGACTTGCGCTCCTTGATCGCCCGGTGCTTGCCGCCGGTCTCGTCACGGGCCGCGAGCCGGTCCGCGATGCCGAGGACGATGCCCAGCACGATCAGCGTGGTCGCGATCAGACGCAGATCACGGAACGGACCCTCGATCTGGTCCTTGAGCGTGATGCCGAGTACACCGATGGGAATCGAGCCGATGATGACCAGCCAGCCCATCTGGGCGTCGTGATCGCCTCGCATCGAGGAATTGGTCAGCGACCGGGACCAGGCCGAGATGATCCGGGCGATGTCCTTGCGGAAGTAGATGAGGACCGCGGTCTCCGTGCCGATCTGTGTGATCGCGGTGAACGCCGCTCCCGGGTCGTGCCAGCCCGCGAATGCCGCGGTCAGCCGCAGATGCGCGCTGGAGGAGATCGGCAGGAACTCGGTCAGTCCCTGAACGAGGCCCAGGACGAATGATTCGAACCAGCTCATGGGGCTTAGGCCATCCCGGAGGTACTCATGCAACGGCCGACGGACGCGAAGGCCGTCGGCGGCGTGCGGATGCGGTCAGAAAGGGGGACGGGACGCCACGGCCCCGGACATCCTCTGTCGGTCGCGCGCAGCGTATCGCCTGCAGGTGAACAGACTTCCGCCTGCCCCTGCCTATGCCGCGCCGTCCGCCTCCTGGGACGCCGCGCCGTCCGTGCCCGCCAGTCGGTGCCGCCGGCGCCAGGCCACCAGCGCCGCTCCCGCGCCGGACAGCACGATGAAACCCATCGCTGCCAGGAACACCGGCGACGTCGGTGAGGAGGCCGTACTGCCCGCGATGACGTACGCGGCCGTGTTCGGGATCGAGCCGAGCCCCGTGGCCAGCAGGAACGGGGGGTATCCCATGCGGGAGGTCGCCGCACAGTAGTTGGCCGCGGCGAACGGCACCCCGGGGAAGAGCCGCAGCGCCAGCATGGACCGGAACCCGTGCCGGCTCAGCAGCCCGTCCGCAGCCTTCAGGTACTTGCCGCGCAACAGTGTCCGGAGCGCGTCCTGACCGAGCACCCTGCCGAGCAGGAAGGAGACACCGGCACCAAGGACGGTACCGGCCAGCGCCGCCGCGAGCCCGGCCTGGGCACCGAACAGCGCACCGGCGGCCAGATTGAGCAGCGGGCGCGGCACAAAAGCCACGGTACACACGCCGTACGCGAGTCCGAACAGCATCGCGGCGGTGGAACCCGTGAGTTGCGGTGGCCAGCCGGAGGCCAGCAACCGCTGTGGTTCGAACAGCAGCATCGTGGTGGCGGCAGCCACGAGGACCGCCACGAGCAGGGAAAACCGGGACCAGGGGGAGAGCAGCGCCCTCGTACAGCGCACTGCTAGGCCGGTGGAGGGCCGTGTTGCGGGGACGGGGTCGAACATTTGGGGAGCGTAACCGAAACAGGTGTGTGATCGCCGTAGCGTGCGGGCGGCGGACGACGAGTCACTCGTCACGCACCCCGGTCCGTCCGGGCGGTGACCCCGGCGGCCCGGCCGGCCCGGAACAAGGCGCGGTCGCCCCAGGCCGCAGTCAGTCGCCGCGCGGACCCCGGAAGTCCACCGAGGTGACGACAACAGCCCCCGTTCCCCCTCGCGCTGCGATCTTCCGACGATCGCTCCAGCGTGTGACGCGCCGTCGGATCCACGGGTTCCCTCCACAGCGCCGCGCGGCAGGCGGGTTCGGACGGCGTGAAAACCATTCGACGCCGTGCCGCCACTCCGCCATGATCAGGGCATGTTCCGGTACGCCTTCCTCGCAGCGCAGTCCGCAGTCGCGGACGCGCCGAAGGCTGCCGTGAGCCTCGCGGCCGCGCGCACCGCAGCAGTCGCAGCAGCAACCGACGCAGCGTTCGCCGCTGCCGCAGCGCCCTTCGGCGGCGCCCGAAGCTGACCCTCCCCCGACAGTCCGGCGGACCCCGCAAGGGGAGGGTCGGCGGGGCCCTGGGGTCTTCTCTTCAGCTTCGAGAACCAAGGAACGAGCCATGCCCAAGACGGCATACGTGCGCACCAAGCCCCACCTCAACATCGGCACCATGGGCCACGTCGACCACGGCAAGACCACCCTGACCGCCGCCATCACCAAGGTGCTCAGCGACCGCGGGACCGGCACCTTCGTGCCGTTCGACCGGATCGACCGGGCCCCGGAGG
The DNA here is from genome assembly GCF_042871485.1 of Streptomyces sp. NPDC005791. Lineage (NCBI taxonomy): Bacteria > Bacillati > Actinomycetota > Actinomycetes > Kitasatosporales > Streptomycetaceae > Streptomyces > Streptomyces sp. NPDC005791. The sequence continues at coordinate 65,837 of NZ_JBIAIP010000016.1, forward strand.
AGGCGCAGCGCGGCATCACCATCAACATCTCGCACGTCGAGTACGAGACCGACACGCGGCACTACGCGCACGTCGACATGCCCGGACACGCCGACTACATCAAGAACATGGTCACCGGAGCGGCCCAGCTCGACGGGGCGATCCTCGTGGTCTCCGCACTCGACGGCATCATGCCGCAGACCGCGGAGCACGTCCTGCTGGCCCGTCAGGTCGGCGTCGACCACATCGTCGTCGCCCTCAACAAGGCCGACGCGGGCGACCCCGAACTCACCGACCTGGTCGAGCTGGAGGTCCGCGAACTGCTCTCCGCGCACGGTTACGGCGGGGACACCGTGCCCGTCGTGCGGGTGTCGGGGCTCGGTGCGCTCCAGGGAGACCCACGCTGGACGGCGTCCATCGAGGGGCTGCTGGACGCCGTCGACACGTACGTACCGATGCCGGTGCGTTACACCGACGCGCCGTTCCTCCTGTCCGTGGAGAACGTGCTCACCATCACGGGCCGCGGCACCGTCGTCACCGGAGCCGTGGAACGCGGCACGGTGCGTGTCGGGGACCGGGTGTCGGTGCTCGGCGCGGAGGTGGAGACGGTCGTCACCGGCCTGGAGACCTTCGGGAAGCCGATGGAGTCCGCGGAGGCCGGAGACAACGTCGCGCTGTTGCTGCGTGGGGTCGAGCGCGACCGGGTCCGTCGCGGCCATGTGGTGGCGGCGCCCGGCAGCGTCACTCCGAGCCGGCGCTTCACCGCGCAGGTGTACGTCCTGTCGGCCGGGGAAGGGGGCCGGACCACGCCGGTCACCACGGGCTACCGGCCGCAGTTCTACATCCGTACGGCGGATGTCGTCGGGGACGTCGACCTCGGCGAGGCGGTGGTGGCACGGCCCGGGGACACGGTCACCATGACCGTCGAGCTCGGCCGTGACGTCCCGCTGGAGTCCGGTCTCGGCTTCGCGATCCGCGAGGGCGGACGCACGGTCGGCGCCGGTACGGTCACCGGCCTGCTCTGACGGCACCGACGCGGCCCGCCTTCCCCGCCCCCGGGAGGGCGGGCCGCACCTTCTGCGGCAGACTGGGCCCATGGCAGACACAGCTCTCGTACTGGGTGCCGGAGGCGTCACCGGCACCGCCTGGGAAACCGGCGTCCTGCACGGACTCGCCAAGGCGGGCGTCGACCTCTCCACCGCCGACCTGATCGTCGGGAGTTCGGCCGGCGCCATCGTCGGGACGCAACTCGCCTTCGGACCTGCCGGCGTCGGCGACCTCTACGCGCGGCAACTGGCCGCCCCGGAGGATGAGAAGGGGCCGACCGGCCGGCTCGGCCCCGTCACCGTCCTGCGTTACGCGAGAGCGGTGCTCTCCTCCCGTACGCCCGACGAGTACGGCCGGAAGCTGGGAGCCCTGGCCCTGAACAGCCGGCCCGGTGCGACCGCGGACGAACGGCGCGAGATGATCGCGAGTCTGCTTCCGTCGTCGGAATGGCCCGAACGGAAACTGCTGGTCACCGCCGTGGACGCGGACACCGGCGCGCTGCACACCTTCGACCGGACGGGCACGGTCACGCTCGCGGACGCCGTCACCGCCAGCTGCGCCGTTCCAGCCGTCTGGCCCGTCGTCGGCGCCGACGGAGGGAACTGGATCGACGGGGGCGTGCACTCCCCGGCCAACGCCCATCTGGCCGCCGGTTACGAACGCGTCGTCGTGATCGCCCCCACCGCCAGTGGCAACAAAGTGATCGTCTCGCCCCGCGCACAAGCCGCCGAACTGGAGGCCGCCGGGGCGCGAGTCGAGGTCATCACACCGGACGCCGACACCCGCAGGGCCATCGGCCGTAACTCCCTGGACCCCGCACGACGGGCCGCGGCAGCCCGGGCCGGGCTCGCCCAGTCCGCCGCGCACACCGAAGCGGTCGCCGCGGTGTGGAACGGCTGACCGGCGGGAAGAGCCCCCGGCGCCCGGCACAATGAGGGAGTGCACGAGCCGATACCCGTCATCCGGGACACCGATTGCGGTACCGCCAGGCTGCTGCCCGACGTCGACCGGGACCGGGCCTGGCTGCTCACGGTCGACGGCGCCCCGCAGTCGTACGTCGATCTCGACGCACCGGAGCACCTCGAATTCGAGTACGTACGCCGGCTCGGCCACGTCGTGGACCGGGCCGGCGCGCCGGGGACGCCGCTGGACGTGGTGCATCTCGGGGGTGGCGCACTCACGTTGCCCCGCTACGTCGCGGCGACCCGGCCGGGGTCACGGCAGGACGTGGCCGAGGCGGACCGGGGGCTCGTCGACCTGGTGGGCGAACATCTGCCGCTGCCCGAGGGGGCCGGCGTGACCGTGCACGGCACCGATGCGCGGGAGTGGATCGAGGAGGCGCCGGAAGGTTCCGCGGACCTCCTGATCGCCGACGTCTTCGGTGGCTCACGCGTACCGGCGCACCTCACCTCCGTCGAGTACGCGCGGGCCGCCGGACGGGTGCTGCGGAAGGACGGCGTCTACGCGGCCAACCTGGCCGACAGCGCTCCGTTCACCTTCCTGCGCGCACAACTGGCCAACTTCGCCGAAGTGTTCGATGAGCTGGCGCTCATCGCCGAACCGGCCGTCCTGCGCGGTCGGCGGTTCGGCAACGCCGTGCTGCTCGCCTCCCGGGGCACCCTCGATCTCGCGCCGCTCGCCAGGCTGTGCGCCGCCGACGCGTTTCCCGCGCGGGTCGAGTACGGTGCGGCGCTCACCCGGCTCATCGGTGGTGCGAAGCCGGTGCGGGACAGTGAGGCCGTGGCCTCACCCGAGCCCCCCGACGGCGCCTTCAGCATCGGCTGACTCCCTCGCCCGCGCGGGGACGCCGACCTCCTTCACGGTGCTGCGGCGGGTCAGATTCCGTACGTCCGGGACAAGCAGCACGCCCGCCGTCACCAGCACGATCAGCGCGGCACAGCCCCACAGGGCCTCACTGCGGCCGACCAGCGTCTCCACCGGGCCGGCCGCAGCCGTGGCCAGCGGCACCATGGCGACCGAGCCGAACCAGTCGTAGGCCGCGACCCGGGACAGCTTCTCCTCCGGTATCTCCTGGTGCAGGGCCGTCATCCAGGACACACCGAACACCTCGATGGCGACCCCCGTCAGGAACATCACCGCGCAGAGGCCGGTCACCGGCAGCGGGATCGCGAGCCCAGCTGACGGCAGGGCGAGCGGGAACACGCACAGCGTCCCGGCCAGCAGCAGCCGCCGCGGTTTCCACCGCATCATCAGCAGCGCCCCGCCCAGCGTGCCGACCCCGAAGGCCGCGAGGGCGAATCCCCAGGGGCGGGCGCCTCCGAGCTCGTCCCGCGCCACCAGCGGCCCGTACACCGCCTCGGCGGCACCGACGACGGCCACGACCACGGAGAACTGCAGCACGACGGCCCACAGCCAGGGGCGCCCGGCGACCTCCTGCCAGCCCTCCCGGAGATCGGCGAGCAGTCCGCCGCCCGGTGCGCGCGCGGGAATGTGGCTCACGTTCAGGAAGGCCCGCAGCACCCCGGCGACCGCGAACGCCGCCGCGTCGACCGCCAGCACCCATCCCGGGTCCATGGCCGCGATCATGGCGCCGCCGAGTGCGGCGCCGCCGATGGCCGCGCCGTGCATCGACATCCGGAAGAAGGCGAAGGCACGGGCTGCCTGTTCACCGGTGACGCTGGACATCAGCATGCCCTCGGCCGCCGGACCGAAGAAGGCCTGCCCGGTGCCGCAGAGCGCCGTCAGCAGCATCATCTGCCACAGTTCGGCGCCCCCGGTGAGTACCAGCCAGGCGAACACCGCCTGCGAGACACAGTTGAGCGTGTTCGCGGCCACCATCACCCGATGACGCGGCAGCCGGTCCGCGACCGCGCCGCCGATCAGCAGGAAGAGCACCAGCGGCGCCGTACGCGCGGCGGCGACCAGACCGACGTCGCCGCTGTCGCCGCCCGACTCGAGAACCGCGAAGGCCGCCGCGATCAGCGCACCGTTGGTGCCCAGGCTCGTGATGATCGCGGCGGCGGTCAGCAGACCGAAGTTGCGGCCTGCCGGCGCGGACGGCGGGGCCGGAGAGGGCGAGGAGTCGGCGGAAGTCACCAAGGGACTATCCCCGCATCCGCCCCCTCCCGCCAAACGGGTGGACCGGGCCGGGTGGGCCGGAGGCTCAGGACGCGGTCTCCGCGCCCTCCGTCAGACGTACCGTGCTGAGTATCTTCTGGATGGTGGCGTCCGGGAGTTCGTCGTCGACACCGGCGTTGGCGTAGAGGATCCAGGACGAGTACTCGTCCTTGGCGTTCTTGAAGCTGAACGCGATCGACTTGCCGTCGGTGTCGCACTTGTTCTTCTTGGCCAGACCGGTGGCGGTGGCCGTGACGACGCTGCCCGAGAGGCCGGACTTGGTCGTGTACGGCTTGGGCTTGCCGATCTTGAGCTTCTCCTTCGGGTCCTCCTGCGCGTAGGCGGCCCACACCCAGTTGCCCGCCTCGTTCGTGGCAGCCTCGTCCGTGTTCTTGGCGCCCTGGCCGCCCTTGGTACCGACACCGGCGAGGCCGGTGTCCTCCTTGGAGCCGTCCTTGTCCGTGTCGTCGACGCACCACTTGCTCTTGTAGTGCGCGGGCGCGGAGAAGCCGACCACCGGCGGACCCGTGGGATCCTTCGCGTCCTCGAAACCTGAGATCACACCGGTGCTCGCCACCTCCCAGTCGCCGGGCACGTCGAACTGCGTGCCCCACTTGGGATTGGTCACGACCTTCCAGCCCGGAACCGTCGGGGCGGCGTCCTCGCCGCCCCGTGGGTTCGCCGCGGGTGTGGACGCCGCGTCGGACGTCTTCGCCGACGGGGACGCCTTGCCGTCGGCCACCTCGGAGCCGCCCTCGTCGTCGTCCTTGTTCATGACGACGACACCGGTGACGACCGCCGCGATGACGACCGCGGTGGCCGCGAGGACGGCGACGAGCGTCGTCTTCTTCTTGTCCGGCTGCGGGCCGCCCGGCCCGCCGGGTACGGCGTACTGCGGCACGGTGGGCTGCTGGTACGGGTTCGGCTGCGGGTACCCCTGCTGGCCCTGCTGCTGGTATCCCGGCTGCTGGTAGGGGTTCGGCTGTTGGTACCCCGGCTGCTGGTACGGGTTCTGGTTCTGGTCCTGCGGGTTCTGCTCGCCCCCGGGCGGCTGCTGTCCTGGCCACATGGCCAGTAACCATAGAGGTGCGGGGCAGCCTCTGCTACGGGCACCCCTGTGAGGGGATGGTCAACATGCGCTACCCGCTAGTAACATCGCCGTCATGAGTACTGAAGAGATGACAGTCGGCGACATCCTGTCCGCGAGCGTCCCGATGGTCCGGACCCTCGGCATCACCTACCTGGAGACGACCGCGGAGCGCGCCGTCCTCTCGCTCCCCGACCGGGACGAGTACCGCAACCACCTCGGCGGCCCCCATGCCGGAGCGATGTTCACGCTCGCCGAGTCGGCGAGCGGCGCGATCGTCGTCGCCGCGTTCGGCGACCAGATGTCCAGGGCCGTACCGCTGCCCGTCACCACGGAGATGGCCTTCAAGAAGGTGGCCATGGGAGCCCTCACCGCGACCGCCGTGCTGGGCCGCCCGGCAGTCGAGGTCGTCGCCGAACTGGACGAGGGGAGGCGTCCGGAATTCCCTGTGAGCGTCGAGATCCGGCGCGCGGACGGTGCAGTCACCAGCGAGATGAACGTGATCTGGACGCTGCGTCCGAACCGCTGACCGCGTCCCGACCGCGCGCCCCCGGTCCGGGGGCGGCGGTCGCTGTCACGGCCGTCCGGCCCGGTAGGCTGCCCGCCGTGCACCACCCGTGGTGCACGGCTGCAGATCTCTTACGGGAAGGACCCGCGTTGCACGTCCAGGAGTGGCTCGAGACCGTCCCCGCGGTCAGCATTTACCTCCTGGTGGGGGTCGTCATCGGACTCGAGAGTCTGGGTATTCCGCTGCCCGGCGAGATCATCCTCGTGAGTTCGGCGCTCCTCGCCTCCCAGCACGGCGACATCGACCCCGTGGTGCTCGGCGCCTGCGCGTCGGCCGGGGCGATCATCGGTGACTCGATCGGTTACGCCATCGGCCGCAAGGGAGGTCGCCCGCTGCTCGCCTGGTGCGGCGGGAAGTTCCCCAAGCACTTCGGGGAACCACAGATCGCCATGGCGGAGCGGTCGTTCGAGAAGTGGGGCGTGTGGGCGGTCTTCTTCGGCCGATTCGTCGCCCTGCTGCGCATCTTCGCGGGGCCGCTGGCCGGTGTCCTGCGCATGCCGTACTGGAAGTTTCTGATCGCCAATGTGCTCGGTGGAATCGTCTGGGCCGGAGGCACCACCGCGGTCGTCTACTCGGTGGGGGTCGTCGCCGAGGCCTGGCTCAAGCGCTTCTCGTGGCTGGGGCTGCTGGCGGCCGTGCTGATCGGTGTGGTCTCCATGCTGGTGCTGAAGAACCGTGCCAAGAAGGCCGCGGAGCAGGCGGGCCGGTCCGTGGCGGCGCCCGAGCCGGAGGCGGTCCCGGCCGACTGACCCGGCGCGGACCCTGGCCGTGCGGAGGGATCAGCCCTCGCCGGGGGCGAGCCCTGGTCAGGGGCCGGCCGTGCGGTGGGATCAGCCCTGCTGGTGCGCCTCACGGTGGGCCTTCGCCAGCTCCACGTAACCGGCCGCGTTGAGGGCGATGCCCTCACGCTCCTCGGCGGTCAGCTCCCGCTTGACCTTGGCGGGGACGCCGGCGACGAGCGAGCCCGGCGGCACACGCATTCCCTGCGGTACGAGGGCCTGCGCCGCGATCAGTGAACCCGCGCCGATGTGCGCGCCGTTGAGCACCGTGGCGCCCATGCCGACCAGGACGTCGTCCTCGATGACACAGCCGTGCAGGACGGCGTTGTGACCGACGGAGACCCTGGCGCCCACGGTCATCGGGAAGCCGGGGTCGGTGTGCACGCTGCAGTTGTCCTGGATGTTGCTCTGGGCACCGAGGGAGATCGGGCCGCCGTCGCCGCGCAGCACGGCGTGGTACCAGATGCTGGAGCCCGCGGCCATCGACACCTCGCCGACGACGACGGAGGTCGGCGCGAGGAAGGCGTCCGGGTCGATGTCCGGTTCCTTGCCACCGATACCGGTGACCAATGCCCGCTCTGCCATCGCCTGCTCCTCCGCTGGGGTGTGGTGCGCTCGGCGCCCCTTGCTCCGCACGAACCGTAATGGACGGGCCCGGGTACCGGACGGGTGGGGTGAACATCACAGCTCGTCGCACGGATCCGCTCCGGCCGGGCCGACTACCGTGAACGGGTGCCGAAGAACCGGAACTTGCTCTCCACCCTGGCCATCCGGCGGCGTGGTGTGACGTCCCGCGCCGTCCATCGCGTCTGGGCCTGGGTGCAGGAGACCGGAGCGGTCACCGCGCAGCACCCCGGACGGCTGCGTTTCGGCCGTATCGGTACGGGAACGCGGCTCGCCTTCCCGCAGGGCACGGTCTTCGGGGAGCCGTGGATCGAACTGGGCGACCACTGCATCATCGGTGAACAGGTGACGCTCACGGCGGGACTGATGCCCGATCTTGACCTGGGCACCGAGACCGTCCTGACCTTGGGCGACGGTGTGGTGCTGGGCCGGGGCAGCCATGTCATCGCCGACACCACCGTGTCGATCGGCTCGGACACCTACTGCGGGCCGTACGTCTACATCACCTCCACCAACCACAGTTACGACGATCCTCACGAGCCGGTCGGCAAGCAATGGCCGCGCATGGAGCCGGTCGTGATCGGCCCCGGATGCTGGATCGGCACCGGAGCGGTGATCCTTCCGGGGGCCAGGCTCGGCCGCAACGTGGTGGTCGCGGCAGGAGCCGTCGTCCGCGGAGAGGTCCCCGATCACGCGGTGGTGGCGGGGGCGCCCGCCCGGGTGGTGCGGAGCTGGGACCCGGACCAGGGCTGGCAGCCGCCGCTTCGTACGCCCGCCCCGGTGCCGATCCCCGACGGGGTCACACCCGAGCAGCTGGCCGCCGTGGCGCTGCTGCTGGAGGACGCGGCCGAGGGCACCTGACCGGGGCATTCCTACGGGGGCGCCTCGCAGTACAGTGCGTCGATCGGGTGGGTGGGCCGCTCCTCGGTGCAGTACTTTCGACTCTGGCATCCAGAATGATGGACGGAACGTGTCTGACCTCGATCAGCTCACCCAGGCGCTCGCGCGTAACCTCAAGCGCTGGCGAGGCGAGCGCGGTTTCACCCTTGACACTCTCGCGGCCCGAGCGGGGGTCAGCCGCGGCATGATCATCCAGATCGAGCAGGCGCGTACGAACCCGAGCGTCGGTACCACCGTCAAGCTAGCCGACGCCTTGGGCATCAGCATCACCACCCTGCTCGACCACGAGCAGGGGCCCCATGTGCGGCTGGTGCCCGAGATCCAGGCGGTGCGCATGTGGTCGACGGAGGCCGGCAGCGCGAGCACCCTGCTGGTGGGCACGGAGGCCGGAGGGCCGGTCGAGCTCTGGTCCTGGCATCTGATGCCAGGCGACAGCAGCGCGTCGGATCCGCACCCCGAAGGGACGGTGGAACTCCTCCACGTCACGGCGGGTGCGCTGACTCTCGTCGTGGACGGCGAGGCCCACACGGTGCCCGCCGGCACCTCGGCGGCCTTCGAGGCCCATGTGCCGCACAGCTACCGCAACGACGGCAGCGAGCCCACCGATCTGACCATGGTGGTGTCGATTCCGCCGGTCCGCCGGGAAGGCAGGTGAGCGGGTCGCGCGCTGCCCGGACACCTTCGGCGGCCGGGGAGCGGCGTACTCAGCAGCCGTCGGCCCGATGGTCCTGCAGCCATTGTGCCGCGAAGTCGACGGCCGCGCGGAGGGGGAACAGTCGGCTTCGGGCCGCCCCCACCCCGCCGGTGCCCACCGCATCGGCTCGCGCGCGCACGAAGTCGTCCCCGAGGGCGGCGAAGTCACTGTCGTCCAGAGCGATGTCCTCGTACTCCCACCAGAGTCCGCCCGTGCCTTCCGCGGCCACCACACAGCGGTAGAGACGGCGGGGCGGACCGGGGCGGCGGTACTCCGCGAGGTGGAACGCCGTGCAGCTGTCGAAGCCCGTGCCCAGGAGCAGGACCTGAGCGTCGGCCTCGTACAGCCTGGCGAGCGGGGACTCCTCGCCCAGATGGCAGTCCCGGCGGTGGCCGGCGAGGAGCTGCCCGGCCGCCGGTCCGAGCGCGGCGAACGAGGTCTGAGGATGGGTGCTCCGCAGCGCGCCCGGAGCCCGCCGCACCGCCTCGGCGAGCGCGCCCATCGTGGGTGCGGGAGTGACCGCCGGGTCGAACGCGGGCATCGCCGCACGCACCGCCGCACGGGCCTCCACGCCCAGACCGCGGACCCGCTGCAGGTAGGAGCGCGAAGTGTCGGAATTCTCCGGGGTGAAGGCAGGGACGACCACCGTTCCCTCCGGGCCCAGAGCCGCACGCAAGGCGGCGGCCATGCTGTCCGCGTCCCCGCCCACGGAGCGCATCGAGGCGTGCACCAGCAGCACACCGCCCCGCCGCACGCCGAGCTCGTACAGCTGGGTGGCGGCGCGTTCACCGCCGCGGTGGAGGGGCTGGGGCACAGCGGACATTCTCCCGGCCGGTAGCATTCGGCGACACCCCGCCCGTCAGCCGCGGGACTCCAGGCGGGGTATCTCGATCGCCGGGCAGCGGTCCATCACCATGGCCAGGCCCGCCGCGCGCGTGCGCTCGTACGCCCCCTCGTCGATCACACCCAGCTGGAACCAGACCGCCTTCGCGCCGACCGCCACCGCCTCGTCGGCGACACCGCCCGCCAGGTCGCTGTTGACGAAGACATCCACCACGTCGACGGGGAAGGGGATGTCCGCCAGCGAGGCGTATCCCTGTTCGCCGTGGACCGTCTCCGTCTTGGGGTGGACGGGCACCACCTTCTTGCCGAAGCGCTTGAGGACCTCTGCCACCCCGTAGGCCGCGCGGGAGCGGTTGGCGGACAGGCCGACCACCGCCCAGGTGTCCCCCGTCTCCTGGAGGATCCTGCGAACCGTCTCATCGTCTGCGTACATGCCCGGACAACGGACGGCCCCGCCGGACCATTCCCGACGGGCGATGGGAAGACCCGGCCGGAACGGCACATAGGGTGGACCGATGCAGGAGCAGTACCGGACAGTCGCCCGCGCGGGCGTGCACGAGACCGAGGTCAGCCGATCGCGCTTCCTCTGCGCGCTCGCCCCCGCCGCCACCGAGCGGGAGGCGCAGGAGTTCATCGCGCGCATCCGCAAGGAGCACCCCACCGCCAACCACAACTGCTTCGCCTACGTCATCGGCGCTGACGCCTCCGTACAGAAGGCGAGTGACGACGGCGAGCCCGGCGGTACGGCGGGCGTCCCCATGCTGCAGATGCTCATGCGCCGGGAGGTGCGGTACGCCGCCGCCGTCGTCACCCGTTATTTCGGCGGTGTCAAGCTCGGCGCGGGCGGGCTGATCCGGGCGTACGGGGGTGCGGTCGGCGAAGCGCTCGACGCGCTCGGCACCACCGCCCGCCGCCGGTTCCGCCTCGCCACCGTCACGGTCGACCACCAGCGGGCGGGCAAGCTGGAGAACGACCTGCGCGCCACCGGGCGGGCCGTTCGCGAGGTGACCTACGCGGAGGCCGTGACGTTCGCCATCGGGCTGCCGGACGCCGACGTCGACGGTTTCAGCGCATGGCTGGCCGACGCCACGGCAGGTTCCGCGACGCTCACACTGGGCGGCGAGGCGTACGGGGATGTCTGAGCCCGATGAGGGAGCAGGGGCCGTGCGGCATCAGCGCGGCCGGGCCCGCCGCGGATACCCGGGGTGGGCGGGGAGCCGGACCGGTGCGGTCCTGGGGCGGAGGAAGTGGAACATGCGGGTCGTAGCCGTCGGAGTGACGTCGTGAGGATTCTGCACACCTCGGACTGGCACCTCGGGCGGTCCTTCCACCGGGTCCCGATGCTCGACGCCCAGGCCGCCTACCTGGACCACCTCGTCGCGACGGTACGGGAACACGCCGTCGACGTGGTCGTCGTGGCGGGCGACGTCTACGACCGGGCCGTACCGCCGCTGTCAGCCGTCCAGCTGTTCGACGGCGCGCTGCACAGACTGGCCGCCGCCGGGGTACCCACCGTCATGATCTCGGGAAACCACGACTCCGCCCGCAGGCTCGGTGTCGGCGCCGGACTGATGGCGCGGGCCGGGATCCATCTGCGCACCGATCCAGGCCACTGCGCCACCCCGGTCGTACTGCACGACGCACAGGGCGACGTGGCGTTCTACGGGCTGCCCTACCTGGAACCGGCCCTCGTCAAGGACAGCCTGGGCGCGTCGAAGGCGGGGCACGAAGCCGTCCTCACCGCGGCCATGGACCGGGTCCGGGCCGATCTGGCCGCCCGGCCGGACGGCACCCGGTCCGTGGTGCTCGCCCACGCGTTCGTGGCGGGCGGCGCCCCCAGCGACAGTGAGCGCGACATCACGGTCGGAGGTGTCGCCGCCGTCCCCGCCGGGGTCTTCGACGGAGTGGACTACGTGGCCCTCGGTCACCTGCACGGCTGCCAGACGGTCACGGAACGCGTGCGTTACTCGGGCTCACCCCTCGCGTACTCCTTCTCCGAGCACGCGCACCGCAAGACGATGTGGCTGGTCGACCTCGGATCCGGCGGAGCACTCACCGCCGAACGCGTCGACTGCCCGGTGCCGCGCCCGCTCGCCCGGCTCCGCGGGCACATCGGCACGCTGCTCGACGACCCGGCCCTCGAGCGGCACCGGGAATCCTGGGTGGAAGCCACCCTCACCGATCCGGCGCGGCCCGACGATCCGATGGCCCGCCTGGTCGAGCGATTCCCGCACACCCTCAGCCTGGTCTTCGACCCCGAGCGTGCCCCGCAGGACCCCCTCGCGTCGTACGCCCAGCGGCTCGAAGGACGTGACGACCAGCAGGTGGCGGAGGACTTCGTGGCCCATGTACGCGGCGGAAGCGGCCCGAGCGCCCAGGAACGGGCTGTGCTGAGCGCGGCCTTCGACGACGTACGGGTCGCCGACGGAGTCGACGAGGTGTCCCGATGAGGTTGCACAAGCTCACCCTGACCGCGTTCGGGCCCTTCGGCGCCACCCAGGAAGTCGACTTCGACGCCCTGTCCACGGCCGGGATATTCCTGCTGCACGGCCCCACCGGCGCGGGCAAGACCTCCGTTCTCGATGCCGTCTGCTACGGCCTGTACGGGGCGGTGCCCGGTGCCCGGCAGAGCCCCGGCACCTCGCTGCGCAGCGACCACGCCCCGGTGGACCGGCCGACCGAGGTGCGCCTGGAGCTGACAGTCGGGGGGCGGCGCCTGGAAGTGACCAGGCGGCCCGCCCAGCCCCGCCCCAAGAAGAGGGGCGGCGGCTTCACGACCGAGAAGGCACAGAGCTGGCTGCGCGAGTACGACGCCGAGCACGGCTGGAAGGCGCTCAGCCGCTCCCACCAGGAGATCGGCGAGGAGATCGGCGGGCTCCTCGGGATGAGCCGCGACCAGTTCTGCCAAGTGGTGCTCCTGCCGCAGGGCGACTTCGCGCGGTTCCTGCGGGCCGACGCCGAGGCACGCGGCAAGCTGCTCGGCCGACTCTTCGACACCCGCCGTTTCGCGGCCGTCGAGGACCGTCTGGCGGAGCTGCGACGGGCGGCCGAAGCCAGGGTCAGGGCAGGGGACGAGCAGATCCTCGCTCTCGCCCAGCGCATCGCGCAGGCGGCCGGGCCCGCGGCGGAGGAGACGCCGCTGCCCGAGGAACGGCCCGGTGAACCCGGTCTCGCCGAAGGGGTCCTGCAGTGGGCCGCCGCCGCGCGCAGCGGAGCGCGTGAACGGCTCGACATCGCCCGGTGCGTCCTGACCGAGGCGGAAGAGCGGACTACCGCGGCCGGCCACGCACTGGAGGCCGAGCGCGAACTCGCCCGGCTGCAGCAGCGGTACGAGGAGACCCGCCGCCGTGCCGCGGGACTGGAGGACCGCCGCGCGGAACGCGACCGCTGCCACGAACAGCTGGCACGGGCGCGCAAGGCGGATCTGGTGGCCCCGGCGCTCGATCTCCGCGACGAGGCCGAGCGGGCCCACCGCGCGGCTGTCGGGGCCCTTGAGCGGTCCCGCGCCGGGCTGCCTGCCGAGTTGGCCGAGGCGGGCTTCGAACAGCTGGCCGACAGGGAACGCGGACTGCGGGTGGAGCTGGGCGCACTCGACGCCGCCCGGCGGGCCGAACGGCGCAGCCGGGAGATCGACGCCGAACGGGACGGCCTGGAACGGCAGACCTGCTCCGACGAGGAGCTGATCCAGGAGGCGGCGGAATGGCTGGCCGGCTGGGACACCACCCACCGGACCCTCAGGGAGGCCGTGGAGACGGCGCAGGACGCCGCGACCCGCGCGGAACAGCTGGCAGGCCGTCTCGACCCCGCGCGCAGGAGGCTGGAGGCGGCACGCCGGCGCGACGCGCTCGGTGCGCAGGAGGAGACCACGGCCGCGGCCCTGACCAGAGCCCGCGAGCGTGCGGTGGACGCGCACGAGAGGTGGCTGGCGCTACGCGAACAGCGGCTGCGTGGCATCGCGGCGGAACTGGCCGGTCAGCTCGTCGCCGGTGTGGCCTGTACGGTGTGCGGCTCGGACGAGCACCCCGAGCCGGCCCGTGCGGAGGCCGGCCATGTGGACCGGGCCACGGAGGAGGAGGCACTCGCCGCCCACCAGCGGGCCGACCGGGCCCGTGCGGAGGCCGAGAGCGAGCTCGGGGTCCTGCGCGAACGCCTTGCCGCGGCGCGGGCGCAGGCGGCGGCCCCGGACGACGGAACCGATGCCACCGGGCCGGCGCGCCGCGACTCCGCGTCCGTGGCCGAACTGCGGGCGGTCGTGGACCGCCTGACCCGGGATCACACGGACGCGCACCGTCTGGCGGCGGGAACACACGCGGCCCGGGAAGCCCTCGCCGCCGCGGAGCGTGAGCACCTCGGCCGGCTCGACGACCGGCAACAGGCCGAGCGGCGTGCGGCTGCCCGCACCTCGCACCGCGAGGCGCTCGACCGCGAACAACACGCACTGCAGGCTGAGTTGCTGAAGGCCCGGGGTGCCTGTGCCACGGTGGCCGAGCACGCGGAGCTGCTGGAACGGCGTGCCGGGCTGCTGGCCGACGCGGCGGAGGCGCTCCGCGCCGAACAGGATGCGGCCGAGCGGCTCAAGGAAGCAGACGGCAGGCTGGCCGACGCCGCTTTCCGGGCCGGATTCGACACGCCGCAGGCCGCCGCCGCCAGGCTCCTCGGCGACACCGCGCAGCGGGAGCTGCAACGCCGGATCGACACCTGGCAGACGGAGGCCGCCACGATCGCCGACCGGCTGGCCGAGGAGGATGCCCGATCCGCCGCCGCCCGGGCGCCCGCCAAGCCGGAAGAGGCCCAGGTGGCATACGACCTGGCCTCGAAGGCGCTGCGCGACAGCGCCTCGGCGCACGCCGCCGCGCAGGAGCGCAGTGCGGAGCTGGTCAGGCTCTCCCGCCGGGCCGAGGACGAGGTGCGCGCCTTGGGGCCACTGCGGCAGGAGCACGAGAGCGTGGCCCGTCTCGCCGGTCTGACCGCGGGCACCTCCGTGGACAACGAGCGCAAGATGCGCCTGGAGGCGTACGTCCTGGCTGCTCGCCTCGAACAGGTGGCCGCCGCGGCGACGGTGCGCCTCCAACGGATGTCGTCGGGCCGCTACACGCTGGTCCACTCCGATGAGCGCAGCGGCGCGCGCAGGGCGGGGCTCGGACTGCATGTCGTCGACTCATGGACGGGCCGGGAGCGGGACACGGCCACGCTGTCCGGCGGAGAAACCTTCTTCGCCTCGCTCGCGCTGGCCCTGGGCCTCGCCGACGTGGTGACGGACGAGGCGGGCGGCGTACGACTGGACACGCTCTTCATCGACGAGGGCTTCGGCAGCCTCGACGACCAGACGCTGGACGAGGTCCTCGACGTCCTGGACTCGCTGCGCGAACGCGACCGCAGCGTCGGCATCGTCAGCCACGTGGCAGACCTGCGGCGCCGGATCCCCGCCCAGCTGGAGGTCGTGAAGGAACGGCACGGATCGGCGGTGGTCCACCGGGCGGGCGGCACGCTCAGCGGCTGATCGGGCGACGGGGCAGGGGCGAGGAGTACACGATGCTGGTGGTCACGGAGCCGAGGGTGCCGATCCTTCCCGTGACCTCCTCCAGGTGCCGCATCGACCTGGCGGTCACCTTCAGGACGAAGCAGTCGTCCCCGGTCACATGGTGGGCCTCGATGATCTCGGGCGTCGTGCCCGTCAGATCGTGGAACGGCTTGTAGTTGCCGTTCGGGTAGCGCAGCCGTACCAGGGCGAGGATCGGCAGCCCCAGTCGCTCCGGGTCCACCACGGCGGCGTACCCGCTGATCACCCCCACCTCTTCGAGACGGCGGACCCGCTCCGTGACGGCGCTCGGGGACATCGCCACTGCGCGGGCCAGGTCGGCGTAGCTCGCGCGTCCGTCACGTTGCAGGACGTCGAGGATGCGCCAGTCCGTGGCGTCCGGGGAATACTCGGTCATGGACGGCAGACAACAGGGAAATCCACTGGAGATCAAACGGTGTGCCGGGGATCACCGCTTCCGGAGAGGGCGGGACAACCGTAGATTTTCGGTCATGACCGCACAGAACACCGCTGCCAACGGCCACTCCGTCCTCCAGGTGCCTCCCGCCTCCCCGGCCGCCGCCGTCGCGTACTTCGGCGCCTCGCTCGCCTTTCACACGGACGTTTCCGACGTGGCCACAGCCCTGGAAGCCGACGGCGACCCCGGCTTCGTCGTACTGGACTCCCGGTCCGCAGTGTCCTGGGACCAGGGGCACGTCCCCGGCGCTGTACACCTGCCGAGCGCCATCATCGCGGAGCAGGCGCCCGGACTCCTCGACCCGTCCGTCCCCGTGGTCACGTACTGCTGGGGCCCAGGCTGCGACGGCGCGACGCGAGCCGCTCTGGCGCTCGCCGAACTCGGTTACCGGGTCAAGGTGATGCTCGGCGGGTTCGAGTACTGGGTACGCGAGGGATTCGCCTTCGAGAGCTGGGAAGGACCGCAGCGGCGCACCGCCGATACGCTCACCGCGCCCGCGGGCGCAGAGGACTGCGGCTGCTGAACGGGCGCGGGCGGCTCACGGGCCGAGGAGCGCGGTGAACAGGCGGCGCCCGTCGTCGTCGGCGGGCAGGCCGCTGACCTGCCCGTCACCGACCTCCACCACCCGCCACGTCCCGTCCTCCCGTAGCGCCATGTCGGTGGTCACCCATCGGCAGCCGAGCGCGCGCACGGCCTCACCGACGGCGTCCAGTTCGGGTGAGGGCACCTGGTTGGGGGTGTCGGGGTGGGCGGTCACGTGCACGGGCTCACCGTCCACCCACCACACGCGTGCCTCGCCGCCCGGCAGGAACGGCTCGTACGCGCGCAGGACCACACCGCCGGCCAGGAACTCCCCCTGCAGTTCGACGAAGCGCTCGACGACCCGGGCGAGCCGGCCCGCGTCCCCCAGCTCCGGCACGAAGCACGCCTCCAGCCACTCGTGCTTGCGGGACTTCACGAAGTCCTTGACGATGCCGGGGCCGGGCCCGAGATCCCCGGCGAGCTCCGACCACACGGAAGGATGCGGCAGGACCTCTCCTGCGGACAGGGAGCACCAGACGCTGCGGGGGGTGAGACCGGTGAACACCTCGTACCAGCCCGGGAGTTCATGGGCGGTGCGGTATGCCGTGGCGTCGGTGAGCAACGCGCAGCCACGGGCGGTGAGAGCGCGCCCCAACTCCGCGTAGCGGGCGGGCGGGATCATCCAGCCCCGGTACCAGTACGGTCCCGAGTCACGCCCCACCCGGGCGACGGCGGTCTCCACGTCCCCGGCCAGCAGCGCGTCGTGATCGACCGGAGAGATCTGCGCACCGGCGCGCCGGGCCGCAGCCGCCTCCCGGCCGAACTGCGGATCGGGGTGCCGCGGCCGTAGCGGGTCGCAGCAGAACAGGAAACCGGGCGGAGCCATACGCAAGCGTCCTTCGGGCCGTCGGCGGAAGAGCGAAAGGGGTCGGGGGCCGGACGATCGTGTCCGGCCCCCCGGCCCCGCCTGGATCAGAGCTTGGACAGCTCGTCCACCAGGTCGTCCAGGCCGAGCGACCCCTGCGACAGGGCCGCCATGTGCCAGGCCTTGAGGTCGAACGCGTCGCCGTGGGCCTTCCGGGCGTTCTCCCGGCCCAGCAGCCAGGCTCGCTCCCCCAGCTTGTAACCGATCGCCTGCCCCGGCATCGACAGGTAGCGGGTCAGCTCGCTCTCCACGAAGTCGGCGGGCCGGCCGCTGTGGCTGCCGAAGAACTCCTGAGCCAGAGCGGGCGTCCACCGCTCACCCGGACGGAACGGTGAGTCCGAGGGGATCTCCAGCTCCAGGTGCATGCCGATGTCGACGATCACCCGGCAGGCACGCATCATCTGCGCGTCCAGGTAGCCGAGGCGGCGCTCCGCGTCGGGCAGGAAGCCCAGTTCGTCCATGAGCCGCTCCGCGTACAGGGCCCAGCCCTCGGCGTTGGCGCTGACCTGGCCGACCGACGCCTGGTAGCGCGAGAGGCTGTCGGCGACGTGCGTCCACTGCGCGATCTGCAGGTGGTGGCCCGGCACGCCCTCGTGGTACCAGGTCGACACCAGGTCGTAGACGGGGAAGCGGGTCTCACCCATGGTGGGGAGCCACGTGCGGCCGGGTCGCGAGAAGTCCTCCGAGGGCCCGGTGTAGTACGGAGCGGCGGCGCCCCCCGCGGGCGCGATCCGCGACTCCACCTTGCGGACCCGCTCGGCGAGTTCGAAGTGAGTGCCGTCGAGCGCCTCGATGGCCTCGTCCATCAGGCTCTGCAGCCAGACGCGGACCTCGTCCACGCCCTCGATGTGCTTGCCGTGCACATCGAGGTGGGCGAGCGCCTCC
The DNA here is from genome assembly GCF_042871485.1 of Streptomyces sp. NPDC005791. NCBI lineage: Bacteria > Bacillati > Actinomycetota > Actinomycetes > Kitasatosporales > Streptomycetaceae > Streptomyces > Streptomyces sp. NPDC005791. The sequence goes on from NZ_JBIAIP010000016.1 coordinate 83,764, forward strand.
CAAGGGCCCGCGCCCGGCAGAACCTTGTCCGCCTCGGTCTTCATCTCGGCCAGCAGCCGGTGGTATTCGGACCAGCCGTACGCGTACGCCTCGTCGAGATCCAGATCCGTGCCGTTGAACTGGCGCGACCAGCGGGCGTAGCGCTCCCGGCCGACGGTGTCGGGGGCGCCCTCGACGGCGGGGGCGTACACCTCCCTCATCCAGTCACGCAGCGAGACCAGGGCAGCGGTGGCCTGCCCGGCCGCCTCGTCCAGCTCCGTGCGCAGCGATCCGGGGCCCTCGGTCACGAACTCCTGGAAGAATCCCGGGCCGTTCTCGCCCGCCCAGGTACCCAGCTGGCCGATGAACGTGGCGGTCGGACGCGGGCCACCGTACAGCTTGCGCTCCAGACCGAGCGCGAGCGAGGCGCGATACCCCTCCAGCGAGGCCGGTACCGCACGCAGGCGGTCCACGACCGCAGCCCAGTCCTCGTCCGTCGCGGTCGGTGTCGCCGCGAACACATCACGGAGGCTGTGGGCCGGGGAGTGGATGTTGGAAACGGCCCGGAGCCCCTCCTCGGCGTCGTGGATGGCGAGTTCGGCCGTCAGGCGTTCCCGCAACAGCCGCGCGCAACGCCTCTCCTCATCGCTGTCCGCGCCCGGCACCTGCTCCGCGGCGTCGAGTTGCACCAGGGTGGCGCGTACGAGGTCGGCCATGGCGGCCTGACCGGCGGGTGAGAAATCGGGCAGCAGGCGGGAGCTTTCCGCGACACCGAGATAGGTACCGGTGATCGGGTCGAGTTCGATGTATGCGTCGACGTAGGCGTCGGCGACCTGGCGCGGCAGAGCGCTGCTCGATGTGTCTGACATGTGGACATCTTCGTACGGCGAGGGCCTCCACGTCACGCGGGGACGGGACTTCGGCCGAAGGGAGATCCTTCATGGCGCGCAGGAGCCCGGGCCCGACTCCGGGGTGGCGGCCGGATTCCGTGCGCCGGCCGCGGGTGGCATCAGCGGGCCGCATTCCCACTGCTGGAAGATGAGCCGGGTCTCCACGCGGGCCACCTCGCGGCGCGAGGTGAACTCGTCCAGCACGAGGCGTTGCAGATCCGTCGGGTCGGCGACGGCCACGTGCACGAGATAGTCGTCCGGTCCGGTGAGATGGAAGAACGCCCGGGACTCCGCAAGCGCCCTGACCCGTTCGACGAACGGACCGATGAGCTCCCGGCGGTGCGGCCGCACCTGAACCAGGAGGAGGGCCTCCAGGCCGCGGCCGAGCCGCGCCGGATCGAGCCGCAGCCGGTGCCCGAGGATGACACCGGACCGGCGCAGTCGCGCCACGCGGTCCAGACAGGTGGACGGTGCCACTCCGACCTCGGCGGCCAGCTCCCGGTACGTCGTCCGCGCATCGTTCTGCAGAAGGCGCAGAATGTGCAGATCAACCGGATCGAGAGCGACGGATTCAGGCATTCGGCGAACGTAGCACGGCATGCTGGCGCCATCGGCCGGTTGATGTTCAGGCTGGTGTCATGGACACCGAAGCCTCCTCGCTGATATCCCAGCCCTCCTTCCGGTCCAGGGCGCTCGCCACCGAAGCCGTGCACGCCGGACGCGACGATCTCGCCCCTCTCGGACTGCATGCCGCGCCGATCGACCTGTCCACCACCTATCCCTCGTACGACTCCCGGGGCGAGGCCGAGCGTATCGACGCCTTCGCCACCACCGGGGCCAGGCCCGACGGCCCGCCCGTGTACGCACGGCTGGACAACCCGACCACGGCGCGTTTCGAAACAGCACTGGCCCGGCTGGAAGGCGCAGACAGTGCGGTCGCCTTCGCCAGCGGAATGGCGGCGCTGACCGCCGTCCTGCTGGCCCGCGCGAGTCTCGGCCTGCGGCATGTGGTCGCGGTGCGTCCGCTCTACGGCTGCAGCGACCACCTCCTGGGCGCCGGGCTGCTGGGTACCGAGGTGACCTGGACGGACCCGGCGGGCATCGCCGAAGCGATCCGCCCGGACACGGGTCTGGTGATGGTCGAGACGCCCGCCAACCCGACGCTGGCCGAGATCGACATCCGCGCCGTGGCGCACTCCTGCGGCTCCGTGCCGCTTCTGGTCGACAACACCTTCGCCACGCCCGTACTGCAGCGGCCGCTCGAACACGGTGCCCGGATCGTGCTGCACAGCGCCACCAAGTACCTGGGCGGGCACGGCGATGTGATGGGCGGCGTCGTCGCCTGCGACGAGGAGTTCGCCGCGACCCTGCGGCAGGTGCGGTTCGCCACCGGAGGCGTGCTGCATCCGATGGCCGGCTATCTGCTGCTGCGAGGGCTGTCCACGCTGCCGGTACGGGTCCGGGCCGCGTCCGCCGCCGCGGCGGAACTGGCCCGCAGGCTCGCGGCCGACCCCCGCGTCGCGCGGGTGCACTATCCGGAGGTGGGCGGCGCGATGGTGTCGTTCGAGGTCTTCGGGGATCCGCACGGCATCATCGCGGGAGTCCGGCTGATCACGCCCGCCGTGAGCCTCGGCAGCGTGGACACGCTCATCCAGCATCCGGCCTCCATCAGCCACCGCATCGTGGGTGAGGGAGACCGGAGGGCCGCGGGCGTCCATGACCGTCTGCTGCGCATGTCGGTCGGCCTCGAGGACGTCGAGGACCTCTGGGCGGATCTCTGTCAGGCGCTCAGTGCTGTTCCGCCTGTTCGGGGCGGGGGAGCGGCCGCAGTGTCGAAGGAGCGCCCGAGCGGGTCGCCGGTTCGGTTGTCGGCTGGGACCGCTGGGCAGGAGGCCCGGCCAGTCGAGCGGTGACGACCAGGGTGCCTTCCTCGATCTGGTAGTCGAGAGGCAGCGAGAGCGCCCGCATGGCGGCCACCATCCCGGTGTTGTGCGCCTGCGTCACCGCGTACACGCTCTCGCAACCCGCCTCGACGGCCAGGGCCACCAGCCGGCCGAGCAGCTCGGAACCGATGCCGCGGCGCTGCCAGTCGTCCTCGACGAGGAGGGCGACCTCGGTCTCGTCCCCGTCCCAGAGCAGATGACCCAGCGCGACCAGCTGGCCGGAGGCCGTCTGCACGGCGAGCGTGCGGCCGAAGCGCGGGCTCAGCAGGTGGTCCAGATACCGGTCCGCGTCACGCACCGGGCCGTGGTACCGCAGGCCGAGGGTCTGTTCGGAGCAGCGGCCGTGCATGGCGAGGGCCGCGTCGAGGTCACCGCGGTCCGCGCGGCGTACGGTGATCTCGTCGCCCTCGGGCAGGGTGAGGACGTCCTCGCTGCGCGGCACGCGCGGGCCGAGCCGTGCGTCGAGCTCGACCAGGGCCCGGGCACGGGCGAACTCGGTCGGGGTGAAGGGCAGATAGGGGCGCTCGACGGTGATGACACCGCCCGACGGATCGCGGAGCCGCATCACGGTGTCCTCCAGGACACCTTCCACCGGTGCGCTCTCCCCTGTGGGGCGGTCCGTGACCGACAGGGCGGGCAGCGAGTGGATGGTGCACCGGCCCAGGAGCTGGCGCAGGGCCAGCGGGAGCTCCGCCGCGTCCAGAGCGGTGCGGGTGGCGAGGCCGAGGACCCGGGTGGGCGTGTCCACCAGGTCGTGGGCGTCCGCGCGTTCGATCCAGGTGGCGGACCCGCCGGCGGCGGCTACCTCCCGGGTGAGCTGCTGGGCAGGCAGTGCGGCGGGCGCCCGCAGCAGGAATTCGTCGACCGTGCCCTGGGCCAGCGGGTGCGTCTGCAGGGTGAGGATGTCGATCCGGTGACGGGCAAGGGCGATGCAGAGGGCCGCGAGGGTGCCTGGGGCATCCCTCACGGTCGTCCGCATCCGCCACAGCACTGTTGTGCCTTCGCCGGTCTCGTCGGTGGCCTCATCGGCGCCGGCCGAGGGGAGGCCGGTGCCGCTATCGGTGTCCGGCGGCGGCGCGTGGCTGTGCCGCCGTGCCCACCACGTGTGGAAGGCGGCCGTGGCGACCAGGGCCACTGCCGAGGCGACGAGCAGATAGGGGCCGTCGGGCTGGTGCCCGATCAGGTTGGCGATCGCGTCGGCCACGGCGACCGCCGTGAAGAGCGCGGCCAGTTCGATCAGGTCCCGCCGCCAGTGGTGCGGACGGCGGGCACTCTTCGCGGATGTCACATCAGTCATGCCTTTACTGTGACCGAACGGTGTTGCGTGATCACGAACGCATTGTGACTGATGGGTTACGTGTGGATCTGGTCACCTTCAGCACGTTTTCCGTGGGTCACTGCCCGGCGCGTCCCGGCTGCAGCACCTTGCTGAACAGGACCGTGCCGCCCTGCGCCCGGAGGCGCACGGTCAGCTCCCCGCTGCCGCCGTCGATGTCGACCTCCCCGAAGTACTGCGGCGACTCCATGGGCGAGACGTTGGCGCGGTCCGGTGCCCGGACGAAGACCTGCTCCGGGCCGAAGGTGCCGTCCAGCGCGTTGGCGGGGAAGCCGCCCGCGGCCAGCGGGCCCGAGACGAACTCCCAGAACGGGGCGAAGTCCTTGAAGGCCGCGCGCTCCGGGGCGTAATGCTGGGCAGAGGTGTAGTGCACATCGGCCGTCAGCCAGACGGTGCCGGTGATGCGCCGGTGCTTGATGTGACGCAGGAGCTCGGCGATCTGCAGCTCCCGCCCCAGCGGCGCGCCCGGGTCGCCCTGTGCGACCGCCTCGATGTCCGTGGCTCCGTCCGGGACGACCAGCCCCAGGGGCATGTCGGCGGCGATCACCTTCCACACCGCGCGCGACCGCGACAGTTCGCCCTTGAGCCAGCTCAGCTGCTCGGCACCGAGGATGCCCGTGGTGTCGTCGGGCTGCCGACCGGGGGAGTTGGCGTTGCGGAAGGACCGCATGTCCAGCACGAACACGTCGAGCAGGGGACCGTGCCGTACCACACGGTGCATGCGCCGCTCGTCCGGCGAGCTCTGCAGCGTCGGTACCGGGAAGTACTCACGGAACGCCCGCATCGAACGCGCCGCGAGCCGGTCCACGTCCTTCTCGGTGTAGCGGACGTCGTCGAGGATCTGCCCCGGGTACCAGTTGTTGCGCACCTCGTGGTCGTCCCACTGGATGATGGACGGAACCTGCGCGTTGAACGCCCGCAGGTTGTCGTCGAGCAGGTTGTACCGGAAGTTCCCGCGGTACTCGTCCAGGGTTTCGGCGACCTTCGACTTCTCCGGGGTCGTGATGTTGCGCCAGACCCGCCCGTCGGGCAGCGTCACGCTCGGCTCGATCACCCCGTCCGCGTAGATGTTGTCACCGCTGCACAGGAAGAAGTCCGGGTCCAGGCGGCGCATCTCGTCGTACACCCGGTAGCCGCCGATGTCGGGGTTGATGCCCCAGCCCTGCCCCGCGATGTCGCCGGACCAGAGGAACCGCACCCCGTCGCGGCGGCGGGCCGGAGCTGTGCGGAAGGTCCCGTACACCGGCTTGCCGGTCCTGCGGGGGTCGTGCGGGTCAGCGAGCGTCACCCGGTAGTGGACCTGCTCGCCGGCCGGCAGGCCGTACAGCGGGGTCGTGCCGGTGAAGTCCGTACCGGCGCCTATCAGCGGGCCGCGCCACGTGCGGGCGCGACGGAAGGATTCCGTCGCGGACGTCTCCACCACCATCCGGGCAGGGCGGTCGGCGCGTACCCACACCAGGGCGGACGACGCCGTCACATCGCCCACCTGCACGCCCCACGACGCGCTCGGCCGGCCCGACAGGGCGAACGCGGGCGCGGTGGTGATCGCCGTGGGCACGGCGACCGCGGCCGAGGCGAGGAGCGAGCCGCGCAGCACGGTGCGGCGGCCCGGGGCCGGGGCGGGGGGACGGTTCGACATCGATGCGCCTCCATGGGCGAGAGGGGCTGTGGGAACAGCGCGGTCCGACAGGCTGATTGCAGACTCATACCTAGTCGGCGGCGGCGGCGGGCATGCCAACCGCAGATGAACAACCGGTCGGTCCCGACCTGCGACCGGTCCGCCGGGGCACCACCGCCCTCCGCCAGGAGCCGGACGCCGTGCTCGACCGCAGCGGGCGCCAGACGGGCGTGGCCGAGCACCAGCACGGCCCGGGTGGGGCGGCGCCCTTCCAGAGCGGGTACGACGACGCCGACGACGATGGGCGCGCAACCGACGAGCACCCCCGGCACCGCTACGTGGCGGGTCTGGTGGCGGTCGGCGCGTTCACCGTCCAGGGCTGGGGGCGGACCGACCTGGCGGGCCTGCTGTTCTCGGTGGGCGCGCTGGGCGGAGAGGTCGGCTTCGCGGTCCTCGCCGTGCCGGTGCTGCGTCCCCTCGGGCCGAAGCTGCTGTCGGCGTCCGTGTGCGCCGTCGCGGCCGTGGAATCCGTGCTGCTCGGGCTCGTGCTCGACGGGGGAGGGCTTCTGCGGGTGCCCACACCGGCGGAGGCACTCGCACTGCTGTGGCAGGCGGTCGTCGTCACCGTCATCGGCTTCGTGTGCTGGTACAGCGGTATGCAGCGGATCGGCGCCGAGCGCGCCACACTCTTGTCCGGATTGATCCCCGTATCGGCCGCGCTCACCGCACCGCTGGTCGGCACCGGGACGTACGGTGCGGGTCAGGGTGTCAGGAGCCTGCTGGTCGGCCTGGGAGTAGCGCTGGGTTCGGGCGTCCTGGCACCTTGCAGCGCCGGCGCCGGCGCCGGCGCCGGCGCGTCAGCGGCTCGTGTCGAGGATCACCCGCGCCACGGCGGCAGGGTCGTCGTTCATCGGGACGTGGCCGCAGGCGGGAAGCCGGACGAGCCGTGCCCCGGGGATCACACGCTTCGCCCTGACACCCTGTCGGCGCAGAAGAAGACGGTCCTTGCTGCCCCAGGCGATACTGACCGGCACGTCCGGTACGTCGTCGGTGAACGCGACGGTCAGGCCGGCCTCGAGGGTCTGGCGGAAACCGGTGGCCTCGCGCAGGGCAACGGTCTCCGACACGACCGCACCAGGTGAACGGCGGCCGGGGGACGCGTAGATGGTGCTGGTCAGCGCGGTGCGGCCCGGCGGGCTCTGCGACAGCCGCTCGATCAGCGGCATCGGCATCGCCAGAGCCGCTCCGCGCATCGCCCGCAGCACGCCGAAGGCGTAACGGCGCTCACCCGGCGTCCAGAACCCGGCGGGGGACAGAGCCGTCACCGAACGCACGAGCTTTTCCCGGCCCAGCTCCAGGGCCAGCAGGCCCCCGAGGGAATTCCCGGCGATGTGCGGCCGGGTCACACCGAGCTTCTCGAAGAACGAACCGAGCACCGGGACCATGCTTCGCAGGTCGTAGGCGAGCCCGTCGGGCAACGCCGGTGAGGCGCCGAACCCAGGCAGGTCCACGGCGATGACGTCCCGCTCGGCCGCCAGGATGCCCAGGACCGGGTCCCACGCCTGACGGTGATGGCCGACGCCGTGGAGCAGGACCAACGGGTCACCCGTACCGGTGCGCTCATATGCCACGTCGACCGTGTGAGGACCGGCGGGAGTGTCGACCGTGAACGAGACCGTGGTGGCCATGCTTCTCCTCGGGACGGACGAACCGGGCTGAGGAGGCGGAACGAGACGCCTCGTCAGTAATGATTACCGACCGGTAGCTTGTAGTTCAAGGGGTGTGCGCGATTCCTGCTGGACACCCTGAGGCGCGTCGGCTGGGATGGAAAAGTGACTGCCGACACCGTGACCGATCTCTTCGAAGAACACCGGCCCTTCCTCACCGGGGTCGCCTACCGCATGCTCGGCCGGGTCGCCGACGCCGAGGACGTGGTGCAGGAGGCCTGGCTGCGCTGGTCGTCGGCCGGGCGTGAGGACGTGCGGGAGCCTAGGGCCTTCCTCGTGCGCATCACCACGCGTCTGGCCATCGACCGGCTGCGTCACCTGCGGTCCCGGCGCGAGGCGTACGTGGGGCCCTGGCTGCCCGAACCGGTGGTCACCGCATTCGGCCAGGCAGTCCCCGATTCCGCGGAGCGCGCGGTGCTCGCCGACTCCGTGTCCGTCGCCGTACTCGTCGTCCTCGAGACCCTCTCACCGCTGGAGCGTGCGGTGTTCGTCCTGCGCGAGGCGTTCGGCTTCCCGTACGCGGAGATCGCCGACGCCCTCGAGCGTTCCGAGGCGGCCGTACGTCAGCTCGCCGGCCGCGCCAAGCGTCATGTGGAGGAGCGTAAGCCGCGGTACGACGTGGATCCGGAGGTGCGCCGCGATCTCACCGAACGCTTCCTTGCCGCCGCTTCGGGCGGGGACCTGGAGCAACTGCTCGCCCTGCTGGCACCCGATGTACGCCTTGTCAGTGACAGCGGAGGCAAGGCGAAGGCGCCGCGGCGGATCATGGAGAGCGCGGACAAGGTCGGCCGCTTCCTCATCGCGGTGGGACAGGACTGGCCCACCGGCACGGGGGTCCGGGTCCTGGAGCTCAATGGCGGTCCCGCTCTGGTGTTCAGCGCGGACGGGGTCGTGGACACGGTGTTCCAGGCCGACGTCAGCGACGGGGCCATCCGGTGCGTCTATGTCATCCGCAACCCGGACAAACTGGCGGGGGTGCCGGTGGATCGGTGACGCTGAGCCGAAGCCCGGGCACCGTCGGCCCGATGAGCCCCGCGCGCCGCAGGGGAAGCGGCGGCCGCGGGGCTTCGTGTTGCCTGACGTCGACGCCTCACGAACGTCCCGTGAACGCTCTGCGGCAGTGGGCCGTTCCGCTGTGTCACGGGGCGAGGATTGGTCTTGACCAAGGTGGTTCGCCGTCCTAAGGTCTGAACGATAAGGCAGGAACCTTTAATAAATAACGTCGCGGAATACGAGCCACCGGGCGGATGCGGAGGACAGGGTGGGGACCACGCAGCTGGAATCGGTGCAGGAGCCGAAGTACTGGCACCTCAAGAGCGTGCTCAGCGAGGCACTGGACTCGGACTTCGCGGTAGGAGAGGTGTTGCCCAACGAGCGGGACCTCGCGGCGCGCTTCGGTGTCGCCAGAGCGACGCTCCGTCAGGCGCTGGAGCAGCTCGAGCTCGAAGGGAGGCTGCAGCGACGCCGCGGAGTGGGCACGACGGTCGCCCCGCCCCGCCTCGGAGTGGCTGTCGCCACCGCACAGCACGGCTGGGCCGGCGGTGACACGGACGAGGCTTGGCAGGCCCTCGGATGCACCACGGCGACCGCTCCCGCAGCAGTCGCGGCCATGCTCGACACGCCCGCCGAAGAGCCCTTGCACGTGGTGCGCCGCACACGCGTCGTCCAAGGACAGGCCGTCGCGGCGGAACTCCTGTACGTCCCTGTGTCTTCCGTGCCCGAACTCTCCGCCATAGAAGCACCCTCCGGGCCTGCGCGGGCCCGCAGCGTCCTGAGGGAACTGCACCGCCTCGACCTCGACGGCCAGGACCGCTCGGTCGAACTCGGGTCCGCCCGCGCGGACGACGCCAAGGAGCTCGACCGGCTCCCGGGTGCTCCGGTCCTCGTGGTCACCACCCGGTATCTCGCCGCCGCCGGTACGGCAGCTGTCTCGGTGGCCACCTACAGGGCCGATACCTGCCGGCTCACCTTCGGGGACTCCGGCGCGCTGGAGATCAGTCACGACGAGCAGGAGCGCAAAGCCTCCTGATGGCCTCGGGAGATCCGCCCTCCGGACGGTGCCCGTCCCGGAGTTCCCGCCCTCGGCTTCCTGCCCCCCAGACTCTCCGTTCCGGTGACGCAGTCCGCTGCTCGCCCCGGCCCGTCGCTCTCAGCGGCGGGCCGTCGCCGTCCCGTCCACGGCGAAGAGCTGCTCCTCCACGCGGTCGAGCGCCAGCCGCAGCGCGCCGGTGGCGACGGCTGCCTCCCCGAGGAGTGAGAGCGTCACTCGAGGCGGACGCAGACAGTAGCGGGCGAGCTCGTCGCGGAGCGGATCCAGAACACCGTCCAGGCCGGCGGCCCACCCGCCGATCACCACGAGCTCCGGATCAAGTGCCAGCACCAGAGCCGCGACATCGTGCACCAGCCGCTGTATGAACCGTGCGACGGCGGCCTGCGCGCCGGCATCGCCGTCGCGGGCCTTGGCGAACACAGCGGCGACGGCCTGCTCGTCCAGAGGGTCCAGCGGGGTGTCCGTCGTGGAGAGCAGATGTTCCGGTGTGACATCACGTCCCAGCAGATGCAGTGCGCCGATCTCGCCGGCAGCACCGCCGAAGCCGCGGTGCAGCCGTCCGCCGATCAGCGAACCCGCACCTGGGCTCAAGCCCGCGAGTACGAAGACGATGTCATCGGACTCTGTCGCCGCACCTTTCCAGTGTTCGGCCACCGCGGCGGCATTCGCGTCGTTCTCCACCAGAACGGGGCAACGAAAGGAACGCCGCAGCCTTTCGCCGAGCGCGAGCCCGGTCCAGTCCGGCAGCGCCGTGCCCAGCCGCACGGTGCCGTCGGCCTCCACGATGCCCGGGCTGCCCACACCGACCGCGCGCAAGCTGCTCCGCTGCACCCCGGAGCGACGCAGCACATCCGCGATCATGCCTCTGACCTGGTCGAGTCTGTCATCCGCGCACGCCGTTTCGGATACGTCCCGTGAGCCGGCGCCGACGATCCTGCCGTCCAGCCCGGACAGCAGGGCGGAGACCCGGTGCGGACCGATCTCGACGCCCAGCAGATGTCCGGCCTCGGCTCGGAACCGGAACCGTCTGGCCGGACGGCCCGGGCGCCTGGCCCCGCTGTCGTCCGGCAGAGTCTCCACCACCAGGCCCGCCGCGAAGAGCCCCTCGACGACACCTTCGACCGTGGGACGCGACAGGCCTGTGATCCGGGTCAGATCCGTGAGCGTGGGCGAGTCAGCCCCTCGCAGGGCGTGCAGCACCACCGCGGAATTGATTCTCCGCAGCAGAGACGGGTCCCCACCGGTCAGCCGGCCCACCGTGTGTCCTCCCAGGTCGTGCGCATGTCTGCCGGATCGTACTCGCTGACCCCGACCGCGGCGACCAGCACCCGGAGAGAGGGAACCGGAACCACTGCCGAAGCGGCCACCAGCCGAGCGCGACGCCGTTTCAGCCCGGTGCCACGAAGCCCGACTCGTAGGCGGCGATCACTGCCTGGGTGCGGTCCCGGGCGCCCAACTTGGCCAGCAGCGCGCTGACATGGGTTTTCACGGTCTCCACCCCTACGAAGAGCTCGGCGGCGATCTCCGTGTTGGACATGCCCCGTGCCATGAGCCGGAGTACGGCCGCCTCACGGTCGGTGAGCGCCGCCCGGTCCATCGCGGCCCGCGCCTTGCTCGTGCCGTATTCCGCGGCGAGCTGCCGGACAGCAGCGGGAAACAGCAGTGACTCGCCCTCCGCGACCAGTCGTACCGCGTGCACGATCTCCGCGGGCCGGGCCCGCTTGAGCAGAAACCCGGCGGCGCCCGCGCGCAGTGCCTCGTAGACGTACTCATCGTTCTCGAATGTCGTCACCACCAGGACCTTCGGCGGAGCGGCGACGGTGCGCAGCACCGCCCGGGTGGCCTCGATGCCGTCCATCAGGGGCATGCGTACATCCATAGCGACGACATCGGGCCGCAGTCGACCCACCAGGGGGATCACCGCCGCACCGTCGGCGGCCTCACCCACCACTTCGATGTCCGGCTGTGCTTCCAGGACCGCACGCAGCCCCGCACGCACCAGTGGTTCGTCATCGACGAGAAGAACGGTAACCGGCATCCGGTCAGCGTATGCCGTCCAGCGGGAGGCTCGCGTGCACTCTCCATTCCCCTTCGTGCGGGCCGGTTCTTGCCTTGCCGCCCAGCAGGGCGGCCCGCTCCCTCATGCCTCTGAGCCCGCTGCCACCGCCCGTACCGCGCCGCGATCCTGCGAGCGGGTTGGCCACCTCCAGCTCCAGCCTTTCCTCCACCACGAGGATCCTCACCCGTACGGGAACGGCGCCGGCGTGACGCAGCACATTGGTGAGCGACTCCTGCAAGATGCGGTACCCCTCGCGCGACACCGGGCCGGGGACCAGCTCCAGTGGCCCGGTCATCTCCACCTCGAGCTTCACACCGGAGCCGCGGGCCGACTCCAGCAGCCGGTCGGCTTCGACCAGGGTCGGCCGTGCCCCGACAGGAACATCTGACTCCCGCAGCACACGCAGGACACGTTCCAGATCGTCCAGCGCGTTACGGCCCGTCTCCTCGATGGCGGCGAGTGCCCGCGCGGTGAACTCCGGGTTCCCCGCTGTTCTGGCCGCTCCTGCCTGGACCACCGCGACCGTCAGCGCGTGACCGATCGAATCGTGAAGCTCGCGCGCTATCCGGTTGCGCTCCAGCAGTTGTTCGGTGCGCTCCTCCAGCGCGGTCATCCGCTCGGCCGGCGACGGCCCCAGCAATCCGCGGGCTGCCGCCGTGGCCGCTTCCCCGCACGCGATGACGAGTCCGAGAAGCATCAGGATCGGCATAGGTGCGAGCAGGGCGCACCACCAGCCGGGACCGACATCACGGGCCAGCCAGACATCGCTCGGATGTGTCCCGAACGCGCCTCGCACGAGATCGACCGCCGTGCCGGGCAGCCAGACCGTCGCGAAGCACACCACTGCCGCGAGGACCAGCCGGACCTCCAGCCAGACAACGGTGCGCCAGCGGTCTGCCCAAGTCGTGGCAGGACCGACGGAGATCGCGGCGTCGGGACGGCTCCGCTGCTCGGGCGTGAGGAGCAACTGTGCCTGGACCCCTTCGCCCAGACGCATCACCGGAAGCAGCCCGACAGGTATCGCGAAGATGAACGGCATCCACGGTTTGCTCGGGGAGATGAACAACCACACGCTGGCCACGGCGGCCGGAATGAGCAGGTGCAGCCAGCGACTGTACGTGGTCGGCCTGCCCAGCAGTGCGAAGAAGCGGCGCATGCGGCCATGGTGCCAGGACAGGGCCGGGCAACGGCTCCCCCGGGAGGGGGAGACGACCCACCCGGGCGGGGGAGGCCACGCACCGCAATGGGGGGCCAGGCTGGAGTCATGACCAGCATCGACGTGCATGAGATCACCAAGGACTACGGATCCGCCCGCGCCGTGGACCGACTCACGTTCAGCGTACGACCCGGCCGGGTGACCGGCTTCCTCGGGCCCAACGGCGCGGGTAAGTCCACGACCATGCGCCTGGTTCTCGGCCTGGACCGGGCGACCGGCGGTTCCGCCACGATCGGTGGACAGCCCTATGTCTCGCTGGGCAATCCACTGCGCCGTGTCGGCGCACTGCTCGACCCTCAGGCGGCACATGGCTCGCGCACCGCCCGCCATCACTTGCTCGCGCTCGCGACCAGCAACGGCATAGCGGGCAGCAGGATCGACGAGGTGCTCGTCGAGGCCGGCCTCGGCTCGGCCGGCGGGCGGCGGATCAAGACGTTCTCGCTCGGGATGCGTCAGCGGCTCGGTATCGCCGCGGCGCTTCTCGGTGATCCGGAGGTGCTGATGCTGGACGAGCCGTCGAACGGACTGGATCCGGAAGGCATCGTCTGGATCCGTGAGCTGATGCGGAAGCTGGCCGGTGAGGGCCGTACGGTACTGGTCTCCAGCCACCTGATGAACGAGACCTCTTCGTTCGCCGACCACTTGGTCGTCCTCGGTAAAGGGAGGCTCCTTGTCGACATGCCGATGCGGGAGTTCCTCGCTTCCCGGAGCCGGCCCGGTGTCCGGTTCCGTACGACAGAACTCACGAGGTTGCGCGACGCACTGATCCGGAAGGGGTACGAGCCGGCACCGGGTGACGACGGGCGATGGACGGTCGACGGAGCCACGGCGCAGGAAATCGGCTCCTTGGCCGCCTGCGAAGGCATTCCACTTCTCGAACTCCGCGAGAAACAAGTCACGTTGGAGGAGGCCTACCTCGATCTCACGGCGACCGAGACGGAATTCACCGCCACCACGTCGTCCACCGCCGACAAGGAGGCCTGACCAGCATGGCCATGTCGACGACATCGGTACTGCACTCCGAGTGGATCAAAATCAGATCGGTGCGGGCCGTTTTCGGTTCCCTCATCGCCGTCTTCGCCGCCACCTGCTCCGTGACGGTGCTCGTCTCCTCCACCATCGGGCAGGCAGAGGCGGAGAACCCGGGAAACGACCTTCTCTTCTCGGCTTTCTACGCACTCAACTTCGGCCAGATCGCGGCCATCAGCTTTGGCGCGACCGCCCTCTCGTCCGAGTTCCTGAACGGAGCCCTGCGGATATCCCTCACGGCAGTCCCCAACCGCAGCCTTTTCTACGTCGCGAAGATGGCGGTGGTGGGCGGCCTCGCCCTGCTCGTGGGGCTGATCACCAGCTTCACCACATTCTTGGTGGGACAGCTCTTCATGGGTGAGTACAGGATTGGTCTGGAAGAACCGGGCGCCCTGCGTGCTGTGTTCGGTGGTGGCGTCTACCTGGCTCTGATGGCTCTGTTCGCAGCGGGCCTGGCGGCGGTCCTGCGCAGTGCGGTCGCCGTGCTCGGTCTGCTCATCCCCTTCATTCTGATCGTTTCCTTCGTGGTCGGAGACATAGCGGGAGGCGTCGCCCAGTATTTCCCCGACAGAGCCGGGCAGTTGGTGCTCCACGGGCAGCATGAGGGAAGCCTCGGACCGTGGACGGGATTGTCGGTCACCGCAGGTTGGGCGGCTGTCGCCTTGGCCGCAGGCTGGGGGGCCATGCGGAAACGGGACGCCTGAGGCGTGGAGTCGAGACGGGAACGGTCAGCGTGCCGCCGGTCCGACGGTCGGCCTCCGGACCGTGGAAGCGCGACGGACTGCCTGGTGGGGAGCCAGGTGTCAGTGGCGGGCGGTTTACTGACGGTATGACCACCGCACATCACCTCCGCCTCATCGACGGGATGCGCACCAGGGACTTTCCCCCGGAGCGCGTTCCGTCGGGCTCGGGAATAAGCGGACCTGGCTACCACACGGCGCTGCTCATCGGGGAGGACTGCCACGAGGACGGAGACGGGGCGGACCGCGTGGAACGCCGGGTGCAATGCCTGGCCGCACACGAGGCTCTGCTCACGCTGCTCACGCTGCGCCGGGGCGAACCACAGGTCGTCAGCCTGTGGAGTGCCCAGGAACGGATGGCGGCGGGGGAGGTGATAGCGGAACCCTGGGCCGAACCAGTCGCGAGCTGCGAATATCTTCACATCTGGCGTACGGAAGGCCGGTGGGTCGCAGTGGTGCTCTACCAGGATCCCCATGGGGCGGGCTGCGAGTTGGGCGTCCTGGTCACCGTGGTCGACCCGCCCTGAGCGACAAGGGCGGCCGGCACCCCGGCCGGCAGCGGTTCTCGTAGCGGCTGCTGCCGAAGGCGGGAAGCCGGCGGGCTTTCAGCCGGCGTCGTCCCGGTCGACCGCCGCCGACAGGCGTGCGTACTCGCCGGCCATGGTGCTCACCGTCCAGTGTGCGTTCAGGCCGCTAGGGTTGGGCAGCGCCCAGACACGGGCGCCGCCGATGGTCCGCTCCTGCGGACCGATCCGCGCACGGCGATCGCCGAAGGCCGTGCGATACGCGGTGACACCGACGACGGCCAGCCACAGTGGACCCAGCTCTTCCACCTTGGCCGACAACGCTTTCCCGCCCTCGCGGAACTCCTCCGGGGCCAGTTCATCTGCCCGCGCGGTGGCCCTGGCCACCACATTGGTGATGCCCAGGCCGTACCCGAGAAGCTGCCCCTGTTCCGAAGGCTGCAACTGCCGGGGTGTGAAGCCCGACAGATGCAGCACCGGCCAGAACCGGTTGCCAGGATGGGCGAAATGGTGCCCCGTGGCGGCAGTCATGAGGCTCGGGTTGATCCCGCAGAACAGCACGCGCAGGCCGCCCGCGACCACGTCGGGTACGACGCGATCGCGGGCGGCCTGAAGCTCTTCGGGTGTCATCCGGCAGTGGAGCCGGCCGTCAGAGGATGGAACCGGGGGTGTACGCGGCGGCTCCCGGATGCTGCTTGGTGATCTCCTCGATCCTGGAGACCAGAGCGGTGACCTGATCGCCCGCCGCACCGGTGAACGAGAGCTTGTCCGCCATCAGGGCATCGAGTTCGCCGCGGTCGAGCGGGATCCGCTCGTCGGCGGCCAGCTTGTCCAGCAGCTCGTTGCGCTCGGCGCCCTGCTCCCGCATGGCGAGAGCCGAGGCGACCGCGTTCTCCTTGATGGCCTCGTGCGCGATCTCGCGTCCGACCCCGGACCGCACCGAAGCCATCAGCACTTTGGTCGTGGCGAGGAAGGGAAGGTAGCGGTCCAGCTCACGCGCCACGACCGCGGGGAAGGCGCCGAACTCGTCGAGGACGGTGAGGAAGGTTTCCAGTAGTCCGTCGAACGCGAAGAAGGCATCGGGGAGCGCGACCCTGCGGACCACGGAACAGGACACGTCGCCCTCGTTCCACTGGTCGCCCGCCAGCTCGCCCGTCATCGACGCGTAGCCGCGCAGGATCACCATCAGGCCGTTGACGCGCTCGCAGGAGCGGGTGTTCATCTTGTGCGGCATCGCCGACGAGCCGACCTGGCCCGGCTTGAAGCCTTCCGTCACCAGTTCGTGTCCGGCCATCAGCCGGATCGTCTTGGCCACCGAGGAGGGAGCGGCGGCCAGCTGCACCAGCGCCGTCACCACGTCGTAGTCGAGGGAACGGGGATAGACCTGGCCCACGGAGGTGAAGGCGTGCGCGAAACCCAGGTGCCCGGCGATGCGCTGCTCGAGATCCGCGAGCTTGCCCGCGTCGCCACCGAGGAGGTCCAGCATGTCCTGCGCCGTGCCGACGGGACCCTTGATGCCGCGCAGCGGGTAACGGCCCAGCAGGTCCTCAAGCCGCCCGTACGCCACAAGCAGCTCGTCCGCAGCGGTCGCGAAGCGCTTGCCGAGCGTCGTCGCCTGCGCGGCGACGTTGTGCGAACGGCCCGTGATGACCAGCTCGCTGTACTCCGCCGCGAGCTTGCCCAGGCGTGCCAGGACCGCCACCGTACGGTCGCGCATCAGCTCCAGCGACAGCCGGATCTGCAGCTGCTCGACATTCTCGGTGAGGTCCCGGGAGGTCATGCCCTTGTGGACCTGCTCATGGCCGGCGAGGGCGTTGAACTCCTCGATCCGGGCCTTCACGTCGTGCCGGGTGACCTTCTCGCGCTCGGCGATCGAGGCGAGGTCGACCTGGTCGATCACGCGCTCGTAGTCGGCCGGCGCCGCGTCGGGCACCTCGATCCCGAGGTCCTTCTGAGCGCGCAGCACCGCCAGCCACAGCTGACGTTCCAGCTTCACCTTCTGCTCGGGGGACCAGAGGACGGCCAGCTCCGTAGAGGCATAGCGGCCGGCCAGGACATTGGGGATGCGAGGCTTCGCAGATACAGCAGTCACGTATCCGGATTCTACTGGCGGTTTCTGCAGGTCCGCGCCGAGGGCCGGTTTGTGGCTTCCTGCGAGAATCTGCCCGGTGCCCGGTGCCCGGTGCCTGGTGCCCCGGGCTGATCAGCTGTCCAGCCGGCGCCAGCCCGTTACCGGTCCGGGGGAGGAAGCGTCCTGAGGAGTGATCCAGAACGCTTTCCCCAGATCCGCGTCGAACTGTGCGCCGGCCCGGCCGTCGCCGGAAGAGCGCCCGGTCAGGCGCCGGCCGACCCAGGGCAGCAGGTGTTGCCGGGCGAACCGGACGTCGTCGATCCGCCGCTGCCTCCACCGTGCGGGCGCGGTGGCGGGCACGGGGGTCTGCCAGTCACTCTCCGCGGGGAACCCCAGCGTCTGCCATACCGCCTCCGCGACCCGGCGGTGGCCCTCGGCCGTCAGGTGCAGCCGGTCGACGTCCCACATCCGGGGATCGCCCAGCGACGCCGCGCCGTACAGATCGGTCACCAGCGCGCCATGGCGCTCGGCCAGGTCACCGACCAGTGCGAACAGTTCCTCCATGCGCGGGCGGAAGCGTTCCATCACCGGGCCGTTCCGCCCGGGGCTGCGCATCAGCACCAGGGTCTTGCACGACGGTGCGAGACGCTCCACGGCCTCCTCCAGTCGACCACGGACCATGCCCATGTCGCACTTCGGCCGCAGGGTGTCGTTGAGCCCGCCGACGAGGGTGATCACATCCGGCTGCAGGGCGGCGGCGACCGGGACCTGCTCGTCCACGATCTGGCTGATGAGCTTTCCCCGTACGGCGAGATTGGCGTACCGGAAGCCGGGCGTGTGGGCCGCGAGACGGGCGGCGAGGACGTCGGCCCAGCCGCGGTAGGAACCGTCGGGCAGCACATCCGACATGCCCTCGGTGAACGAGTCACCGACGGCGACGAGACTGGTGTAGGAGGCATTCAATTCCATGGCGTTGCCGATCGTACCGTGACAGCGACCCGCCGCCACGGGCCGCCGGAGCGCGGAGGCGGGGCACGGCTCCAGCCGTGCCCCGCCTCCGCGCACGGCGCCGGGAGCCGCTGTCAGCGGGCCTGGGGCCTGCCCACCAGCTCACGCAGGACGTCCTCCATCGTGATCATGCCTGCCAGTCGTCCGTCCTCGTCGAGCACGGCAGCCAGATGTGTGCGGCTCCTGCGCAGCGCGGTGAGCACATCGTCCAACGGCGTCGCCGCCCGCACCCGGGCGATCGGCCGCAGAGCCGACACCGGGAACGGCAGATCGCGCGGTGTGGCGTCCAGGGCGTCCTTCACATGGAGGTACCCGATGATGCGCTGCTCGCTGTCCATCACCGGGAAGCGCGAGAAGCCGGACTCGTGCGAGAGCCGCTCCAGCTCCTCCGGGGTCGTACCGACCCTGGTGTAGAGCACCCTGTCGACCGGGAGGAGCACCTCCTGGACCGGGCGGCGGCCCAGTTCCAGCGCATGGCGCAGACGGTCCGCCGAGCGGTCGTCGACGAGCCCGGAGTCCTCCGCGTCCTTGACGAGGCGTGCCAGTTCGTCGTCGGAGAAGGTCGCTGCGACCTCGTCCTTGGTCTCGACCCGCAACAGCTTGAGCAGCGCGTTCGCGAAGGCGTTGATCGCGAAGATCACCGGCTTGAGCGCCCTGGCGAGAGTGACCAGCGGCGGTCCGAGCAGCAGCGCGGTGCGGGCGGGCTCGGCCAGTGCGATGTTCTTCGGCACCATCTCGCCCAGCAGCATGTGCAGGTACGTCGCCACGGTCAGGGCGATGACGAACGAGATCGGGTGCACCAGTCCGTGCGGCACCCCCACCGAGTCGAAGACGGGCTCCAGCAGGTGCGCGATGGCGGGTTCGGCGACGATGCCCAGCACCAGCGTGCAGAGCGTGATGCCCAGCTGTGCCGCCGCGAGGAGCGCGGACACGTGCTCCAGGCCCCAGATGACACTTCGGGCCCGCCGGTTGCCGGCTTCGGCCTCGGGCTCGATCTGGCTGCGTCGTACGGAGATCAGCGCGAACTCCGCGCCGACGAAGAAGGCGTTGACGACCAGGGTCAGCAAGCCGATGAAGAGCTGGACGGCGATCATCGTTCGTCCTCCGCCGACTCGTCGCTGCCGGGCAGCGGTGCGTGCAGCAGCGCACGCGCGGCGCGGTGCCCCGAAGCGTCCACCACGTCGATCCGCCAGCCCGTGAGCTCGACGGTGTCGCCGACCACCGGAATACGGCCGACCTCGGTGGCGATGAGCCCGGCCAGCGTCTCGTACGGTCCGTCCGGCACGCGCAGCCCGATGGTCCGGAGCTGGTCGGTGCGGGCCGCTCCGTCGGCGGACCACAGGGTGCGTCCGTCCGCGTCCTCACCCGCGGCCGCCAGGTCGGGGGTCTCGTGCGGGTCGTGTTCGTCCCGCACCTCGCCGACGACTTCCTCCACGATGTCCTCCAGCGTCACGACTCCCGCCGTGCCGCCGTACTCATCGATGACGACGGCCATGGCCAGCTTTCCGGAGAGCCGGTCCAGCAGCCGGTCCACGGTGAGCGTCTCCGGTACCAGCAGCGGTTCGCGCAGCATGTCCGACACGCGTTTACGGGGCCGTTGGTCCGCGGGAATGGCCAGCACGTCCTTGATGTGCGCGACGCCGACGACCGTGTCGAGGCTGCCGCGGTAGACGGGGAACCGGGAGAGGCCGGTCGCGCGGGTGGCGTTCGCGACGTCCTCGGCGGTCGCCTGCACCTCCAGGGCGGTGACCTGGACGCGGGGCGTCATCACGTTCTCCGCGGTCAGTTCGGACAGGTTGAGGGTGCGTACGAACAACTCGGCGGTGTCCGCCTCCAGCGCCCCCTCCTTCGCGGAGTGGCGCGCCAGGGCCACCAGTTCCTGCGGGCTGCGCGCGGAGGCGAGCTCCTCGGCCGGCTCGAGGCCGAAGCGCCGCAGGATCCGGTTGGCCGTGTTGTTGAGGTGGCTGATGAAAGGCCGGAAGACCGCCGTGAACGCGCGCTGCGGCGCGGCGACCGTACGCGCGACGGCCAGGGGGGAGGAGATCGCCCAGTTCTTGGGGACGAGCTCACCGACCACCATCAGGACCACGGTGGACAGCGCTGTGCCGATCACGAGGGCCAGCGAGGAGGACACGGCGGGCGACAGCCCGGTCGCTTCCACCGGGCCTTGGATCAGCTTGGAGATGGACGGCTCGGAGAGCATGCCCACGACCAGGTTGGTGACGGTGATGCCGAGCTGGGCGCCGGAGAGCTGATAGGTGAGGCTGCGTACGGCCTTGAGCGCTCCGGCCGCGCCGCGGTCCCCTCGCTCGACGGCCCGTTCGAGGTCGCCGCGCTCCACGGTGGTCAAAGAGAACTCGGCCGCCACGAACGCGCCGCAGGCGAGGGAGAGCAGGAGCGCCACGAGGAGCAGGAGCACTTCGGTCATCGGTTCACCTCCGTCCCATGATCGGGCAGGGGCAGAAGGTTCGCGCGATGTCGGCAGTGTCTACTACTGGGGGGCTCGCCCATGGGCGGACGCTCACACCTTTCGAAAGGGTTGGATGGTCGAGAATACATAGTAAAGGATCGGCAAAATGCCCTGCACGGGCAGCCGGCTCGCGGCCGGTCAGCGGCTTTCGGCGGTTCCGGGCATGGTCACAAGGACCTGACCCAGCGCCGCCAGTGGTCCTCACGATGGTAGCCAGCCGCGCCCCACGCGTGATGTGCTATGACGGTCCCGGCGATCCGGCCGTCGCGCTCCGCGAGGAGCAGGGCCTGAGGGTCCCGCATGATCAGCCGGGCTACCCCGTCGTGGTCGTCGGTGATGCTGGCGCCCTCCGCGGCCTCGCGCCAGAACCGCAGCACGTCGTCGATGTCGGAGAGGGCCGCGCAGCGGATATCGAGATCGGTCATGGCCCGAGCCAATCAGAGCGTTCGGGGGAAGGGTGATCTGTTTCGCGCCGGGCGCTGTCGGGTGCGTCGCGCCGCCCCCGTCCTCCCCCCGCTCCTCTTGCGAGTGCTAGCGTGCACGCGCTAGCGTGATGGAGTGCCCAAGACTCAGCTGAACGTTCGAGTGGACGAGGCCACCGCCGAGGCGGCGCGGCAGCGCGCCCTGCAGCGGGGGATGAGCGTGAACCGCTACATAGAAGAGCTCGTCAAACAGGATGCGGGCGAGGTGGGACACACCTTCGTCGAGGCGGCGGCCGACTTCATGAAGCAGTACGAGTCGGTGTTCGTCGAGGAGTTCGGGCCGGAGCGCGAAGGCACCCGTTGAATCTGCAGATCGACCTTTCCTGGCTGCTCATGGTCGCCGAGCACAAGACGCCCGGGGATCCCCAGGTCGTCGACTGGGGTGCGCTCGTCGCCGCTGTCAGTCGGCACGAGGCGGAGATCTTCGGCAGCCCCGTCTACAGCGACCCGCACTCCCGGGCGGCCGCCATGCTGCAGTTGCTCCTTCATGTGCCCGCGCTCGAGCACTCCAACGCGATGTTCGCCTCCGCCGTCGCCTACGGCTATCTCGTCGCTTCCGGGCTGAAGGTCAGCACCTCTCCCGAGCAGGTGCGCGATCTGGCCCGTCTGGTGAAGGAGGGCAAGGCCGACGTCCGGGCGATCGCCGAGGAGCTGCGCCGGTGGAGTTCGTGACCGGGGGCCTCAGCTCGGCTCCGCCGCACGGTCCACCACGGCGGACCGACGGGCCACCCCCAGCACACAAGGGGAGCTCGGCAGCTGCGGACCCTTCTCCGGAATACGGAAGCGGCGGTACACGCCCAGGTCGAAACCCGCTTCCTCGATCGCCGCGACCGTGTCCCGCGCTGTGTGACAGCCCCCGAAGAGGAGCGGCCAGAAAGTGCGGTCCGCTGTCCGCTGCGCCGCCGCCAGCGCCCGGCCAGAAGCCAGGGTGTGCTCGAAGAACCGCAGTTCACCTCCCGGCCTCAGCACCCGCTTGATCTCCGCCAGGGTGCGTGGCAGATCCCGCACCGTGCACAGGACCAGCGAGGCCACTGCCGCGTCGAACGCCTCGCTCTTGACCGGCAGTGCTTCGGCCGTGCCCGGAACCACATCGACCGGCACCTCCGCGCGCAGCGCCGCACCGGCCGCCAGCTGCCGCAGGTTGCGCTCCGGTTCGATCGCGACCACTTCGGACACGGCCCCGGGGTAGTGCGCGAAGTTGAGACCGTTACCCGCCCCGATCTCGATGACACGGCCGGAGAGACCGGCGAGCAGTTCGTCGCGGTGGGCCGCCACACCTCCCTTGAGGTCGGCCACCACGCTCATCCGGGCGTAGAAACGGGCGAATACCGGGTGGTGTACGGCGTTCCCGGGTACAGATGTGCTGCGCCGTCGCATGATCGGGCCTCCTCGGAGGGCACGTGGACACGGCTCTCCTTGGATTCTTCCCCGTACGGGCCCGCTCAGCCGCTCACCCGGCCGGACGATTTCCGCCCAGCTCGGGCGCCAGCCAACTCGCCGCCCGCGCCCGGAAGTCCGCCGGTTCCAAAGTGCCCGCCCCGGCCGGTACCGCGCCCAGCAGGGGCGCGCCTGCCGCGACCGGCAGGTCGTCGATGTTGCACCGCGACGCCAGATCCGGTTCCGCGGGCATGCTTCCCACCACCACCCCGGGGCACACGAGCCCTCGCGTCCGCAGCGCCTCCGTCGTCAGCGCGGTGGCATTGAGCGTCCCCAGGCCCGCTGGTGCCACCACCAGCACGGGCGCCGCCAGCAACCGCGCCGCGTCCGCGAGCGTGGCCCCCTGCTCGTCGTAGCGTACGAGCAGCCCGCCCGCGCCCTCGACCAGCACCAGGTCGTGCTCCGTCGCCAGCTTCTGGGCGGCCTCGGCGATCTCGTACGGCCGTACGGGGGCGAGCCCGGCGCGGCGCGCGGCGGTCCCCGGCGCCAGCGGTTCCGGATAACGGGCCAGTTCGACCGCTGTCACATGGGCGCCCGCCAGTCGCACGACCTCGGCGGCGTCCCCTGGCTCGCCCGGGGCGACGCCCGTCTGGGCGGGCTTGAGCACCGCGACGCGGAGGTCCCGGGACGCGGCCGCCACCGCCGAGGTCACGATCGTCTTGCCGATCTCGGTGCCCGTACCGGTCACCACCAGGATCGTCATCTCAGCCCTCCTTCGCCGCGGCGCACACGGCCCGGCAGATCCGTGCCACATCGTCGTCACCGGTCACATAGGGCGGCATCGTGTACACGAGATCGCGGAACGGGCGCAACCACACGCCCTCACGCACCGCGGCCCGTGTCGCGGCCGCCATGTCCACCTCGTGATCGAGCTGTACGACTCCTATCGCGCCCAGCACCCGGACGTCACGCACACCCGGCACACCGGCCGCCTCTCCCAGCCCCTGCCGCAGCCCCTCGCCGATCCGCGCGACCTCCAGCGCCCAGTCCTGGCCCAGCAGGAGGTCGACGGACGCGCAGGCCACCGCCGAGGCGAGTGGATTGCCCATGAACGTCGGCCCGTGGGCCAGCACCGGCACGTCCCCGCTCGAGATGCCCTGCGCGACCTCCGAGGTGCACAGCGTCGCCGCCAGTGTCAGATAGCCGCCGGTCAGCGCCTTGCCGACGCACATCACGTCCGGTGACACCCCGGCGTGTCCGGCCGCGAACAACTCCCCGGTACGGCCGAATCCCGTCGCGATCTCGTCGAACACCAGCAGCACGTCGTTCGCGTCGCACGCCTCGCGGAGCACCCGTAGGTACGCGGGGGAGTGGAAGCGCATGCCGCCCGCCCCCTGGACCACGGGCTCCACGATCACCGCCGCCAGCTCGCCGGCATGGGTGGATATCAGTTCACGCAGATGCCGTGCGTAGGCCTCGTCGGGTTCGGCGTCGAAGCCGTCCGGCGGAGCGTCCGCGAAGATCTGCCGGGGAAGGGAGCCCGACCACAGCTCGTGCATCCCGCCCTCGGGGTCGCACACCGACATCGGCTGCCAGGTGTCCCCGTGGTAGCCGCCGCGCCAGGTCAACAGCCGGTGCTTGGCGGGCCGCCCCGCCGAACGCCAGTACTGCAGACACATCTTCACCGCGACCTCGACGGAGACCGAGCCCGAATCGGCGAGGAAGACGTGCCGCAGCGGCTCCGGTGTGATCTCCACGAGCCGGGTCGCCAGCCGGACGGCGGGCTCGTGCGTGAGCCCACCGAACATCACATGGCTCATCCGGTCCAGCTGGCCGCGGGCGGCCTCGTTGAGCACCGGATGGTTGTAGCCGTGGACCGCCGACCACCAGGACGACATGCCGTCCACCAACTCGCGTCGGCCGCACGCGGGTTCCGCGAGCCGGAGACGCACCCCGGAGGCGGACTCGACGACCAGCGGCTCCTGCCGGCCAGGCATCGGGCCGTAGGGATGCCAGACGTGGGCCCGGTCAAGGGCGAGGAGTTCCGCAGGGCGGAGCGAATCAGGCATTGGGCGCGAGGTCCGTCCCGGCCCCACGACGGCGGATCGCCACCAGATCGGTACGCGCCGTCAGGCCTTCGGACGGCTCAGGAGCGATCTCGGCGGTGTCGCCGCACGGAGCGTGGCCGCCCTCGTGCGAACCACAACCTCCTGCCGTCTGCGCGCGGTGCCCGGGGAGGGTCGTCGTGGCCGCTCCCTCCACCTCGAAGCCCGCGTCCGCGATCATGTCGAGGTCGGTCTGTCCGGACTGCCCCTCACTGGTCAGATAGTCGCCCAGGAAGATGGAGTTCACCAGATGCAGGGCGAGCGGCTGCATCGAACGCAGATGCACCTCGCGACCGCCCGCGAGCCGCACCTCGACGTCCGGGCAGACGAACCGCACCATCGCCAGGATCCGCAGGCACCGCTGCGGTGTGAGGTGCCAGTTTTTCGCGAGCGGGGTCCCCTCCATGGGAATCAGGAAGTTCACCGGCACCGAGTCCGGATCCAGCTCGCGCAGCGAGAAGACCACGTCCACCAGGTCGGCGTCCGCCTCGCCCATGCCCGCGATCAGACCGGAGCACGCCGAGAGCCCGGCGGCCTGGGCCTGCTGCACGGTGTCCACCCGGTCGGCGTACGTGTGTGTGGTCGTGATGTCCCCGTACGTCCCCTCCGAGGTGTTGAGGTTGTGGTTGTACGCGTCGGCGCCCGCCGACCTCAGGCGGTCGGCCTGGCCTTCCGAGAGCAGGCCGAGGCAGGCGCACACCTCGACGCCCTCGTGCTGCTCCTTGATCGCCTCGATCGTCTGCGACACCCGGTCGACGTCACGGTCGGTCGGCCCCCGGCCGCTGGCCACCAGACACACGCGCTTGGCGCCGCCCGCCACCCCTGCGGCGGCGGCCTTCTTCGCCTCGTCCGGTTTCAGCCAGGTGTACTTGAGGATCTCGGCCTTGGAGCCGAGCCGCTGCGAACAGTAGGAGCAGTCCTCCGGGCAGAGACCGGACTTCAGGTTCACCAGGTAGTTGAGTTTGACGCGCCGGCCGAACCACTGGCGGCGCACCTTTCCGGCCGCGGCCACCACGTCGAGCAGTTCGTCGTCGGAGGTCGCCAGCACGGCGAGCGCTTCGTCACGGGTCGGCAGTTCGCGCCGCAGCCCCTTTTCCACCAGCGTGTTCAGCAGGTCCATGGCCTTGATCCTGACGTACGGCACCGCCATCGGCCAAGGAGGAACCGGACAGTAGAGCCGGTCGATGCTGTGTGTATTGCCACACCCTGGCCTGTTGCGCACCCGGTTAGGGTCTGTGAGCTGCCTACAAAAGGGACCCGCCCATGTCCTACGCCCCGTTCGACTGGATCGACGACGAGGCCCGGCGCCGTGCCGACGCCGGACTCGTCCGGACGCTGCGCCCCCGGCCCGCCGGGACGGAACTGCTGGACCTCGCGAGCAACGACTACCTCGGTCTGAGCCGGCACCCGGAGGTCACCACCGCCGCGGCCGAGGCGGCACGGACATGGGGTGCGGGGGCCACCGGCTCGCGGCTCGTCACCGGATCCACCGCACTGCACGCGGAACTCGAACGCGAACTCGCGGCCTTCTGTGGTTTCGAAGCCGCCCTGGTCTTCTCCTCCGGCTACGCGGCCAACCTCGCCGCCCTCACGGCGCTCACCGGACACGACTCGCTGATCGTGTCCGACGCCGGCAACCACGCCTCGATCGTGGACGGATGCAGGCTCTCCCGGGCCGCCACGGCCGTGGTGCCGCACGCTGACCCCGAAGCGGTGCGCAAGGCACTCCACTCGCACGACGGACGCGCGCTGGCCGTGACCGACTCCGTCTTCTCCGTGGACGGCGACGCGGCCCCGCTGGCCGCCCTCGCCGATGTCTGCCGCGCCGCGGGCGCCGCTCTCCTCGTGGACGACGCACACGGGCTGGGCGTCCTGGGCACGGGCGGACGAGGCGCGCTGGAGGCCGCCGGACTCGCGGGTGGCGAAGGGACCGTCGCCACGCTCACCCTCTCCAAGTCGCTCGGCAGTCAGGGCGGAGCGGTGCTCGGCTCCACCCGGGTCATCAGCCACCTGGTCAACACGGCTCGTACGTTCATCTTCGACACCGGTCTCGCACCGGCCGCCGTCGGTGCGGCTCTTGGCGCCCTGCGTCTGCTGCGCCGCGAACCCGGACGCGCGACCAGGGCGGGGGCCGTCGCCGCGGAACTGCACGGCCGGCTGACGGCGTCCGGGCTGACCGCGGTCCGCCCGGACGCCGCCGTCGTGTCGGTCCGCGCGCCCTCGGCGGAGTCGGCGGTGCGGTGGGCCGCCGACTGCCGCGCGGCAGGGCTCGCCGTGGGGTGTTTCCGGCCGCCCTCGGTGCCGGACGGAATCTCCAGGCTGCGGCTGACCGCCCGGGCGGACCTGGCGCGCGAACAGATCGCCACGGCCGTGCGTACGGTCCTCGCGACGGCGCCCCGGCAGGTCAGCTGACCGGACGACCGTGCAGTCCGGCGACGAACGACGTCCAGGCCGTCGCCGAGAAACGCAGCGGCGGAAGGCCCGTGTCCTTGGAATCCCGAACGGCGAGCTGATCGCCGGGCAGGGGCGCGGTCTCCACGCAGTTGTTCATCCCGGTGCTGCGGCTGCTGCGCCGCCACCTGGGTGCGGGCCGTGCGAGACGGTCGGACATCGTGCCCCCCTCGGGCAGTCTGAAGGTTCCGCCTGATCGCCGCGGCCTAGGGCGGCGATGAGGTCCAGCGATCGCTCCGGCGACAGCGCGTGAGCCTGCATCGTGCGGAAGGCCGAGCTGTACGCCTCGAGGTCTTCTTTCCGCTCCAGATAGAGACTACTCATCAAATGGTCAAGAACGACCACATCCAGATCGGAGATGTTCGGAAAAGAGAAAATAACGAAAGGCCCTGTGAGGCCGATGTAGCTCCCGGTTTCGAACGGCAGCAACTGGAGCGTTACGTGAGGCAGTTGAGCTACCTGCGTCAAATGGTGCAGCTGCTCCTTCATGACGCGGGGCCCGCCGACCCGCCGCCGTAGTACGGCCTCGTCGAGTACGGCGCTGAGCCGCAAGGGCCGGGGTGCGTGGAGGACGCCCTGCCTGGCGAGCCTGACCTCCACCAGGGAATCGAGCTGTGCGACCGGCAGCCCGTCGAGTGAGGTGCGGGTCACCGCTCGCGCGTAGTCGGCGGTCTGCAGCAGCCCGGGAACGACCGAGGTCTCCAGCGTGCGGGCGGCATCGGCCTGGGACTCCAGGCTGATGAAGTCGCGGTACTGCGGCGGGATGAGCCCGCGATAGGCGTGCCACCACCCGCTTCCGCCGCCGCCGGCCGAACCGGCGAGATTCTGCAGCAGCGCGCACAACTGCGGGTCGTCCACGCCGTAGGCGTCCAGCAGCCGGGTCACGTCACCCGGCGTCACTCCGCTCGCCCCGGTCTCGATCCGGCTCACCTTCGACTGATGCCAGCCCAACATCCCGGCGGCGTCCCGGCTCGTGAGTCCCGAGGAGTGACGCAGACCGCGCAGCTCCTCACCGAGCTTGCGACGGCGCACCACAGGGCCGTTCCGCACGGCGCCCACCTTCCGTTGTACGAGGAGCCGCCCCGGCGGGCACGGCTCGGGAGGGGCCAGTGTTGCGCCCGTACGCGGCCCGCGGAGCAGAGTTCACCGGAATGAGCGACAGATATATGCATATCTTGGCCGATCGCCGTCAGTAAGGCCGACATCGGTGGCAGTCTGGCGCGAAGCACAATCCAGGGCTGGCCGTGGGCCGGTCAGGGCGGGAAAGGGACGGCGTCGCCATGGCAGACCATCAGGAAGCAACTGTCACTCTGCCGAGCGATCCGGCCTCGGTCTCCACGGCCCGGACATTTGTGGCCCAGGTGCTCGCGGCATGGGGACTGAGGCAGGACGACGACGCCGCCGACACCATCCGGCTGATCGTCTCGGAACTCGCCACCAATGCCGTCCAGCACACCTTGGGGCAGTCACCCACCTTCACCGTGGACCTCAGACTCGACCGGGACGTGGAGTTCTATCTCGGTGTGACGGACAGCCACCCCCGCCGTCCCCAGCGGCTGCCCGCGGCGGTGCGCCAGGACAACGGACGCGGAATGTTGATCATCCGGGCCCTCACGAAGGAGCACGGCGGCCGGCTCGCAGTCAGCCCCACCCCGGACGGGGGCAAGACCGTGTCGATCGCTCTTCCCTGGCCGGTCCCCGCGCGGAGCTGACGCCGTCGGCCGGCGCACCGCGCGTGGGGCCGCGACCGTCCTCACCCGGTGGAAGCCCGGCCGAAGCCGCTGCGCAGGAGAGCCATCAGCGTCGTCGCCGCCGCGGTGTTCCGCTCCCCCCGGTGCACCACGGAGATCGTCCGCCGGAAAGCGGCGGGTTCCAGACGGCGGACGGCGAGCGGCGTCGGGGACATCGCGGCCACCATCTCCGGCACCACCGCCACGCCGATGCCCGCACTGACCAGGGCGCACACCAGGGCGTAGCCGGGCGACTCGCACACCACGGCGGGGGTGGCTCCCGCCTCGGCCAGCGCACGCTCGACCCCACGCCGCGGTGGATGATCAGGAGCGCTGCTGATCAGCGGACGGCCCGCCAGTTCGGCCACAGGCAGCGGGCCGCTGCCCTCGGACAGCACCTGCCCGAGAGCGGTGACCAGCACCAGCTCCTCGACGAGCAGCGGCTCGGCGGAGACCCCCGCCGGCAGCGGCCCGGCGGCCGCGGGTTCGTACGCATGGGTGAGCGCCAGGTCCACATCACCCGCTGCCACGGCGGCGACCCCGGCGGGCGGCTCGTAGTCCGTGACGGCCAGCTCCACATCGGGGTGGGAGCGCCGGAACGCGGTGAGAACCGGCGGCAGCAGATGGATCCCGGCCGTCACGAACGTGCCGACCCTCAACCGGCCGCCCGACAGCCCTGCGAGCCGTGCCAGCTCGTGCCGTGCCTGGTCCATCTCGTCCAGCACACGCCGGGCCCGCCCCGCCAGCAGCTCACCGGCGGCCGTCAGCCGCGCCCCGCGGTGGTGACGGACGAGGAGGGCGGCTCCGGCCTCCCGCTCGAGCTTCGCCAGCTGCTGCGAGAGCGCGGGCGCGGTGTAACCCAGTCGTGCGGCTGCCCGTGTGATCGAGCCGGCCTCGGCCACAGCCACCAGCGCGGCCAGCCGCGTGGGGTCGTACATTAAGCGTTCCTTTTGCCAGGCCCAGAAGATTGCAAGTACACGTTAAAGGGCCGACGGGGTCAGGGTGGACCCATGGACGCACAACTGATCGCTTTCGTCGCCGTCGCCGCGGGAATGGTGGCGCTTCCCGGCGCAGACTTCACCGTGGTCGTACGCAACGCCCTCGCATCCCGGCGGTCCGGGCTGGCCACCGCGGTGGGGGTCGCCGGAGGGCTCGTGGTGCACACCGCCCTGGCGGTCGCCGGCCTCGCCGCCGTGCTCGTGACGATGCCCGTGCTGTTGCGCACCGTCCAGCTGCTCGGCGGCGCGTACGTCCTCTACCTCGGGCTCAGCGGCCTGTACGCGATGAGGCGACGGGCCACCGCAGGAGGGGCTGACGAGGAGGAGGGCGGGGCGTCCACGGGGCTCGGACGTTCGCTGCGCCAGGGCTTCCTCACCAACGCCCTCAATCCGAAGGCGCCCGTGCTCTTCCTGAGCCTGCTGCCCCAGTTCGTCCCGGCCGGCCAACCGCCGCTGCCGAGGACACTGCTGCTGGCGTCGGTGGTCGTCCTGCTCGCCCTCGTCTGGTTTCCGGCCGTGGCCCTGCTGGTGGACCGCCTGGGCCGGTGGCTGCGCCGGCCGCGTACCGCCCGTGCGATCGAGGGCGGCAGCGGCGCGGCGCTCACCGCGCTGGGACTCGTGCTGGTCACCGGTCCTCTGCTGCACTGAACCGGGCGACGAAGGCCGTCAGCGCACCCTCCCGTACCAGACGTTGCCGGACCAGATCTTCTCCAGCCGGACCACGGCGCCGGTCTTCGGCGAGTGCCAGATCTTCCCGCTGCCGGCGTAGATGCCGACGTGGTAGACGCTGCGGCCCGCGTGGAAGAAGACGAGGTCGCCGCGCTGCCGCTGCGACCTGGAGATATGGCGGGTCTTGTTGTACTGCTGCTGAGCCGTGCGGGGAAGTTTCCTGCCGACCTTCTTGAACGCGTAGAGCGTGAGCCCGGAGCAGTCGAACCGATGGGGGCCCGCGGCGCCCCAGCTGTAAGGGGCGCCCTTCTTCGAGGCCGCGATCTTGAGGGCTTTCGTCGAGTGGGCGGCGGCCTCGGCGTCGTTCACGAAACCGGGGGCCAACATGGTGGTCCCTACGGCGAGTGTCAGGACCGAGGCCGTGCCGGCCCGGGCGAACAGAGAGCGGACATGAACCTGCGCAGTCATGCGCAACCCTTCGTCAGCCGCCTGTGAAGGATGACCTGTCGGGTTCGGGCTGGCGAAGTTGCCCGGCCGCGCGAAGCGGCTTCACCCCGAGGGCTGTCCGGAAATCCGGACGGCCCGTTGTGCTCGGGTCCTCCACTCCTGCCGATCCATTCCTGTCGACCAGGCATCCGGACAGCGGCAGGACTCGGCGTCCGCCCGGACCGCCCCGCCGCGGTGGCGGGGGCTTGTCGTCCCAGGGATCTTTACTCACGCCGTGCCGGATTTCCTCGCTGAAGCAGGCATATGTGAGAGTCCTCACGACTGATCCGATCGGGTGGACGCGGTCGGCCCGGGGCCGCGGCGGCTGCACCGGACCAGCCGTGTACCAGGGGCGGAACGATGTATTCCGTTCAGTGTCCGTGCTCGGTGCGCAAGTTGGGCTGTCCCTCGGTAGGGGGACCTCCTACGCCGATCGAGCGAGGAAAACTCATCGACCTGCCGGGCGTGTCGTGAAAGGGCGTCGGAAACCCCACCGGGAACCCGAGTCGGGCGGCGAAAGCGCTCAACTCGACGGCGCGGGAGGCACGGCGACCCGCCCGGCGCGACGCTCGCCGTCCAGCAGTCGCAGAGCCCTGGCCAGGGTGTCCGCGTGGATCTGTGACTCCCCTCGCTCGTGCATCGATACCAGTGCGTCGCGGAGGGAGACGGCCCGGGACGCGAGGGCCTGAGCCGCCCGGAGCGCTCCGTACGTGTCGGTGCCCCGGGCGGGGTTGATGCGGCCGAGCTGGTCGAGCGCCGCCAGGTAGCAGTCGATGAAGTCGGCCTCGGCGCGGGTCAGTGCGGGCAGTGGTGGGAACTGGGGTGAGGGCATGGGGCGTTCACCTCGCGGGACGCGGTGGATGGGACGGCGTGCGGTTCTCCGTGACGTGGTCCACCAGCCCGAACGCCAGAGCGGCTGGGGCGTCGAGGACGGTGTCCCGTTCGATGGCTGCGCTGATCTCCCGCGTGGAGCGCCCCGTGTGGCGGGCCAGCATGGCCGTGAGCAGCTCGCGCTCGCGCTGCAACTCACAGGCCCGGATCTCGAGATCGGAGGGCTGGCCCTGCACCGGCTCGCCCAGAGCGGGTTGCTGAATGACTACCCGGGCGCCCGGCAGGGCATGTCGGCGTCCGGGTGCGCCGGCCGCGAGCAACACCGCGGCGCCGGCGCCCGCCTGGCCGAGGCAGAAGGTCTCCACCTCGCAGGCGAGGAAGTGCATGGTGTCGTAGACCGCCGTCATGGCGCCGAAGGAGCCCCCGGGCGAGTTGATGTAGAGCGACAGAGGCCGGTCGGGGTCCGCGTGCTCCAGGTACATGAACTGCGCGATCAGGTCGGTCGCGGCCGTGTCGTCGACGGGCGTGCCGAGAAGGACGATGCGCTCGGACAGCAGCTTCGAGTACGGATCCGTGCTCCGGGACCCGTGAGCGGTGCGCTCGGTGAACTCGGGCAGTACGTAGCGGGCGGCGGGACGGAACATGACGATGCCTCTCCTCGAACCACGGTGAATCGACGTACGTAAAAAATGTACAGGACGTACAGGAGGTTAAAATGGAGGAATGGCCTACGAGATTCCGGTGACGCAAGCCCGGGCGGAGCTCGCCGAACTGATCAACCGCGTCGTCTACGGGGGTGAACGCGTGGTGGTCACGCGGCACGGGAAGCCTTTGATCGCTCTGGTGTCAGCGGCTGACCTGCAGCGACTCGAGAACGAAGAAGCTGCGGCGGAGGAGGCGGTGGTGGAGGAGCAGGTGATCAGCTCGGTGTCATCGCTTCGCTCCGTATCGTCTGCCACGGGCGAACGGCGCCGCTTCGGCATCGCCGCGGAACACCGCGGGCAGGAGGACCGGGACCGCTGAAGCGGTCCGGAGGAGGGTGGGGCCGCTCGACTGCGGGCCCGCCCCGGTGGTCACGATCGCGCCGTATACGGCGCGGTTCTCGTTCGCGGCGCCGCTGGCGCGCCCGGGCGGACGCATGCCGTCCGGGGGCCGCCGCGTGATGTGAGCCGGACGCCCTGAAGGGCGTTCGTGTGCGCTGATGCCCATGGATCCGCAAAAGATCAGTTAACGCGCCGGAAAAACTTCCGCCCTAACGTGCAATACCTGGTCGCGGAACCCCCTTCACCGTTCAACAGAGTGTTGAAGGCGGGATCGGGTCCCGCTGCGTCCGGGGCAGGTACCGGGCGGAAGACGAAGAGGGTGGAAGCGTGCAACTGACTCCGCACGAACAGGAACGCCTGCTCATCCATGTGGCGGCAGATGTCGCGGAGAAGCGCAGGGCGCGCGGACTGCGCTTGAATCACCCGGAGGCGGTCGCGCTGATCACGTCCCACCTCCTGGAAGGCGCCCGCGACGGCCGGACCGTGGCCGAACTGATGGCCTCCGGCAGGAAGATCCTCACCCGCGACGACGTCATGGACGGCATACCGGAGATGATCCACGACGTCCAGGTCGAGGCCACCTTCCCGGACGGCACCAAGCTCGTCACCGTCCACGACCCGATCGTCTGACGGAGGAGCGGCCGATGATTCCCGGAGAGATCCTGTACGCGCAGGATCCGGTGACGCTCAACGAAGGGCGCCCCGTCACCCGTCTCACCGTCCTCAACGCCGCGGACCGACCCGTTCAGGTCGGATCGCACTACCACTTCGCCGAGGCCAACACCGGCCTGCACTTCGACCGCCGCGCCGCCCACGGGCTGCGGCTGAACATCGCCGCCGGGACGGCTGTGCGCTTCGAGCCCGGTGTCCTCGTCGATGTCGAACTCGTTCCGATCGCAGGCCTGCGCATCGTCCCAGGGCTGCGCGGCGACACCGGAGGTCCCCTCGATGCCTGAGCTCAGCCGCCCGGTGTACGCCGATCTGTTCGGGCCCACCACCGGTGACCGCATCCGGCTCGCCGACACCGATCTCGTCGTCGAGATCGAGGAGGACCGGTCCGGCGGCCCCGGACTGGCCGGTGACGAGGCCGTGTTCGGCGGCGGCAAGGTGATCCGTGAATCGATGGGCCAGGCACGGACCACCCGTGCCGAAGGGGCCCCCGACACCGTCGTCACAGGCGCCGTCATCATCGACCACTGGGGCGTCGTCAAGGCCGACATAGGTATCCGCGACGGCCGTATCACGGGCATCGGCAAGGCCGGGAACCCGGACACGATGGACGGTGTCCACCCCGCACTGGTCATCGGTCCCGAGACCGAGATCATCGCGGGCAACGGCAAGTTCATCACCGCCGGCGCCATCGACGCGCACGTCCACTTCATCTCGCCGACCCTCCTCGACCAGGCGCTCTCCTCCGGGATCACCACACTCGTCGGGGGAGGCACGGGCCCGGCCGAAGGAACCAAGGCGACGACGATCACCCCGGGCCCCTGGCACCTTGCCCGGATGTTCGAGGCGCTCGAGGCGTACCCGGTCAACATAGGCCTGCTCGGCAAGGGCAACACGATGTCCCGCGAGGCCATGCACTCCCAACTCCGGGCCGGAGCCCTGGGATTCAAGATTCATGAGGACTGGGGTGCCACCCCCGCCGTCATCGACGCCTGTCTGAGCGTGTGCGAGGAGACCGGCGCCCAGCTCGCCATCCACACCGACACGCTCAACGAGGCCGGGTTCGTCGCCGACACGCTCGCCGCCATCGCGGGGCGCTCCATCCACGCGTACCACACCGAGGGGGCGGGCGGCGGGCACGCTCCCGACATCATCAGCGTGGTCTCGGAGCCGTACGTCCTGCCCAGCTCCACCAATCCGACCCGGCCGCACACCGTCAACACGATCGAGGAGCACCTCGACATGCTGATGGTCTGTCACCACCTGAACCCGGCGGTACCGGAGGATCTCGCGTTCGCCGAGTCACGGATCCGGCCCTCGACCATCGCGGCCGAGGACATCCTCCATGACCTCGGAGCCATCTCGATCATCTCCTCGGACTCCCAGGCGATGGGCCGCATAGGCGAGGTGATCCTGCGTACCTGGCAGACCGCCCACGTGATGAAGCGACGACGTGGCGCCCTGCCGGGCGACGGCCCCGCCGACAACCGTCGAGTGCGTCGCTATGTCGCCAAATACACCATCAACCCGGCGGTGGCCCAGGGGCTGGACTCGGAGATCGGTTCCGTGGAGACCGGCAAGCTCGCCGACCTCGTGCTCTGGGACCCGGCGTTCTTCGGCGTCAAGCCGCAGACCGTGATCAAGGGCGGCCAGATCGCGTACGCGCAGATGGGCGATGCCAACGCCTCGATCCCGACCCCGCAGCCGGTCATGCCCCGCCCGATGTTCGGTGCCCTGGGCCGGGCTCCCGCATCCAACTCCCTCAACTTCGTGTCCTCGTCCGCCATCGAGGCGGGGCTCCCCGAGCGCCTGGGGCTCGGCAAGGCGTTCGTGCCGATCACCAGCACCCGAGGCGTCACCAAGGCGGACATGCGGGAGAACGCCGCCCTGCCCCAGGTCGTGGTCGACCCCGACAGTTTCGCCGTCACCATCGACGGTGATCCGGTCGAACCCGCCCCGGCCGCTGAACTTCCCATGGCGCAACGCTACTTCCTCTTCTGAGCCAAGACAGGACAGCACATCATGACGACGCGAGCGGCCCTGCTCGTCCTCGCCGACGGCCGGTTCCCCGCCGGTGGCCACGCCCACTCCGGAGGCGCCGAGCCGGCCGTCGAGGCGGGACGCATCCGCAACGCCCAGGACCTGGCGGACTTCTGCCTGGGCCGACTGCACACCACCGGCCTCACCGCCGCGGCCCTGGCCGCCGCAGCGGCCCACGGCCTCGACCCGCTCGCCCTCGACGAGGCCGCCGACGCCCGGACGCCCTCGCCCGCCCTCAGGAACGTCGCACGCAAGCTCGGCCGGCAGCTGATGAGAGCGGCGCGAGCCTCCTGGCCCAGCCCCGCACTGGCCGCGCTCGCCGAAGCCCGGCCACGCGGCGCACACCAGCCCGTGGTCCTCGGCCTCACGGCACGCGCCGCGGGCCTGACGCCCGCCGACGCCGCACACTGCGTCGCCTACGAAACGGTCAGCGGGCCGGCGACCGCGGTGGTCCGCCTGCTGTCCCTCGACCCCTTCGAGGCCACCGCGGTCCTCGCCCGGCTCGCACCCGCCCTCGATCAGATCGCCGGACAGGCCGCCGAGGCCGCACGGCACGGCATCGACGCCCTGCCGGCCGCCTCCGCCCCGATGCTCGACATCTCGGCCGAGGCCCACGCGGCCTGGCCGGTCCGCCTGTTCGCCTCCTGACTCCCATGACCGCAGACCTGGAGCCGCACCCATGCATCTCGACCACGCACACCCCGGCCCCGCGGCCGTCAGCGCCGACGCCGCCCGCCCCGACGGCACGCGTCGCGCCCTGCGGATCGGCCTCGGCGGCCCGGTCGGCTCGGGGAAGACAGCGACCGTCGCCGCCCTCTGCCGGGCCCTGCGCGACCGCGTCTCCATCGCCGTCGTCACCAACGACATCTACACCCGCGAGGACGCCGCCTTCCTGCTCCGCACCGCGGTGCTGCCGCCCGAGCGCATCCAGGCCGTGGAGACCGGTGCCTGCCCGCACACCGCCATCCGCGACGACATCTCCGCCAACCTGGAAGCCGTCGAGGACCTGGAGGACGCCGTGGGCCCCCTCGATCTGATCCTCGTCGAATCCGGCGGCGACAACCTCACCGCCACTTTCTCCAAGGGGCTCGTCGACGCACAGGTCTTCGTGATCGACGTCGCGGGAGGTGACGACATCCCGCGCAAGGGCGGCCCCGGGGTCACCACCGCCGACCTGCTCGTCATCAACAAGACCGACCTCGCCCCCTACGTCGGCTCCGACCTGGACCGGATGGCTCGCGACGCCACCGACCAACGCGGTGGACTCCCCGTGGTGTTCACCTCCCTGACCGGGGCAGACGGTGTCGCCCCCGTTGCGGACTGGGTACGGGCACGGCTCGCGGACTGGGCGGCGTGAGCGTCGCGGCCACCGCCCGGATCACGGCGGTCGCCGACGGGCGGGGGTCCACCGCTCTTCCGGTGCTGGAGAGCGACGGGCCGCTCGCCCTGCGCCGGACCAGGTCGCCGGACACCACGTACGCGCGAGTCACCGTGGTCGGTGCGATGAGCGCACCACTCGGCGGCGACCGGCTCGCCGTCGAGGTGCGGGTCGAGGACGGTGCCCGGGTGACGGTGGACTCCGCCGCCGCCACCGTGGCGCTGCCGGGGCCCGGACCGGACGCCGGCCCCGCCTCGTACGACGTACAGCTGAGTGTGGGGGAGGGGGCGGAACTCCACTGGCTCCCCGAACAGCTCGTCTCCGCCCACGGCAGCGCACTCGACATGACCACCCGGGCCGAACTCTCCGCCAGCGCACGCCTGGTACTTCGGGAGGAGCAGATCCTGGGCCGGCACGGTGAACGCACCGGCAGGCTCTCGACCCGTCTGACGGTACGCAGAGCCGGACGGCCACTGCTCGACCAGCACCTGTCGTACGGACCAGGAGCGCCCGGGGGCTGGGACGGTGCGGCCGTCCTGAGCGGCCACCGGGCTGTCGGACAACTCCTCTACGTCGACCCCGCGTTCGGTGACGCCCCTCCAGCGCCGCGCCTGCTCGGCCCCACGGCCGCGCTCACTCCGCTGGCCGGTCCCGCGGTGCTGGTGACCGCGCTCTGCGCCGACGCGCGGCTGCTGCGCGCGGTGCTTGACGAGGCGCTGGAGGAACTGCTGAACGGAGGCGAGGCCCTCCGCGAGGGCTGAGTTCGCTCAGCGGGACAGTGGGCACCGGTTATTGGTTCGGTAAAGAAACATGCGTACGCCCTGTTCCCGGCAGCCTCACAGACGAAAGGATCCGACTGGACACAGAGACGAAAGCGCCGCCACGGGGCGGCGCATCACGTAGGGGGAGGTTCCACTTGAGGCGCACAGCGGTGCTCGGTTCGGCCGGCACACTGATCGCGGGCACGCTCATAGCGGGGGCGATGGCCGCACCGGCCGCCGGTGCCGACAGCCGGCACCACGGCGACCAGGAGGCGCGCGGTGTCCAGACCGCCGCAGCCCGGGCGGCGAAGGCGGGTATCGACTGGACGGACTGTCCGGCCGACTGGGCGATCGCCGCACCCATCCAGTGCGGCTGGGTGAGCGTTCCACTCGACTACAGCAAGCCGAACGGCAAGCAGATCAAGCTCGCCGTCGACCGGCACGTCAGCACAGGCTCGAAGGACGAGCGCCAGGGCGCACTCGTCTACAACCCCGGCGGCCCCGGCGGCTCCGGTATGGCCTTCCCGAAGCGCATCGTCACCAAGAACCCGCTCTGGACGAAGACCGCGAAGGCATACGACTTCGTCGGCTTCGACCCGCGCGGTGTCGGCCACTCGGCGCCGATCTCGTGCATCGACCCGCAGGAGTTCGTGAAGGCCCCGAAGGCCGATCCGGTGCCGGACAGCGAGGCCGACAAGCGGGCCCAGCGCAAGCTCGCGGCGGAGTACGCCGACGGCTGCGCCGAGCGCAGCGGCGAGATGCTGCCGCACATGACCACGCCCAACACCGCACGCGACCTGGACGTCATCCGCGCCGCGCTCGGCGAGAGGAAGCTCAACTTCCTGGGCGTCTCCTACGGCACCTACCTGGGCGCGGTCTACGGCACGCTCTTCCCGTCGCACGTACGCCGCATGGTCGTCGACAGTGTGGTCAACCCGGCGAAGGACAACATCTGGTACGAGGCCAACCTCAACCAGGACATCGCCTTCCAGACGCGCTGGAACGACTGGAAGGCGTGGGTCGCCGAGAACGACGCGGCCTACCACATCGGGGACACGCCCGAGAAGGTCGAGCAGGCCTGGCTGACGCTGCGCGCGGCGGCCAAGAAGAACCCGATCGGAGGCGTCGTCGGGCCGGCCGAACTCATCGGGTTCTTCCAGGGAGCGCCGTACTACGACTCCGCCTGGGCGCCCACCGCCCGGGTCTGGAGCGACTACCTGGGCGGTGACACCCAGGCGCTGATCGACGCCGCGGCACCCGACCTGTCGGACACCGCCGGCAACATCAGCTCGGAGAACGGCAACGCCGTCTACACGGCGGTCGAGTGCGCGGACGCCAAGTGGCCCACCAGCTGGAAGAAGTGGGACCGCGACAACACCCGGCTGCACGAGGACCACCCGTTCATGACCTGGGCCAACGCCTGGATGAACCTGCCCTGCGCTACCTGGCCGTCGAAGCAGCAGACACCGCTGGACGTCCGCACGGGCAAGGGTCTGCCGCCGGTGCTGATCGTGCAGTCCACACGCGACGCCGCCACCCCGTACGAGGGCGCCGTCGAGCTGCACAAGCGCTTCAAGGGCTCCCGACTCATCACCGAGAAGGGCGCCGGCTCGCACGGTGTCACCGGTCTGGCCAACCCCTGCATCAACGAGCGGGTGGACACCTACCTGCTCACGGGCAAGACCGATCGGCGTGATGTGACGTGTGCTCCGCACGCCACACCGAAGCCGTGATCACCACCTGAACGTGAGCGGGCGGCCGATGTCTTCCGGCGGCCGCCCGCTCACCCCGGGCCGGAGGGCGGTCACACCCTCCGGTCGTACTCCTCCAGCCAGGCGTCCTCGGCCGCGTAGTCGAAGAGCGCCTCGCCGTAGACGCGCGCCATCTTCGGGAAGGCACGCCTCCAGTCGCGCCCCTCGAGCTGTGCGGTGAGCCATGCGACGGTCTGCGGAAGAGAGGGGGCGTACCCCGTCACCGGGCGGTAGCCCAACTCCTGCTCGGCAGCCGACATGTCGTAGACGACGTCATGCGCGCCGCTCCACGGTGTCTCCCCGACACCGCCCTCGGGTGGCGCACCGGCCATCAGCACCGTCTCGGTCTTCAGACCGAACACGTCGTCCACGGCCGCGCCGATCTCGGCGACGGTCGGTGCCTGCGGATCGCCGGCGTTGAGCACCCGAGGGGCCGGCCGTAGAGCGGCGAGCCGTATCAGCTCGGCCACGTTGGACGCGTGGACGGGATGGAAGCGGCTCTCCCCGCCGTACGCGAGGACCCGCCGCCGACGCCCGTCCAGCAGCCGTTTGACGAAGTACAGCTCGCGCGGCGTCCTGCAGTGTTCCCCGTGCACCGCACCCGCCCGCAGCAGGGTCACGGGCAACGCGTCCCCGATCGCCAGCAGTTCCCGCTCGAGCGCGATCTTCCGTGTCCCGTACGTGGCGTCCCCGGGTGCGACCGTGCGCTGCGCCTCCGGGATCGGCACCGGATACTCCGGGAAGCCGTCCGGCTCCCCCTGGGTGTCGAAGCTGCGGCCCCGGTCGTCCTCGTACACCGCGCCACTGGATATGACGACCGCGGACCCCACCAAGCCCGCGAGCCCGGCCAGTTGGGCGGCGTGTGCCTGGCCGAAGGCGACCATGTCGACCAGGACGTCGCACCCGTCGCCGAGCGCCGCCGCCAGCGCTCCCTCCTCCTCACGGTCGAGCGCGACGGTGCGGACCCCGTCGTCCCAGGTGCCGTCCCGGCCGCCTCCGTGGGAGGCCGCGGCCACCTCCCAGCCGTCCTCGGCCAGGGCCCGCACCGCGGCCCGGCCGATCTGTCCCGTCGCGCCCAGCACGAACGCTCGCCCTCTGCTCATACAGGGAACGCTACGGCTGCCGAGCGACCGGACCAGGGAAATCGGCCCGCAGCAGATTCTCCGCTCAGCGTGACCGCCGCGGGAACTTCTTGGACTCCTCGGCCTGCGCCGCCTTCACCTTGGTGGCGTACTCGTCGACGTACTCCTGCCCGGAGAGCCCGAGGACGGCGTACATGATCTCGTCCGTGACCGCCCGGACAGCTGCCTTCTGGTCCTCCAGGCCGGCGTAGCGGGAGAAGTCCAGCGGCTCCCCGAAGCGGATCGTGACCCGCTTGATCTTGGGCACCTTCTGCCCGGGCGGCTGGATCTCGAACGTGCCGACCATCGCGCAGGGGATGACCGGGACCCCTGCCTTGATCGCCATCACCGCTACCCCGACCTTGCCCTTGTACAGCCGCCCGTCGTGCGAGCGGGTGCCTTCCGGGTAGATGCCCAGCAGTTCACCCTTGCTCAGCACCCCGAGTCCCTCGCGGATGGCAGCCTGTCCCGCCTCCTTGCCGGACCGGTCCACGGGGATCTGTCCGATGCTGTGGAAGAACGCCGCGGTCAGTTTGCCCTTGACACCGGGACCGGTGAAGTACTCGGCCTTCGCGAGGAACGTGATGCGGCGCTTGAGGATCGCGGGCATCAGGAAGTGGTCGGAGAAGGAGAGATGGTTGCCCGCGACGATGGCTGCACCGTCGTCGGGAATGTGCTCGAGTCCCTCGATACGGGGCCGGAACACCAGCCGGAGCAGGGGGCCGAGGACCACGTACTTCAGGACGTAATAGAACACAGCATCTCTCCTAGCCTTCTGGACCGGGCTGTTGGCCGCGTTCTGCCAGGTCGCATACGGTCGACGGTCCGTACGAGCTTGTCGCTGCTCTCCGGCGATCGATCGTAGCCCTGTTCCGGTCCTCTGAGAGGTGGCCGGGGCCGCGCACCTACCCAGGTCCACGGCGCACACCCCTGTTCCCGATGAGTGGAACGCTGCCCAGGCCCGGCCTCGCCCGCGGCCGACCGGCCGCTCGACAGCGTCCAGGTGCCTGATCGCACCGGTGCCCGTGGCCCCGCGTACGGTCCGAGCATGGTTGATCAGAGGCCCCCCTTGCCATCGGCACGAGACTTCGCGACCTGGGAGCCCGTCCTGCGGCTCCTGCTGGTCGGTGACACGGAGAGGCATGCCGGCCGGTCCGTCCGCGTAGTGGGTCGTATCGGCCGGCAGAGCTGCAGCCTTCCCCGGCGGCGGAGGGGACGCATGTCGTCGGCGGAGCGGGCCGTGGTGGAGGACGCGCGGAGGGCGCTCGCGCGCGAAGGGATCGAGGAGGTCACGTTCACGGCGCAGATCCGTCCGAGCGGGAAGACCGTGCTCGGCCTGGTCCGCCACGGCCCGGCCGTCGAAACCGCCTTCGGCCCTGCGGACCCGGGGGTGCTCATCCTGGTCGACGGTTCTCTCCCCGGGCCCTGGCGCCGACTTCCCGATCCGGTGACAGGGGCGGTGCCGGCCCCCTCGACGGATCACGAGCTGCTGGAGAGG
Source organism: Streptomyces sp. NPDC005791 (assembly GCF_042871485.1). Classification (NCBI taxonomy): domain Bacteria; kingdom Bacillati; phylum Actinomycetota; class Actinomycetes; order Kitasatosporales; family Streptomycetaceae; genus Streptomyces; species Streptomyces sp. NPDC005791. Next base: position 125,814 of record NZ_JBIAIP010000016.1, read on the forward strand.
ACGCTCCGCGAGCGGTTGCCCGACGCCATCGGTGCGACGGAGGAGGAGATCGCTGCCGCCGAAACGCGCCTCGGCGTCGCGTTCCCCGACGAGCTCAGGGCGCTCTACCGGGTGATTCGGGCAAGGCGGGACGACTGGAGCGGCGACTACGAGGCGCGCCGTCGCGCTGACGCGGCTGTCGGCTGCGAGCTGTTGGCGCTGGACGGCCTGCACACCGTCGACGCGGCGACCCGTCACCCCCACTGGAGAGCCGATGCGACGCGAGCGGTCGTCACCCCGCCCGGCGCCGCAGTGCAGAATCTGGCCGGTTCACCTGGCTGGATCGTCTTCGCGGGCCACGGCGACGAGCTGGCCATCGACCTGACACCCGGCCCGCGCGGACACACCGGACAGGTCATCCTGATCGACCACGAACAGAGCATCGGTGCCGGACTCAAGGCGGACTCCCTCACCGACCTGGTGCTGAACCGGATGAGGGAGGAACGCCGCGTCCTTCGTGAAACCCAGCTTCCCCTTGTGGCCGTGGTCGGCGACGGCGGCTTGCAGACCATCGAGGCCGCCGCGCACCCCGCCCTGGAAGTCCTGACCATCGGCTCCGGGGACCGGGCGCCGTTCAGTCTCGTCCCCCTCTCGGGGCTGCCTCGCCTGCGCACCCTGATTGCACGCCCCGGCACGCTCGCCGACCCTCTGGAAATCGCTCAGCTCACCGGGCTGGAGTTCCTGGAGCTCGGCACCCAGGAGTGGCGCATCCTCCTGGACGCCGGAGTCGTCCCACGCACCCTGTCGGCCGCCGCCATCGGCGGGCAAGGCGATCAGGGTTCCCTGGACATCCCCGTCGCCAACGAGCTCCTGGCGCTCTGGGACCGGCCCCGGATCACCCACACCGTCCTCGAAGGAGACCTCGGCCCCTTGGCTCAGCCGTGGGACGACTGCGGCTCAGCGCGTGGCCGGACGGACGACACCGGGACGCTCGATGGAGGGCAGCAGGGCGTTTTCCGGCAGAGCACCCGCCGTATCGGGCGTGACGGGCCGCCGTCGTAGTCGTTGCTCCTGTCGTAGGTGCGAACAAGGGAGCTGGTGGGATGGGAGATCGTGTCGTGTTCCTCCAGTGGGTGGGTCCAGGTGGGCGTCTGCGTCCTGGCCGGGACGGGCGCGTCGGCGCTCGTCCGCAGGACTCCGGACGCACGCGTGTGTCCACGCCCCCGATCCCCTCCCGGCTGCCGTCGCTGACAGGGCTGCGGTTCGTGGCCGCTCTGCTCGTCTTCACGGGGCACGTGCTGTGGTTCACCCGACTCGTACCGGGCGAGATCGGGACGGTGCTCAAACTGACCTTCTCCCTCGCCGGCCCCTACGGTGTCGGCTTCTTCTTCGTCCTGAGCGGATTCGTCCTGACCTGGACCGCACGGCCGGACGACACGGCACGCTCGTTCTGGCGCCGTCGCCTGGTGAAGATCGGACCCACCCATCTCGTCACCTTCGGCCTGGCCGCGCTCCTGGTGACCAGCGTGGCCCGGCCCACCTCCACCGTCGACTGGCTGGCGTCGCTGACTCTGCAGCAGGCATGGTTCCCGACCCTGCAGACCAGCACGGCCGTCAACGAGGTCAGCTGGTCGCTGTCCTGCGAGTTCTTCTTCTACCTGGCGTTCCCGGCCCTGCTGCCCGCTCTGCGCCGTATCCGCACCCAGTGGCTGTGGCCGGCGGCGGCAGTGGTGGTCCTGCTGCTCGCGGTCGCGTTCCTCGTCGCGAGGTTCCTGGTGCCCGACCAGCCACGGCTCACCCTCTTCTCCATGACCGCCCCCGTGTCGTTCGGCCAGGTGTGGTTCGTGTACTTCTTCCCGCCGGTACGCGCGCTCGAATTCGTCCTGGGTATCCTCCTGGCCAGAATCGTCATCGCGGGCATGTGGCCCCGGATCGGACTGTTGCACGCCTTCGGGGCGGCCGCCGTCGGATACGTGCTCGCCCTGTGCGAGCCGTACCTGGCGGGCAGGGGCGGACTGGCGTCCGTGTGCACCGCGCCCCTCATCGCCGCCGCCGCGGTCGCGGACCGGCATCACAGCCCCTCGGTGTTCCGCAGACCGACGATGGTGTTCCTGGGCGAGATCTCCTTCGCTTTCTACATGGTCCACCTGACCGTCATCATCGCGGCCGCGCACATCATCGGTCCGACACGTACGTTCTCCCTGGCGACCGGAGCGTTCCTGGTCCTCGTCCTGCTCGCAGTCGCACTGGGGTGTTCCACGCTTCTGTATCGGTACGTGGAAGCGCCCTTGATGCGCCGCTTCGGGCGACACCGGCCGGCCACCAGCACCGGAGCCGGGTGCGAGCCCCGGCCCGCCTCGGCCGGACGCGCCCCATGAGAGCTGACTCGGGCCGGCGTCAGCCGATCCGGTGACTGCGTAAGACGCCGCCGCATGCTGTGGCCGGGGCCCGGGTGAGCGCTCACAGCTGTGCTCCGGCGGAGAGCGGGGATCCTGGTTCCTGGGGTGGGACGGGCCCCCACTGCCGTTGGGGCATCGGCGCCCGGCCACGTACGGCCCGGGACAGTAGGACCGCGGACGGGCCGTCCCCGGCGACCGGGCCCGGCCGCCTCATGTGCAGAGGCACTGCCTCCTGGGCGAACGCACCGCGGTGATCACCGCAGCCGCCCTTGATGCGCCGCCTCGAGGGGAGCGCCGCCGCACTCGCCTGGGGCGCGTTCAATGATGGCGAGTGCGCCACGGCGTACGCGGTGGGAATTCTTGGGAGTGCGTATCGATTCCAGTGTGCGCAATATTCATACTAATTAGCTCACATTGGCGAATTCAAGGCCGGCGCTATTCCCTCGACGGGAGAGGTGCGGTTTCAATGGATGCTGTGCGCCGGACGCGGCGCCGTATTCCGGATTACGTGGCTCCGCAGACGGAAGCCGAGGGGGCGGAAGAGCGAAGGAATGACGTAGCAGGATCGACGGGGGTCTCGGTCCCGGTCCCGACCGGTTCCGCCGGGTCGGTTCGGGGGCGTCATCGCGTGAACGGCCTCCGGCGCTCAAGGTCGCAGCGTACAGCGGCGACCTCCTACCAGGGAAGACCTGTCTCGGTCTTTCCTGCTCCTGAGTCACAGCCGTGTGGGGGTGTCGTGCATGGACGGGGCTGAGTGCGAGCCTGAGGACGCATTCGAGGACGGATGCAAGCGTTACGCCGCCGACGAAATTCCGGCGCATTCCTCTCCTGGTGCACGGGAGGGGGTGGGTCGATATTCCATGCATGGCATTCTGTGTGTGGCCGCCTATCCCGTTCTCCTCCTGTCGGTGTTGTCGGTGAGTGTCGCCGCCCTGTCCCAGGACTGGAACCCGGCATGGGTCAGTCCGCTTTTCCTCGGCGGAACCATCCTTTATCTGGCCGTCCTCGAACGGCTGATTCCGTACGCCGGGGAATGGCATCCCCGGAGCGAGGAATGGCGTTGGTACGGCGTCTACTTCCTGCTCACCATGGTCGGCAGCGGCGTCGCACAGTGGCTGGTCGCCCTTGTCGTCGGGTGGATCGCACCCCCCGAACCCAGTCACCAGCTCTGGTTGGAGATACCGGGTGCTCTCCTCGTCGGGTCGCTGGTCAGCTATCTCGTGCACCGGCTGAGCCACGGAAACCCGGTGCTCTGGAGACTGCACGGGGTGCACCACGTCCCGGACAAGGTCAACGTCGCCAACAACGGTGTCAATCACGTGCTCGACATCATCCTTGCCCAGGGGCTCGTCCAACTCGCCCTCGCCCTCGTGGGGTTCTCACGGCCGGCACTTCTGGTGGTGGGACTGTTCGTGGCCGCCCAGGGCTACTTCGTGCACGCCAACATCGATGTGGGCATCGGCCGGCTCAACCATCTGCTGGCCAGTCCCGAGCAGCACCGCCTGCACCACAGCACCGATCTCTCCGAGGCGGGCCACTACGGCTCCGACCTGTCGTGCTGGGACCACTTCTTCGGCAGCTTCACCTGGCGGCCCGGCCGCGCACCCGAAGCCGTCGGGCTGGCCGCCCCGGCCGCGTTCCCCGGCACCGGCGAGATCCTCGCCAGCCTCCTCCATGCCTGGAAGGGCCGGTCCGGCCCTGGCGGCGGGCCGAACTGAGCGGGCCCAGTCCGCCACCCCGCGGCCGCCGGGCCGCGACACGGCCACGAAGCAAGGCCGCGTCACGGCCACGCCCGTGCTCTCGGGCGCAGCCGTGCACCCGGCACTCCCGTGCCGGCCTCGGTTCGCTCCCCGCCCGGCACCCACCGATCAGGCCTGTCACCCAGCCAGGTGCCGCGACGCACGGCGACACCGCACGCCCCGCCCGGCCCGTACTCCCAGGGGAGTCAACCGGGCTCCCGTCACGCAGCACCCGCTTCCGCCACAGCGACCGTCCCCAGGCGCCTTCGACACGACCCCATGAGGAGTCCGACATGACCGAAGCGATGACCAGCCCGTTAAGGAACAAGGTGGCGATCATCGGCATAGGCTGCCGGATGCCCGGCGGGGCGTCGGACCACCGGTCCTTCTGGCGTAATCTCGCGGCGGGCAAGGACTGCATCACCCCCACCCCGCCAGACCGGTACGACGTCCGCAGTCTCGGCAGCCGTCACCGGGACAAGCCGGGACGTCTGGTCGGAGGCCGGGGCGGATACATCGACGGCTTCGACGAATTCGATCCCGAGTTCTTCGGCATCAGCCCCCGCGAGGCCGATCACATGGACCCCCAGCAGCGCAAACTGCTGGAAGTCGCGTGGGAGGCCCTGGAGGACGGCGGCCAGCGGCCGGACGAGCTCGCCGGCAGTGATGTCGCGGTGTACGTGGGCGCGTTCACGCTGGACTACAAGATCCTCCAGTTCGCCGACCTGGGCTTCACCTCGCTGGCCGCGCACACAGCGACCGGGACGATGATGACCATGGTGGCGAACCGGATCTCGCACTGCTTCGACTTCCGCGGACCCAGCCTCTCGATCGACACGGCGTGCAGCTCCTCCCTGGTCGCGGTCCACCTCGCGTGCCAGGCACTGAGCCGGGGGGAGACAGGCCTCGCGCTGGCCGGCGGCACCCTTCTCCACATGGCTCCGCAGTACACCGTCGCCGAGACGAAGGGCGGTTTCCTCTCACCCGAGGGCCGCTCCCGCACCTTCGACGCCGCGGCGGACGGCTACGTACGCGCAGAAGGCGTCGGCCTGGTCGCGCTGAAACGGCTGGATGATGCCGTCCGGGACGGAGACCCCGTCCATGCCGTGATCATCGGTAGCGGAGTCAACCAGGACGGCCGCACCAACGGCATCACCGTGCCCAACGGTGAGGCGCAGACCTCCCTCGTCCGTCAGGTCTGCGCCGGGGCGGGGGTCACCCCGGGGCAGCTCCAGTACATGGAGGCGCACGGCACCTCGACCCCCGTCGGTGACCCGGTGGAGGCGAACGCGCTGGCTCGTGCCCTCGCCGAAGGGCGGGCCGTCGGGGCCCGCTGCTACGTCGGCTCGGTGAAGACCAACATCGGGCACACCGAGTCCGCCGCCGGTATCGCCGGGCTCATCAAGACGGCGCTGAGCATCGAGCACCGGGCGATCCCGCCCCACATCAACCTCGAGCGCCTCAACCCCGCCATCGACGCGGCCACCCTCCCCTATGCGATCCCCACCCGTCTGACACCGTGGCCCGAGCACGAGGGACCGGCCCGGGCGGGTGTGAACTCCTTCGGGTTCGGCGGGACCAACGCCCATGTCCTGCTGGAGGAGGCACCACCGCGTTCGCCCCGGGCACGTTCCGAGGAGGCCGGAACCGCTTCCGTGCGTACGACCGGCCCCGAGACGACCGGGCGCAGCTGGAGCATCCTGCCGCTCAGCGCCCGGCACGCGGACGCCCTGCGCGAGCGGGCCGAGGGCATCCGGGCCGAACTGGCCGGAACGGCGGACCGTCCCGCCGTGGCGCTGGACGACCTCGGCCACACCCTGGCCCACCGCCGCCAGCACCTGCCCGAGCGGCTGTCCGTCGTCTACTCCTCGCGGGAGAGCCTCGACGAGGCACTCACCGCGTACGGGCAGGGCACGCCCCACCCCCGGGTCGTACAGGACCGTCTGCGCGGAGCCGACGAACGCCGGCTCGTCTGGGTCTTCACCGGCATGGGCCCCCAATGGTGGGGCATGGGCCGCCAGCTGCTCCGCGAGGAGCCCGTGTTCGCCGAAGCCGTCACCCGGTGCGACCGCGCCCTGCGCGCACACACCGGCTGGTCCCTCCTCGCGGAGATGTCCGCGGACGAGAACACCTCCCGGATGGGAGAGACCTGGCTCGCCCAGCCCGCCAACTTCGCCGTGCAGATCGGTCTGGCAGCCCTGTGGCGGGCGTACGGGGTGCGACCGGACGCAGTGACCGGACACAGCACCGGTGAGATCGCCGCCTTCTACGAGGCCGGCGTCTACTCCCTGGAGGACGCGGCCAGAATCGTCGCGTGCCGCAGCCGCCTCCAGCACACCCTGGCCGGCACCGGAACCATGCTCGCCGTCAGCCTCACCGAGGAGGAGGCCGAGCGCCGCGTCCGCCCGTACCGGGATCGTGTGTCGGTCGCCGCGGTCAACAGCCCCACCGCTGTCACCCTCTCCGGGGAGAAGGAAGCCCTGACCCTGCTCGCCGAAGAGCTGGCGGCCGAGCAGCTCTTCGCCAAGTTCCTCTCTGTCCAAATCCCCTACCACAGCGTCACCATGGACCGCATCAAGACCGAACTTCTCACCGAACTGCGCGCACTGACGCCACGAAAGGCAACGCTGCCGCTCTACCTCACCGGTCGGGACGGGATCGCGGACGGGCGCGAACTCGACGCGGCGTACTGGTGGGAGAACGTCCGCGACCGGGTGCGCTTCCGGGCGGCCGTCGACCGGCTGGCCGACGACGGTCACCAGGTCTTCCTGGAGATCGGACCCCACCCTGTGCTCGCCCACTCCATCCGGGAGTGCCTCGCACCCCGGAAGGACGGCTGCCTGACCCTGCCCTCAATCCGCCGGCAGGAGAACGAGAGCGAGCGGTTCGCCGTCTCGCTCGCCTCGCTCCACAACCTCGGCACCGGCGTCGACTGGCACACGCTCCAGTCCACCGGACATCCCGTCACCCTGCCCCGCTACCCCTTCCGGCGCGACCGTCACTGGACGGAACCGCCGGCCGTGGCCCAGGTGCGGCTCGGCGCCATGGACCACCCGCTCCTCGGCCGCCGGACCGGCCACACCGAGCCGGCGTGGGAATCCCGACTGGACACCGAGGTCCTGCCCTACCTGGCCGACCACCGGATCCAGGACACCGTGGTCTTCCCCGCCGCCGGCTACCTGGAGATGGCCGCCCAGGCCGTCCTCCGGCTCACCGGCCGAAAGCACGTCGTCCTCGCCGACATCGATCTGCGCAAGGCACTGTTCCTGCCCGAAGGGGAGGACCGCACGGTGCGCCTCTCGCTCTCCCTGGAGGATGCCGCCTTCACGGTCGCCTCCCCGTCCGGCGCGGACGGGGAGCGGACCGTACACATCAGCGGAGTCGTCCGCACCGGACAGCACCAGGCACAACGCCGGCCGTTCGACGCCGACGCCGTCCGGGCGCTCACCGCCCGGCACTTCGACGGTCCCGCCTGCTACGCCGCGCTGGCCGCCCTCGGCTACCAGTACGGCCCCGCCTTCCAGGCCATCGAGGAGGTCTGGGTCGGCTCCACCGACGTCCTCGCCCGGATCGGTCCACCCCCGGGCGTCGGTGCAGACGCCGCACGCCACCATCTCCACCCCGCCCTGCTCGACGCCTGCTTCCAGTCCCTGCTCACCCCGCAGCTGCTGGCCGGGCGCGCGGAACCGGGCACCGGCATCAGACTGCCGCTCTCCATCGACGAGGTAGCCCTGGCCCCGGTCGGCGACCAGCCCTTCTGGGCCCACGCCACTCTCCACGCCGGCGACGGCGACACCACGCTCGGGGACATCTCCCTGTACGCCGACGACGGCACCCCGCTGGGCCGCGTCAGCGGGTTCAGGGCCACCGACGTGGAGAAGGCGGCCACCGCCGTCGCACGGAGCACCATCGACTCCTGGCTCGCCGAGACCATCTGGACGCCTGCCCCCGCCCCGACGCGCGAGGTCACCGCCGCCACCGGACCCGCCGTTCCCACCACCGGGCCGCCCACCGCCGTCACCGGGCCGTCCGCCATCGCGCAGGAGCACGGCTGGCTGGTATTCGCCGACGGCCAGGGTGTCGCCGACACCTTCGCCGCCCTCGCGAAGACCAGGGGGGAACGCTGCCACCTGGTCCGCCCCGGCGCCGCCTACGCCGCGACCGGCGGGACGTTCACCGTCGCCCCGGACTCCGAGGCCGACCTGCGCCGGCTGCTCACCGCGCTGGACCGCGACGGCGGCACCTTCCGCGGCGCCGTCCTCCACCTCTGGAACCTCGACCGGCCCACCCTCGACGGGTGCGAGCTGTCCACACTCACCGCGCACACCGGCCCCGGCAGCTACGCGCTGACCGTACTGGCCCGTGTCCTGCTCGCCCGGGGCGGCGGCGGAGCCCTGCACATCGTGACCCGGGGCGCCCAGTCCGTCCTGCCCGGCGAACACGTCGAACCCCTCGGGGCGCCCGCCTGGGGCGTCGGCCGCGTACTGCGCCACCAGGAACTCACCGGCCACCCCGGCAAACTCATCGACCTCGACCCGCGCCAGGACCCCGGGCCGGACGGGGCACGTGCGGACGCCGAAGTGCTGCTGCACGAGACGCTGACCGAGGACGAGGAGGAGATCGCCCTGCGCGGCGACAGCAGGCTCACCAGCCGTCTACGCCCCGCCGAGGGCCTCACACGTCCGTTGCCGCTCAGGCTCCGGCCCGACGGCAGCTACCTGGTCACGGGCGCCTTCGGGGCGCTCGGCCGCCTCCTGTGCCGCACGCTCGTACGCCGGGGAGCCCGCAGGCTCGTCCTGGTGGGCCGCACCCCCGTGCCGGCCAGGGAGAAATGGGGTGGCATCGGCCCGGCCACCGCCGAAGGCCGCGCCGTCGCTCTCGTGCGCGAACTGGAGGCCCTGGGTGCCCAGACGATCCTCGCCCCGCTCGACATCACCGACGAGGAGGCCCTGACCGGCTGGCTCGACGCCTACCGTCGCACCGGGCCACCCCCGCTCCGCGGCGTCTTCCACCTCGCCGGCCGAGTCCGCGACACCCTGGTCACCGAGCTGGACCGGCCGGCCTTCGACGCCGTCCACGACCCGAAGACCGTTGGTGCCTGGCTGCTGCACCGGCACCTGCGGGACGAACCTCTGGACCACTTCGTCCTCTTCGCCTCGATCGCCTCCCTGCTGACCACGGCCGGCCAGACCAACTACGCCGCCGGCAACGCCTTCCTCGACGCCCTCGCCCATCACCGCCGCGCCCAGGGGCTGCCCGCGCTGAGTCTCGACTGGGGGCCCTGGGCCACCGGAATGATCGAGGAACTGGGCCTTGTCGAGCACTACCTGCACAGCCGCGGCATGAGTTCGCTCGCCCCCGAGGCCGGGATGAACGTCCTGGAGCGCGTCATCGGCCAGGACCACGCCCAGCTCGTCGTGGCCACCGTCGTGGACTGGCCGGCCTTCCTGGCCTGGTACACCGCGCCGCCGCCGCTGGTGGCCGAGCTCGCAGCGGCCGCCGCACCGCAGGCGGGCAGCGGGTCCGACGGCACCTTCCTCGATGTCTTCACGGCCGCCGCGCCGGAGGCCCGCCGCGCCTTGGTCCTGGAGCGGTTCACCGCCCTCTCCGCCGCCGTGCTCCGCACCGGCACCGACCGCATCGACCCGGCCGAAGGGCTGGGCGGCATCGGCCTCGACTCCCTCCTCGCCATGGAACTCCGCGCCCGTATCCACGCGGAGCTCGGCGTGGCCATGCCTGTCGTCGCCCTGCTGAGCGGCAGCTCCGCCGGTGAACTCGCCGCTCAGCTCCACGATTCGCTGACGGCCCTGGCCGAGGCGGACGGCACCGGCGGTGCGGCCCGGACCACCGAGGTCCACCACGACGAACGGGAGTACCCGCTCACCCAGAACCAGAAGGCCCTCTGGTTCCTGAAGCACCTCGACCCCGACGCCTACGCCTACAACATCGGCGGGGCCGTCGAGGTGACCGTCGCCCTCGAACCGGAGCTGATGTTCGAGGCCGTCCGCAGGCTGATCGCACGCCACCCCGCCCTGCGCACCAACTTCTTCCTGGCGGACGGTCAGGCAGTGCAGCGGGTCTCCCCGAACCCGGAGCCCGACCTCGCGCTCTTCGACGTCCAGGACCAGGACTGGGAGACGATCCACCGGACCGTCGTGGCCGAGTACCGCAAACCGTACGACCTCGCACACGACCCACTCGTCCGCTTCCGGCTCTTCAAGCGCGGTCCGGAACGCTGGGTGATCATGAAGGCCGTGCACCACATCGTCTCCGATGCCATCTCCACGTTCACCTTCATCGAGGAACTCTTCGCCGTGTACGAGGCACTGCGCCAGGGCCGGGAACCGCAGCTCCCGCCGGTGCGGGCTCGTTACCTCGACTTCCTCAACGAGCAGAACCAGTTCCTCGCCGGGCCCGAGGCCGCACGGATGCTCGGCTACTGGCGCGCCCACCTGCCGGCCGAGGTGCCCCTCCTGGACCTCCCGACCGACCTGCCGCGTCCGGCCGTGCAGACACACAACGGCGCTTCCGCCTTCTTCACGCTGGACGCCGGTCTGAGTGCCCGGGTTCACGCCCTGGCGCTCACCCACCAGGTCACGCCGTTCATGGTGCTGCTCAGCGCCTACTACCTCCTCCTGCACCGCTACTCGGGACAGGACCACATCGTCGTCGGCAGTCCCGTGACCGGGCGTACCCAGCAGGACTTCGCCGCCGTCTACGGCTACTTCGTCAACCCGCTGCCCCTGCACGCCGACCTGACGGGAGACCCGACGGTCGCCCGCCTGCTGCAGCAGGTGCGGACGACGGTGCTGGGCGGCCTGGACAACCAGGAGTACCCCTTCGTCCTGCTCGTCGACGAACTCGGTCTGCAACACGACCCCAGCCGTTCCGCGGTGTTCCAGGCCATGTTCATCCTGCTCACCCACAAGGTGGCCACCGAGAAGTACGGCTACCGGCTGAAGTACATCGAACTACCGGAAGAGGAGGGCCAGTTCGATCTGACGTTGTCCGCCTACGAGGACGAGGCGGAACACCGCTTCCACTGCGTGTTCAAGTACAACACCGACCTTTTCCTCCCCGGCACCGTCCGCCGTTTGGCCTCCCACTTCACCCGGCTGCTCGACCGGATGACCCGGGCCGGGGGTGAGATGCCTGTGTCGCGGCTGGAGATGCTCGACGACCGGGAACGCGGGCAACTCCTCAAGGAGTGGAGCCGGCCCACTGCCCTGCCGGCGCCCCGGGACGGCCAGGCGCGTGAAACGGGACGCCACCTGGCCACCGTTCGTCCCGCCGGCGGCCGTCCTGCCACCGGCCGCCCCGTCACCGGCGGCGGGAGCGCCGGTCCGGTCCCGGAGGGCTTCGTGCCGGTGCACCTGAGGATCAGCCGCATGGCCGCCACCCGGCCCGAGGCCGTGGCCCTCGTCGTACCCCGCCCCGACGGCAAGGGCAGCCCGCGCCGGATGACGTACGCGACGCTGGAGCGCCAGGCCGCGGACCGGGCCCGCCGCCTGCGGGAGCTCGGAGCGGGCGCCGGATCCGTGGTCGCCGTCCTCCTGGAGAAGTCACCCGAACTGTTCGTCACCCTGCTCGCCGTACTGAAGACGGGCGCGGCCTATCTTCCGGTCCAGCCCGACCAGCCGCCGGACCGCCTCGTCAGGCTCCTGCGCATCACCGGCGCCCGGCTCGCCGTCACCGACAAGGCGTGGCCGCTGCACGGCCCCACGCACGCCGTCCGGGTGGTCACGCTCGACGAGCTGCGGACGGCCGGACCGTCCGGGAGCTGTGCACCGAGCCCTGCGGCCGGCGCCACCACCCCCGGCCCGGCTCTCCCACCCCGGCCGTGCCTCCCCGCCGACGCGGGCGCGGACGTGGGGCCGGACACCCCCGCCTACGTCATCACCACCTCCGGGTCCACCGGCACCCCCAAGGCGGTCCGGGTCTCCCACGGCAACCTCTCCTCGGTCTACTCGGCCTGGCGCCTGACGTACCGTCTGGAGCGGGACGTCAGGGTGCACCTCCAGATGGCCGGCCCCGCGTTCGACGTGTTCACCGGCGACCTGGTGCGTGCGCTCTGCTCGGGCGGCACCCTCGTCCTGGCCGACCGCGACCTCCTCTTCGACACCCCGAGACTGCACACGACGATGCGTCAGGAGGGCGTCGACTGCGCCGAGTTCGTCCCGGCCGTGGTCCGCGGCCTGATGGACCACTGCACTCGGGAAGGGCTGCGCCTGGACTTCCTGCGGTTGCTCGTCGTCGGCTCCGACGCGTGGAGCGTGGGGGAGTACCGGCGTCTGGGCGAGCTGTGCGGCCCGGACACCCGCCTCGTCAACTCCTACGGCCTGACCGAGGCGACCATCGACAGCGCGTACTTCGAAGGGCCCACCGACGACCTGGAACCCGGCCGTATGGTGCCGATCGGCCGCCCTCTGCCTCACAGCACCCTCCACGTCCTCGACGTCCACGGCGAACCGGTGCCACCGGGCGTCCCCGGCGAACTGTGGATCGGCGGTGACGGCGTGGCCCTCGGATACGCCGCCGACCCGGAACAGACCGCCCTCCGCTTCGTCACCCGCACCCTCGGCCGCGAACCGGGCGCCGTGCCGGAGCGGCTCTACCGCACGGGCGACCTGGCGCGCTGGGACGCTCACGGCCGGGTGCACCTGCTCGGCCGCGCCGACGGCCAGGTGAAGCTGCGCGGCCACCGGATCGAGACCGGCGAGGTCGAGGCCCATCTGGACAGCTGGCCCGCACTCACCGCGGCCGCGGTCACGGTCCGCACCGACACCCAGGGGGAACCCGCGCTCTGCGCCTACTGCGTGCCGGCTCCCGGCAGCACGCTCGACGAGCGGGCCCTGCGACGGCACCTGGCCGGCTCCCTGCCCTCGTACATGATCCCGGCCCACTTCGTCGCCGTGCCCCGGCTGCCGCTGACAGCCAACGGCAAGGTCGACCTCGCCGCACTCCCCGCTCCCACGGCCCGGACAGGACAGCGGCCCCACGAGGCGCCGGTGACGCTCTACGAGAAGAGCGTTGCCCAGCACTGGCAGACCCTGCTCGGCCTCGAACAGGCAGGACTCGAAGACGACTTCTTCGAATCCGGCGGCAGCTCGGTCAAGCTCATCGAACTCCTGCACCACCTGCGCACCGAGTTCGGGGTCACCGTCCCCGTCAGCCGGCTGTACCGCACCACCACCCTGCACGGCATGGCCGCGGCCGTGCAGGACGTCCTGCACGGCACGGCCGCCGAGGAACTGCCCTACCTCACCTTCAACGACGGACGGACCCCGCACCTCTTCGCCTTCCCGCCGGCCGGCGGACACGGCCTCGTCTACCGGGGACTGGCCACCCACCTCCCGGAATACACCGTCATCGGCTTCAACTACCTTCCAGGTGACGACAAGGTGGCGCGGTACGCGGACCTCGTGGCGTCCGCCCGGCCGGACGGCCCCTGGCTGCTCCTCGGCTACTCACTGGGCGGCAACCTCGCCTTCGAGACGGCCAAGGAACTCGAACGCCGCGGACGCCAGGTGGCCCATGTGGTCGTCCTCGACTCGCGTCGCATCCTCCAGGCCTACGAACCGGGTGACGACGGCGTCCAGGCCTTCGAGGCGGAACTCGCCGAGCACCTGAGCAAGCACACCGGGTCCGACGTCGTCACCGCGGAGACACTCGCCCACGCCGCGGAGTACCTGACCTTCTGCGGACGTACCCCCAACACCGGAAGGATCACCGGCCAGGTCAGCGTCATCACTGACGAGGAGAAGGAATCACTCCACGCGCCGGGCACACCGGGCGCCTGGCACGGCAGTTCCGTCGCCGACACGCTCGTGCTGCGTGGGTCCGGCCGGCACGCCGACATGCTCGACCCAGGGCATCTCGCACGGAACGCGGACCTGGTCCGCGGCCTGCTGGCGGGAGGCGCGGGCCATGACGGCTGACGACGACACCACCACGGACGACTGGGGCCGCCCGGAACGCCGGCCCGGTACGCCACCCCGCGTCCTCGTGATCGGCGCGGGCGTGGCCGGCCTCTCCACCGCCTGCTACGCGCAGATGAGTGGAGCCGCGACCCGTGTGCTCGAGAAACACGTGCTGCCCGGCGGCTGCTGCACCGCGTGGTCGCGCGAAGGGTACCTCTTCGACTACTGCATCGAGTGGCTGATCGGCACCGCCCCGGGGAACGACGCCCATCAGGTGTGGCGCGAACTCGGCGCGTTCGACGGCAAGACGATGACCAACTTCGAGGTGTTCAACACGGTCGAGGACGAGCACGGCCGCTCGGTGCACTTCTACAACGACCCGGACCGGCTGGAAGCCCACCTGCTGGAGGTCTCCCCCCTCGACACCTTGCCCGTCCGGGCGTTCACCCGGGACCTGAGACGGTTCACCCGGATCGAGCTGTACCCCTTCCTGACCGCACCGGCCCTGCGCACCGTCAGGGAAAGGGCGGCGCTGCTGCGGACGGTGCTCCCCGCCTTCCGGCTGTTCTGGCGGACCGCCGCGACCCCGATGAGCGCCTTCGCCGACACCTTCCAGGACCCGCTGTTGCGGAAGGCTTTCCGGAACATCTTCTTCCAGGACCCGGAAGGCTTCCCCCTCCTGCCGTACCTGTTCAACATGGCGGCCGCCCACCACGGCAACGCGGGCTTCCCCCAGGGCGGATCGCTCGGCCTCGCCCGCTCCGTCGAGGAGCGCTACCTGGGCCTGGGCGGCCGGGTGGACTACCGGGCACGCGTCGAGAAGATCCTGGTCGCCGGCGGCGCCGGGGAACGTGGGGGCGACCGGGCGGCCGGGGTCGAACTCCGCGACGGCCGGCGGTACTACGCCGACCACGTCGTCTCCGCCTGTGACGGCCGCACCACCCTTCACGGACTGCTGGACGGCCGGTACACGAGCCCGCGCATCGAGCAGTTGTACACCGAGCTGCTCCAGCGCCCCGGCACGCTCTTCCCCGCGGTCGTCTCCGCCTTCGCGGGCATCAGGGGCCCCTACGACCCGCGGCAGTCGCACAGCACCACTCACCTCCTGCCGCCCCAGGACGCCGCACGGCTGCCCGGCGCCCTCCAGGAGAGCCTGGTCGTGCAGGTGCGCTCCCGGTACTCCGACGGTTTCGCCCCGCCCGGCCACTCGGTCGTGCACTGCACCTACTTCAGCGACTACACGTACTGGAAGGAACTCCGCACCCGTGACCGCAGGGAGTACCGCGCCCGTAAGCGCCAGGTGGCCGACTTCGTCCGCTCCTTCCTGGAACGCCGTACGCCGGGGCTCGCGGGCCGCATCGAACTCGTCGACGTGGCCACGCCGGCGACGACACACCGGTACACCGGCAACCACGACGGTTCCATCCTCGCGTGGAAGGCGTTCTCGGACGCCGATGACGTCGCGTCCCGGCTGGTCGGCAAGGACCGCATGCGGCTGCCCGGCCTCAGCGGTTTCTCCATGGCCGGCCAGTGGGTGGGCATGGGCGGTCTGATCCGCGCCGCCTCCACGGGCCGCTTCGCCGCCCAGTACCTCTGCCAGGAGCTGGGCCTGGACTTCCGGGCCTGGAAGAGCGAGGGCGCCGAACCCTGGCACCCGGGGAAGCTGGGCCGCCTGCCGCAGCTCGACCGATGGTCCGCACGGGAGGAGACCGGCTCATGAGCGACCGAAGGAAGAGGGCGGCCCGCGGCATCGCGGCCCGCCCCAGAGAAACGATGATCATCATCGGGGCGGGTCTCGGCGGGCTCTCCACCGGCTGCTACGCGCAGATGAACGGCTACCGCACCCGGATCGTGGAGATGCACGAACTGCCCGGCGGCTGCTGCACCGCCTGGGACCGCGGTGACTACACCCTGGACCCGTGCGTCAGCTGGCTCCTCGGCAGCGGACCAGGCAATGAGATGCACCAGATCTGGCTGGAGCTCGGCGCGCTCCAGGGCAAGGAGGTACGCCACTTCGACGTGTTCAACATCGTCCGCGGCCAGGACGGGCGGGCCGTCCACTTCTACTCCGACCCGGACCGGCTGGAGGAGCACCTGATCCAGCTCTCGCCTGCCGACGCCCGCCCGGTGAAGAAGTTCTGCGCCCAGCTGCGCTCCTTCCGCAAGGCCTTGACGGTCTACCCGTTCCTCAGGCCCGTCGGACTGATGAGCCGCACCGAACGCTGGCGGATGCTCGCCTCGTTCCTCCCGTACGTCAACACCGTGCGCACCACGATCAACGTGCTGATGGCCGACTACTCCGCGCGGTTCAAGGATCCGCTCCTGCGCGAGGCGTTCAACTTCATCCTCTACGAGAAGCACCCGGCGTTCCCCGTGCTGCCCTTCCACTTCCAGCTCGCCTCGCACGCCAACCTGTCGGCCGGTGTGCCGGAGGGCGGCTCGCTCGGGCTGGCCCGGTCGATCGAGAACCGCTACCTGCGGCTGGGCGGTGAGGTCTCGTACAACACCAAGGCCGACAAGGTGCTCGTGGAGGAGGACCGGGCGGTCGGGGTACGGCTCAGTGACGGACGCGAACTGCGCGCCGACATCGTGGTGTCCGCCTGTGACGGCCACACCACCACCATGCGATTTCTCGAAGGCCGCTACCTCGACGACACCTACCGGCGCCTGTACACGAAGACCATCCACGAACCGGGCATGGTCTTCCCGGGCTACTTCACTCTCTTCCTCGGTCTCTCCCGCCCGTTCCCCGAGGGCGACCCCTGCACGACCTACCTCCTCGACGACGCCACGGCGGCCGAACTCACCGGTCTGCGTCACCCCAGCATCAACGTGCAGTTCCGCAGCAGGCACTACCCCGAGCTCTCCCCGGACGGCACCACCGTCGTCTACGTGACCTACTTCTGCGACATCGCCCCCTGGCGGGCCCTGGACGAGGGAGCGGAGCAGGTGACCCGGGCCCGTGGCGGCGAGGAACTCCACACGCTCCCCGTGCGGCACGGACGCGGCTACTACGCGGCGAAACGCCGGGCGCGCGAGGCCCTGGTGGACTTCCTCGAGCAGCGCTTTCCCGGGATGCGGGACGCCATCGCCGTCCGCGACGTGTCGAGCCCGCTCACCCAGGTCCGCTACACCGGCAACCACGACGGCACCGTCCTCGGCTGGCAGCCCTTCGTGGAGAGCGGCGAGACGCTGGAACAGCTCGTCGAACAGCACGGTCCGGGGCTTCCCGGTCTACGCGACTTCTACCAGTCCGGGGTGTGGGCCACGACCGGGGGGCTGATCCGGGCGGCAGCGGCCGGACGCCATGTCATGCAGTTCGTCTGCCGCGACGACGGGCGCACCTTCACCGCCTCGGTGGACCACACGGCACCGCCACCCACCCACCGTGTCATTCCCGTACGGACACGCTCGGGTCCCCTGCTGCCGCCTGCCACCCCCGGCGGCGACAACGGCACCGGGGCTCCCGCGCGGGCAGAGAGGACAGGGGAACGCCGATGAGGGTCCAGAAGTGGGTGGTCCGCGCACACGTGGAAGGCGTGCCCGACGTGGGCCGGATCTACGAGAAGGTCGTCGAGGACCTGGACGTGACCCTCGGGCCCGATGAGATGCTCCTGCGCACCCTCTACATCTCCGTCGACCCCTACCTCCAGGGCATCACCCTGGACACACCGCTCGGCAGTCACATGGGCGCCGACTCGATCATGGAAGTGGTCGAGGCGGGACCGCGCGCCGCCCACCGGCCCGGCGACCTGCTCCAGGGGTTCGGAGGCTGGCGCACCCACCTCGTCAGCACGGGAGCGGCCGAACTGTGGCAGACCGGTACCTTCCCCATGGTCTTCCCCGCATACCGTCGGCTGGACCCGGCCCACTACGACGACGCCCTGCCGCTGCCCACCGCACTCAGCGTGATGGGCGGGCCCGGGATGACGGCCTGGGGAACCCTCACCACCTACATGACGGTCAACCCAGGTGACACCGTCGTGGTCAGCGGAGCCTCCGGACCGGTGGGGACGCTCGTGGGCCAGCTCGCGGCCCGCGCGGGCGGCCGGGTCGTCGGCACCACCTCCTCCCCGAGCAAGGCCGCCTACCTCACCGCGCTCGGTTTCGACGAGGTCGTCACCTACCGGCACGGTGACAGCGCGAGCACCGTACGCCAGGCGCTTTCCAGGGCCGCACCCGACGGCGTCGACCGCTACTTCGACAACCTGGGCGGGGCCGTCACCGACGCCGTCTTCTCCATGCTCAACGTCGGCAGCCAAGTGGCCGTGTGCTGGCAGTGGGCGACCCAGGTGGGCAACGAGGACGTCGGACCGAGACTCCTGCCGTACCTCATGTTCCCCCGGGCCACGGTGCGCGGGATCTTCTCGATGGAGTGGTTCACCGAAGAGAACTGGGCGCGGCTCCACTCCGATCTGGGTGCCAGGGTACGGCGCGGCGAGATCGTCTGCGACCACACCCTCCACCACGGTTTCGACGCCGTCCCCGCCGCCTACGACAGCCTCTTCCAGGACCGGCGAACCCACCGCGGGAAGGTTCTGGTCGCCCTGTGAGACCGCCCGCCGCCTCTGCCCGCTCCCGACCCGTACGTCGAACGGCACACCCCCATGGCCCTGGAGGCACCGTTGACCAGCACCCCACCCCCCGGCCTCCCCACGGACGCCCAGGTCCCCCTGCACCGCCTGCACTTCGACGAGCCCGGTCCGCCCCGCACCTTCGTACAGCCGGACGGTTCCGTGGCCTGGCTGGTCAGCAGGTACGCCGACGTGCGTCAGGTGCTCTCCGACCCCCGCTTCGGCCGCGCCGAGCTGTACGCGCCCGAGGCACCCGCGCTCACCGGCGTGCCCGAGATCGTGAACGACCCGGACCTGATGTTCAACCAGGACGGCCCCGGCCATCTGCGGCTCCGGCGCACCCTGCGCAAGGCGTTCACTCCGCGGGCCGTGGCCGGCTGGCAGCCGTGGATCACCGCGATCGTCGAAGAGCTGCTGGACCGTCTGGCCACGGCCGGCCGCCCCGTGGACATCGTGGCGGCGTACACCCGCCCGTTGCCGGTGGCGGTCATCAGCCGGCTGATGGGACTCGACGGGACGTCCCAGGAACGGATGCGGCACTGGAGCGAACACGCCTTCTCCGACGGCTCGCACGCCGACCGAGACGTCGAGTCGGCCCTGGCGGAGTTCAGTGCCTTCGGCGGCAGGCTGCTGGAGGAGCGGCGGCGCAACCCCGGCGACGACCTGATCAGCGGCTTGGTCCGGTCGGCCGCCGAAGAGGAGGACGAAATCCCTGAAGCACAACTGGTCAGCCTGGTCTGTGGACTTGTCGTCGGCGGCCATGACAGCACCATGACGATGCTCGGCAACTGCCTCCTCTACCTCCTCGGGGAACGCCCTGAGACATGGGCCCGGCTGGGCGCGGACGAGGAGGCGGCGGGCACCGCCGCCGACCGGCTGCTCCACCTCGTTCCGCTGGGGGACGACCGGGGCACGGCCCGGTACGCCTCGGCCGATCTCGACGTCGGCGACGTGACGATCCCGGCCGGTGCGGTCGTGGTCGCGGACTGTGGCATGGCCAACCGCGACCCGGCCGTCTTCGCGCACGCCCGCCTCGACGACCTGTTCCGCCCGCTCCCGGCGCCGACCCTGGCCTTCGGCGCGGGCGCGCACTACTGCCTGGGCGCCTGGCTGGCCCGTACGGAACTGCGCACCGGCCTGCACAGGCTCGCGTCCCGCCTCCCGGGGCTCCGGCTGGCCCAGGACCCGGACAGCGTCGAGTGGCGCACGGGAAGCACCTCACGCAGCCCGCGCGGCCTGGCCGTCACCTGGTAGCCGCACCGTCCCCCGGAGTCGGCCCCGTACCCGAACGGTATGACCGGCCGCCTGCTCGGCATGGTGATCCACCAGGCCACCGGTCAGTCCCGTCCATGCCTGCCGCTTCTTCGGCCCGGGGGAGGGTGTGCCGCACCGATGCGAGAGGGAATCATGTCGGCGTAATCTTCGCCGCACTGTCGGATTCGGCAGAGGCCCTTCGTCGTCCTCATGAAACGTCCGGAAGGAGAACGGTCATGAAGTACGTGTTGTTCGTCGCCACCGACCCCACTGGAGAGTCGACCGACGAGAACCCGGGGGCCTGGGTCGACAAGTGGAGCGATCGCGGCGTCCGTGTGGAGGGGATGCCGCTCAAGCCGGTCGCCGAGACCAGGACACTGCGCGTCCGAGGAGACCGTGTGCTGGTCACTGACGGCCCGTTCGCCGAGACGACCGAGTGGATCGCCGGCTACGACCTCTTGGAGGCCGCCGACCTCGACGAGGCGATCGAGGTCGCTGCCTCGCACCCGATGGCGACCGGCGGACGCATCGAGATCCGGCCGGTTGCACCGCTCGATCTCGGGCCGGGTACCGAGAACCTCCCGCACACGGGTGGCACGCCCGCCTCCCGCTTCCTCGGCATCCTGCGGACGGACCCCAGCGCGCCTTCCTTCACGCCCGACCCCGCCGCAGTGGCCGAGTGGGTCCGCGACGGTCTCGCTTCCGGCCGCTACCTCGGCGGCTGGCACCTGCGTCCCGTCCAGGACGCCACCCTCGTGCGCCGCCGCGGAGGGGAGCTGCTGGTCACGGACGGGGCGTACGTGGACGTGCCGGAGTGGGTGTCCGGCATCGTGTTCATCGACGGCGTGGGGGAGGAAGCGATCGACTACCTCTCCCGCTGTCCCATGGCGCGGTCCGGGATCGTCGAACTGCGTGAGTTCTGGACCGACTTCTCGTGAAGGCCGGGCCGGCGGAGGTGCGGGCGGCGCTCGCCGAGACGTACCGGGGCGAGTGGGGCGTGGTCTTCGGCACGATCGTGCGCCTGACCGGCGACTGGGAGTTGGCCGAGGACTGTGCGCAGGAGGCGTTCGCCCGCGCCCTGCCGGCCTGGGAGCGTGACGGCGTGCCGCGCAAGCCGGGGGCGTGGTTGGTGACCACCGCCCGGCACCGCGCCCTCGACGCGCTGCGTCGTCGAACGGCCGAGCGAGGGAAGCTCGCCGAGGTCGCCGCGATCGAGGCGGTCCGTGAACTGCGGCCGCCCGGAGATGAGAGGCTGCGGCTGGTGTTCACCTGCTGCCACCCGGCGCTCCCTCTTGAATCCCGGGTGGCACTGACCCTCCGGGCGGTCGGCGGCCTCACCACGCGTGAGATCGCCCGCGCCTTCCTGGTCGGCGAGGACACCGTGTCGCAGCGGATCCTGCGCGCCAAACGCAAGATCGCGGCGGCAGGAATCCCTTACAGGGTGCCGCCTCCGGGCGCGCGTGCTGCACGGCTGGACGGAGTTCTCGCCGTCATCTACCTCGTGTTCACCGAGGGGTACGCGCCCAGCGCCGGAAAGACGACCCGCGACCGCCTGGCCGAGGAGGCCATCAGGCTCGCCCGGCTCGTCGCGGCCGAGGCACCGGACGAGCCGGAAGCGCGAGGGTTGCTCGGACTGCTTCTGCTCCAGCATTCCAGACGTGCCGCCCGGCTCGACGCGGACGGCGGGCTGGTCACGCTGGAACACCAGGACCGGACACGATGGGACCACGCCCTCGTCGCCGAGGGAGAGGCCCTTGCGCGCGAGGCGGTCGCGGCGGGCGGCCCTTACGCGCTCCAAGCGGCGATCGCCGCGCAGCACGCCCTCGCCCCGGTCGCCGCCGCGACCGACTGGGGGGCGATCGTGGCTCTGTACGATCGTCTCCTCGCCCTCCGTACGAACCCGGTCGTGGCGCTCAACCGTGCGGTCGCTCTCGGCATGCGCGACGGCCCACGAGCCCAGCTGGCTGCCGTCGACGCGCTGGGAACGCCGAAGGAGCTGGACGGCAACCACGCCCTGCCCGCCGTCCGCGCGGACGCGCTGCGCCGCCTCGGTCGTACCCGCGAGGCCGCGGAGGCGTACCGGCTGGCGATCAACGTCGCCCCGAACGGTGCGATCGCCCGGGAGTACGCGGCGCGGGCCGCCGAGCTGGGAACCTCACCTACCGTAACCGGCAGCCGCCCCTGAGACCTGCTCAGCCTGCCTTCACGGTGGCTTCTCCCCGCACGTGATCTCCGGACGCTGCCTCGACGGGGGGCGTCCGGGGCCTGCCCGCAGAATCAGATGAAGGGAACGTTTCGCTGTGAGTGATGACGACCACGAAGACATTCTCGACCGGGTTGCCAGGGGGCTCGTCTACACAGAGTCCGAAGCGGCCTTCCTGGCCCCCTGCCGCCGCACGGATCACATCTTCGACTACAACCGAACACCGCCGGGCGAAACGGAGAGACGCCGGTCGCTACTCGTGGAGATCTTCGGATCCGTCGGCGAACGCACGGTGCTGCTCGCACCGTTCCACGCCGCGTTCGGCAGCAACGTCCACATAGGTGACGACTTCTTCGGAAACGTGAACGTGACTTTCGTCGATGACGTGGACATTCGTATAGGCAACGACGTCATGATCGCTCCCAGCGTGACTCTGACCACGACAGGGCACCCGGTGCACCCCTCGCGACGCGAGGACTTCGGGCGGTTCTCCGAACCGATCGTGATCGAGGACAACGTGTGGATCGGCAGCAACGCGGTGATCCTGCCCGGCGTACGGATCGGCTACGGGTCGGTCATCGGAGCCGGCAGCGTCGTCAGCCGCAGCATCCCTCCGATGAGTGTCGCGTTCGGGACGCCATGCCGGGTGGTGCGACCCATCACGGACGAGGACCTCGCCACACGTGCCGGAACGTAGGTCAGGTCAGCGCGGCCACCGTCGCGTCGGACGGTTGCAGCGCTGCGCAGTGCTGCGGGGAGGAGGAAGCCATGGTGAGTGTCGCGTTGTTCCACTCAGTTCTCGGACTGCGCCCGGTCGAACTTCTCGCCGCCGAGCGACTGCGACGCGCCGGACATGAGGTCGTCACGCCCGACCTCTTCGGCCGCGAGACCGCAGCCACTGTGGGGGGAGGGTTCCGGCTGGTCGAACGCATCGGGTGGGAAACGGTGGTCCATCGCGCCCGACAGAGCCTCAGCGGTATGCCGGACGGGACCGTACTCACCGGCCTCTCCATGGGCGCAGGCGTCGTCGCCGAGCTTTGGCCCGAGCGCCCGGAGACCGGCGGCGTCCTCCTTCTGCACGCCACCGTCGCCCTCCCCGCCTCCGCGCGCCCGGGTCTCAGAATGCAGATGCACGTGGCAGAACCTGACGACTTCGCACTGCCCGAGAACATGGCCGCACTCCGTCGAGCGGCGACGGAGAAGCACATCCGTCTCGAGATTTTCCGCTATCCGGGTGTCGGCCATTTCTACACCGACTTCGAGCATCCCGACCACAACCCGGTTGCTGCGGAGCTGACCTGGAACCGCGCGCTGGACTTCCTCGGGTGACTGGCCGTCCGTAAGTGATCGATGCGGATGTGCAGTGGGCCATGGGCCGCTGCGGACGCGTGCGACAAGATCTTCCTCGTCGGCCGCGAGTGAAACAAGCCGTCAGCGACACGCTGACCAGCGTCGCACCCGACTCGGACACCTTCCGCGACGCCGTCGACGTACCCTCCGCTTCATGGGACGGGTCCAGCGGGCGGCCCGCGCTCAGCACCACCTCGAAGCCGCACCGACATCTCACCCAGCCGCTCCAGCGGCAGCCCGAACGGCATCCAGCCGTCGCCGTGCGGCAGCGCCCGGCGCAGCGAACGTGGGGTGCGGCCCCCGATCCACCACGGCACCCGGTCCCGCACCGCGATAGCCGAAGGAGGCGAGCACCCCAGTAGGTCCCACCGGCGCTGCGGGTCCGGTGCGCCGCGTTGTTCAGCGGGACCCGGGCACCTCCCGGCGCACCGGCTGCGGCTCACCACCCACCGGGACGGGGCCTGCGCCTGCCGGGCGGGAGACCTTGGATGGCCGCCGGCCCTCGCGTTCCGTCCTGACAGAGCGTCCCTGCGCGGACCCGCGGACTTCTGAGGGATACGCTGGAGAGGAGACGCGTCTGACCTCCTGTCACCGGACCGGCGTACGCCTGGGAGTATGAGTATTCACCGCTGTCTCACTTCCTGGAGTACGACGATGCCCCGGCGACACCTCAAGCCTCTGACCGGAGGACGCCGCGGGCCCGGGCGCCGGGACGACGCCGGGTGGTCGTGCACGGGCGCCTGCGACGGGCGGATCAGCACCGGTACTGCTCACGCAGGCGCCGGCTGACCGGTGAGGTGCGGGCAGATCGAGGACGCCGTCATTCCGGCCTCCGGTCCGTCCGAGCCCAGCGGTCACCGCACCATTGACGACTTTCCCTTCCCACGGCCCCGGAGACACCGCCATGCCACGCGTCCTCCTCGTCGAAGACGACCCCTCCGTGCGCGAGGGCGTCGAGCTCGGGCTGCGCCGGCGTGGACACGAGGTCCTCGCCGCCGCGACCGGCGAGGACGGTCTGGAGGCACTGGTCGCCTTCGGCCCCGACCTCCTGCTGCTCGACCTCATGCTGCCCGCCATGAGCGGCGTCCAGGTGTGTCGCCGGGTACGTGAGACCAGCCAGATGCCGATCATCATGCTGACCGCGCGCGGCGACGACGTCGACATCGTCGTCGGTCTGGAGGTGGGTGCGGACGACTACATCGTCAAGCCCGCCCGGACCGAGGTCATCGAGGCCCGCATACGTGCCGTACTGCGCCGCATCGAAGGCCCGGTCGACGTGCGGCCCGCAGTCGAGCACCACGGCGGACTCGACATCGACCGCGCCGGTTACACCGTCCTCAAGTCGGGCGACCGCGTCGCCCTCGCACCCTCAGAGCTGAAGCTGTTGCTGCACCTGTCCGCGGAGCCGGAGCAGGTCTTCAGCCGACAGCGGCTCCTGACGGACGTCTGGGAGCACAGTTACCACGACGACGTGCGTCTGGTGGACGCCTGTGTGCGCCGGCTGCGCACCAAGATCGAAGATCCGTCCCGCGATCCTCGGTACATCCAGACCGTGCGGGGCTTCGGCTACCGCTTCGGCCCGCTGTGAAGATGTCCGGAGTGACCGCCGCGTTCGGGCTGCGCACCCGGCTCGTGATCGCGTTCCTGCTGGTGGCCGCGGTCAGCGCTGCCACCACCGCCGCGCTGACCTATCGGGAGGCGCGCAGCGCGGTCCTCGTGCGTGCGCAGGACACGGCCGTCGCCTCCTTCCGCGAGGAGGTCGAGCAGTTCGTCCCCAGCCTGCCCCTGGACCCGGATTCGCTGCGGTGGTACCTCTACGACATCGCGGCGCGTGCCCAGCCCCATCCGTGGATCGTCTTCGCCGAGTACGGCTCGTTGCGCGCGTCCTCGGGCGACCGGCCCGTCTCCGGCGTTCTGACCGCGGAGCTCCGCCGCACCGCGCACACGTCGCCGCACGGGAGCTTCGAGCGGGTCGTCAAGGACGGGAGCGCGTACCTGACGATCGGGATGCCGGTGATGACCCGGGTCGTCGCCGGCGGCGACGCGGTGCCGAGTGGCCTGGTTCTCTTCGCCGTCATGGCCATGACGAATGAGGAGTCGGACATCGGCGCGCTGGTGACCGCTGCCCGCGACGGCGCGCTGCCGGGGCTGGCCGTGGCACTGGTGCCCGCACTCCTCGCGGCGCGCAGCGTACTGCGCCCCGTCCGCGCACTGCGGCGTGCCGCGCACTCCATGGGGGGCGGACAGCTCGACACGCGTATCCCGGTACACGGACGGGACGAGATGGCCGACCTGGCCAGGACGTTCAACGAGTCGGCAGCCCGCCTCGAACGCTCCGTGGAGGAGCTGCGGGACGCCGGGGCGCGGGCCCGGCGCTTCGCCTCGGACGTCTCGCACGAGTTGCGCACCCCACTCGCCGGCATGCTCGCCGTCACGGACGTGGTGGACGAGGACGCCGGGACACTCGACCCCGACACCGCCCGAGCAGTGCGCCTGATCAGCGCCGAGACCGGCAAACTGGCCGTACTGGTGGAGGATCTGATGGAGATCTCCCGCTTCGACGCCCGCGTGGTGGAGCTCAACGCCGACGAGGTGGACGCGGCGGAGGCCGTACGCAGCACCCTGTCCGGCAGGCAGTGGCTCGGCCGGGTCCACGCGGAGCTGCCCGTCGGCTTACGCATCCGCCTCGACCCGCGCCGCTTCGACGTCATCGTGGCCAACCTGGTCGGCAACGCCCTGCGTCACGGGGCCGAACCGGTCACCGTGCGGCTGTCGGCACGCGGAGGTGTGCTGATCACCGAGGTGCACGACAGTGGCCCCGGGATCCCGCCGGACGCGATGCCGCACATCTTCGACCGTTTCTACAAGGCGGACGCCGCACGTTCCCGCTCATCGGGCAGCGGCCTCGGGCTGGCGATCACCGACGAGAACGTACAGCTGCACGGCGGCACGATCCGCGCGGAGAACGCGCCCGGTGGAGGCGCGCTGTTCACTGTGGAACTCCCCTTCGGCGGGCCCGCGTCCGCGCCGGACAGCCGCGACCGGACGGAGGCCACCGCGTGAGGAAGCCGGCTTCCCGTGCCTGTCGAGCGGTCCGGCTCGCCGCGCTGACGGTGCTCGCCGCGGGCCCGCTCGTCAGCTGCGGTATCCAGGAGACAGCCGTGATCGAGGCGGGCAGCCCGGCTGTCGCCGATCTGCTTCCGCCACGTGAGGGACGTGTCCTGCTGTTCTTCTACTCCTCGGAGAACGAGCTGCTGCCGGTGCCGAGGACCGTCGACACACCAGGGGGGAGCGGCAGCGCGGGCGTCGTCGGCGCGGACGACCCGCCGGCCCGCCGGGACCCGCTCCCGGTGAAGGAGGGGACCTCGCCGCGTGCGGCCGTCACCGCCCTGCTCGCCGGGCCTGACGAAGCCGAACGGCGGGCCGGGTTCCACAATGCTCCTTCGCTGCCCCGTACCGCATCCGCCACGGACCGGATCGTGAAGGGCGAGCGCACCGTCGAGGTCGAGTTGCGTCTGCCGGTGGCGCACCTGACCGCCCCCGCCCGCGACCAGCTCGTCTGCACGGCCGCGTACGCGGCGCATGCGCAGGGGGCCGTGTCTGTGAGCCTGGTCGGGCAGGAGGGGCGCCTGGCTCCGGCCGACTGCCCCGTCCGCCCGGTTGCGGTCCCGGCACGCTGAACCGTGGCTTCCGGACCCGCACGGACGGCTGCGGCCCGCCGGGATCCCCGTTCCGGCGGGCCGCTCTGCTCAGCTCACCTGCCGAAGAAGGCGTTGTGGATCGTGACCGTCGACCGGTTGTCATCCGTGTCGGTGACAACGGCCTTCAGCGAGATCGCCCTGTCCTTCTCCGGGGCGCGCACCGTGATCCTGTCCGCCGTGACCGGCACGGGCAGCCACGTCGTGTCGTCGTACGACACCAGGACGCGCAGGGTCTTCAGACCGGCGCCGGCCGCCGCGCCCTGCACCTCGACCGGGATGGTCTGCTTGCCGCCCGCCGGGACCGTGGAGTCCAAGGCGAGTTGCGGCAGGAAACGGACCGTGGAGACCGGGAGGGCGGTCGGGCTCTCGGTGCGGGCCGAGTCGAAGGTCCACGAGGCGTCGATCCGGGTCCCGGTGCGGTTGAACGCCGGGTTCCGGTGGACCGTCGTCGCCACCGTGTACGCGGCGGAATCCGACGGCAGCGTGAAGGACTCCTGATCGATGGCGGTGTCCTTCCGCGTGAGCAGTTCGCCGTTGCGGTGGATGGTGGTGCTCGCGTCCGAGTATGCGGCGAACCCGGCATGGCCCGCCCCGTCACTGACAAGCGGCAACGCGCCGTAGATGTCGTCGCCGTCCCGTACGATCCCGTCGTTCGCGCTCATCCGCGGCCCCAGGACCCCGACATTGAAGGTCTCGGTGTACGTCGCGCCCGCCTTGAACCGCTGCGGCTCGTCTAGCTGGAACGCCGAGTCCAGGCGCCGGTAGCCCGCCGGGTCCGTCTCACCCAGGACACCCGCGGCGATGTTCCAGACGGCCCCGTCGGCCGTGGACAGATACACGTTGCGGGTTCCCGGTGCCGACTGCACGGAGTACAGGGCATCGACGCCGCCCCCGTAGTCGAGGAGACCGTTCGCGGCGAGGGCACCCTCGAGGCCGGGAACGGACGACCCGATCCTCGCCTTCACCAGGGCCATGTCCTTGGTCGTGTAGGTCTTGCTGTAGCCGGTGGCCAGCTTCTGGACCGGTCCGCCGGTGAGGACGTTGTATTCGGTGGTGCCCCGCTCCCAGTGCGCGGACCACTGCTGGGCAAGGGCGCCGTCGTCCAGCGCGGGGCCCTGGTACGCGGTGCGCAGGTTGTCGAAACTGCTGAAGTCGCGCCCCTCGATGATGAAGATCTCGGGCGTGCTCAGGGTGTACATCATTCCGGCGCGCGTGGGGCGGGCGGCCGCGTCCGGCACCTTGAAGGTCACCGGCCGGGTGGTCCGGGCGTCAAGGGTGACCGTGGTGGGACCGGTCACCGCGAGCTGCGGATTGGTGATCAGATCGGCGCCCTTGCCCGGGGCCGCGGGATCGGCCAGCATGTCGGCGGCGAGGCTGTAGGTACCGCGCGGCAGCCGGACCGTGGCGGAGCCCGACGACAGATCCGGGAAGAACCGCTTGCCCGCGGCGGACCCGCCGTAGCCCTTCAGGTCGGCCTGCCAGTCGGTGCCGGCCGCGCCGTCCCGTCCGACGGCCTTGAACGTGACGTCGTACGACTCGCTCTCACGCTCCACCGCTGCCGGGGTGCGCACCGTCCGGCCGCCGCCGGACGCGACGACCGTGGCCGAGTACGAGCCGTCGACCGTGCCGCCGAGCCGGGTGTCGGCCGTCAGGTCCACGGAGGCGTCGCCGCCTGCCGGAACCGTGATCCGCTGCGTCCCGAGGGTGAAGAACCCGGCAGGGGCGGCCTGTCCGTCCCCGCCGGTGGGCGCCGCCAGCGACAGGTCCAGCGTCACGTCGGCGGTGCCGTTGTTCCGGTACGTCACCTTCTCGGTGACGGGTCTGTCATCGGTGTGGGGCCACTGCTGGGTCTCCAGGCTGATCGCACCCGGTTCGGAGACGACCGTCTGGTCGATCGCGTCGTCGACGGCCAGCCGGCCCGCGCCCTGTTGGAAGACCGAGTGGGAGACGTCCTTGGCTGATCCTGTCAGGACGGCCTTGATCTGGGCGCCCGTCCAGGTGGGATTCTTCTGCTTGAGGATCGCAGCCGCACCCGCGACGTGCGGGGTCGCCATCGATGTGCCGCTCAGACCGATGTATCCGGGAGGGTTCTGGTCCGAGGTGCCGGCCGCAGCGGCCGCCGTGATCTCCACGCCGGGCGCGGTGATGTCGGGCTTGACCGCGCCGTCCCCGGTGCGGGGCCCGACGCTGGAGAAGTCGGCCATCCGGTCGTCGTCGTCGACAGCGCCGACCGTCAGGGCCGCGTCGGCGCTTCCCGGCGATGCGACGGTACCCCGCCCCGGACCGCTGTTGCCGGCGGCTATCGCGAAAAGGACACCCTTCTCGGCGGAGATCGTCTCGACCTGCGCTTCCAGCGGGTCGATCCCCTGGGTGTCAGGGCTGCCCAGGCTCATGTTGACGATGTCGGCACCCTGGGCGACGGCCCAGTCGACACCCGCGAGAATGCTCGAGTCGTCACCGACGCCATGGTCGTCGAGCACCTTGGCGTTGATCAACCGGGCTGCGGGCGCCACGCCCTTGAACCGGGCGTCCTTCGCCCCCGTACCGGCCGCGGTGGAGGCCACATGCGTGCCGTGTCCGACGCGGTCCCGGGCGTCCGGGGAGCCGCTGAAGTTCTTCTCCGCCACCACCCGGCCGGCCAGGTCGGGGTGGGTGGCGTCGATCCCGGTGTCCACGACGGCGATCTTCACACCGGCGCCGTCGTACGAGCGGGCCCAGGCCGCCGGAGCACCGATCTGGCCGGTGCTGTGGTCGAGCGACGCCTTCCGAACGCCGTCCAGCCAGATCTGGGCGATGCCGGAGGTCCTGGCCGCCGAACCGTCGTCCTGGTGACGGGTCAGGGCGTTCCACAGCGAGCCCGTGCCGTCAGCGGTACCGGCAGCGGCGGTGGTGACGGCGTCGGCGTGGAGGGCCGACAGAGTCCGGCGAACGGTGGTGCCGTCGGATGACCGCACCTCGGCGCGGGCGGACTCGGCCGCCGGTCCCCGGTAGCCGACGATCACCTTCAGCCCGGCCCGGTGAGCCTTGCGGCTCGCCGGTTCGGCGAGTCCGGTGATGTCGAACAGCCGCCGGTCCAGTGTGCCGTCGGCGATCAGCCGCCGGGCGTCACGCGGGACCACATGGGTACGGCCGTTGTAGGTCTCAGTGAAGAAGGGAATGTCCTCCCGGCCCTTGGCCCGCTGGATGCCGCCGACCCGGCCACGGGAGTCCACGAGGACCCGGTCGCCGGTGATCAAGGTGACGGTGTGCACAGCCTTGCCGGCCGCCCTCAAGTCCTCGGCGGTGACCGGAAGCGCGGTGTCCGGACCGATGGTCCCCGCCGATGCCGGTCCGGTCATGCCCGCCGTCAGGACGATGGCGGCCGCAGCGACGGCGGCATGCGCCTTCGTTGATCGTTTACGCAAGATTGCCCCTGCTCAGGAGTGGATCGGGCGGGCGAAGGCCCGGCCCGCACGGGGGCACATTCGGATGAGTGTGCGATCCCCGGAGTTCTGAAGTATTCCGGGGTCGCTCGGACGCACTCAATGATCGTTGTGTAACAGCCGTTCGGAGTGACCGGGCGCAGCCGGGAGGGCCCGCGCACACCCGTGCGTCAGACGCGTACCCCGTGGCGGATCACCTTGCCGGTCGCGTTGCGCGGCAGCTCGTCGGTGGTCAGCCGCCACCGCTGGGGCACCTCGAAGGAGGCGAGTTCGCCCGTCGCGTGCTCAAGCAGCACCCCCTCGGTGGCCGTCGAGCCGGCGGCGAGCACCACCGCCACGGCGGCGACCTCCTGACCGAGGCCGGGGTGAGGCCCCCCGCTCCTACGGTGGTACTCGACGACGGCCGGCAGGTTGCCGTGCGTGTGCACAGCGCCCTTCGGGCGGCCCGAGGTGCCGAGGTGTGGAGGATGACGGCCGGGCGGCTGGGAGGTCGGTGCGACGTTCGGCGTGTTCGACGTACTGCTCAGTCCGCCCCCCGCGCAGCCACCCCACTGCTCGGCACCTCGGACACCGTGGTCCCGGAGGCGGTCTACCGGCACGCCTCCGTCCACTCCGCCTTCACCAGCGTGTACAACGCGACCTGGATGCCCGCGATGTCCGTTCCTTTCGGTCGGGACAGGCGGGCCTGCCGCTCGGCGACCAGGGAGGCCCCCCGGGGGCTCCGCCCACCCTGTGACCACCTCAGGTGTCGCGGGTGGCGACCATCCCCAGCGTGGCGAGCCCCAGGATCACCCAGCCGAACCAGAGCCAGCCGTTGCTCCCCAGCGCCACCGTGTACGCCGTCACCGCGACCAGCGCGCCGACGGTGAGCACTCCCATGGTTTTCGTGGATCCAGGCATGAGCACACGCTCCTCACCCGGCCGACGGCCGTTGCAGCCATGGTCACCCCTCAAGGGCGCCCACCGCTACTGTCCGCGGGTCTGCAGCGAGGCGAGGTAGGCGTTGTACGCCTTCAACTCCTGATCGCCGTCCCGGTCGGCGGCCCGGTCGGAACGCTTGGCCGTCCGCTGTTCGGAGCGGTACCACTGGAAGACCAGCGCGATCAGCACCAGCACGGACGGGATCTCGCTGAACGCCCAGGCGATGCCCCCGGCCGCCGACTGGTCGCTCAGGGCGTCGATACCGAGCGAGGCCGGAGGACTCTCGTACGCCTTCACCATCGGCTGGCTCGCCATCATGAGCGCGATCCCGAAGAACGCGTGGAACGGCATGCCCGCGAACAGCTCCAGCATGCGCATCACGTAACCGGGCCGGTGGGGACCGGGGTCGACGCCCATGATCGGCCAGAAGAACACCAGGCCGACCGACAGGAAGTGGACCATCATCGCGATGTGGCCCGTCTTCGATCCCATCAGGAAGTCGAACAGCGGCGTGAAGTACAGCCCGTACAGGCTGGCGATGAAGAGCGGGATCGTGAACACCGGGTGCGTGATGATCTTCATGTAGCGGCTGTGGAGCAGCTTGAGCAGCAGCTCGCGCGGACCCGTACGGCCCCGCCCCGCCACCGGCAGGGCACGCAGTGCCAGCGTCACCGGCGCGCCCAGCAGCAGCAGGATCGGCGACACCATGCTGATCACCATGTGCTGCACCATGTGCACGCTGAACATGACCATGCCGTAGTCGTTGAGCCCCGTACACATCACCAGGGCGATCGACAGGACGCCGACGACGAAGAACACGACCCGGTTCACCGGCCAGCCGTCGCCCCGGCTGCGCAGCCGTGCGACTCCGTAGCCGTACAGGGCGAGTGCGGCGAGGCAGCCGACGAGGAAGAACGGGTCCGCGGAGAATTCGAGCCCGCGTCCCAGCGTGAACGGCGGCAGATCCGTGTTCATGCCGTGCCCGCTGTGATCCATCTGTTCACTCCCGCTGGGGACGTCCCCGTTTCGTGCCGGTTGTCCGGTCCAGACTAGAACCGCCCCCGGCCGCTGGTGCGGCCGGGGGCGGTTCACGGGGTGTGGTGACCGTCAGAGCACGACCTGCGCCTCGGCGTAACGCTCGGCCGGGACCGTCTTGAGGGTCTCCACGGCCGCCGCCAGCGGAACCATCGTGATGTCCGTGCCGCGCAGCGCCGTCATCATGCCGAACTCGCCGCGGTGAGCGGCCTCCACCGCGTGCCAGCCGAAGCGGGTGGCCAGGACGCGGTCGTACGCGGTCGGGGTGCCACCGCGCTGCACATGGCCGAGGATGACCGGGCGGGCCTCCTTGCCGAGACGCTGCTCCAGCTCGCCGGACAGCTGCGTCGCCACGCCGGCGAAGCGCTCGTGGCCGTAGATGTCCTTCTTGCCCTGGTTGAACTCCATGGAGCCTTCCCGGGGCTTGGCTCCCTCCGCCACGACGACGATCGCGAACTTCTTGCCGTCCGAGAAGCGCCGGCCGACCAGCGCGGTCAGCTCGTCGATGTCGAAAGGCCGCTCGGGTACGACGATGGCGTGAGCTCCGGCCGCCATGCCCGAGTGCAGCGCGATCCAGCCGGTGTGCCGCCCCATGACCTCGACGATCAGCACCCGCTGGTGCGACTCGGCCGTCGTCTTCAGCCGGTCCAGCGCCTCGGTCGCGACCCCGACGGCCGTGTCGAAGCCGAAGGTCACATCCGTGGAGGCGATGTCGTTGTCGATGGTCTTGGGCACACCGACGATGGGCAGACCCGCCTCGGAGAGCAGGTTGGCGGCCTTCAGCGTGCCCTCGCCCCCGATCGGGATGATCGCGTCGAGGCCGAGATCGGCGACATGGCCCTTCGCGCGCTCCACGCCGTCACGCAGATGCGCGGGCTGGACACGGGAGGAACCGAGGATCGTGCCACCGCGGGCCAGGATGCCGCCGACCGCGTCGAGGTCGAGCTTGCGGTAGTCGCACTCGAGGAGACCCCGCCAACCGTCGTGGAATCCGATGACCTCGTCGTCGTGGTCGACAACGGCGCGGTGCACGACGGAACGGATGACGGCGTTGAGGCCGGGGCAGTCGCCACCGGAGGTGAGCACACCAATTCGCATTGCCCGGGAACCTTTGCAACGTGGGCCGACGCCGGACCACGTCGTCCGGTTGGATCCCCGCCACCCTACCGGCGTGGGGTGTCGGTACCGAACCCACTGTCCGACTGCTGGACGTCCACCGGATGTACACCGGCCGCACACGTACGGACCGGCCCTTCGCGAAGGGCCGGTCCGTATCGGGAGGTGCGGGCGAAACGCGTCAGGCGGGCTGGGTCGCCGAGGCGATCCGCTCGGCGCGCAGCGCCTCGTACCACCGGTCGTCGCACGGCGGCAGCGCGTTCACGTCGAGGGCCAGCTTCAGCAGCAGGTCCGCGATCAGCGGGTTACGCGCGAGGACCGGCCCGTGCATGTACGTGCCGAAGACGGTGTCGTTGTACGCCCCCTCCGTACCGTCACCCGTGCCGTTGCCCTGGCCCAGCCGCACCCGCGCGAACGGGCGTGCCGCCGGGCCGAGATGGGTGATGCCCTGGTGGTTCTCGAAGCCGGTCAGGGGCGGCAGGCCCAGGTTCGGGTCGATGTCCCCGAGCACGTCGCCGACGCACCGGGCACCCTCACCCCGGGTCGAGACGACATCGAGCAGCCCGAGGCCGGCCTCGCGCTCGCCGAGGTCGTTGATGAACTCGTGGCCGAGGATCTGGTAGCCCGCGCAGACCGAGAAGATGATCGCGCCGTTCGACGCCGCCCTGCTCAGTCCACCGTCACGGCGCAGCCGCTCCGCTGCGAGCCGCTGCGGCCGGTCCTCACCGCCACCGATCAGATAGATGTCGCCCGACGTCGGGACGGGCTGGTCGCTGCGCACGTCCACGCGCGACACGTCGAGACCGCGCTGGCGTGCCCGGCGCTCCACCACCAGGGCGTTGCCCTGGTCGCCGTAGGTGCTGAGGAGGTCGGGGTAGACCCACACCAGCCGCAGGCCGTTGTTGCTCATGCTTCGTCCTCTCCGGGGGGTGCCCGCGCGGGGGTCAGTTGCCGACACGACGGCGCAGATCCTGGAAGGCGGTGTAGTTCGCGATGACCTCGATACGGCCGGGCGGAGCCATCTGGACGGCCTCGTCCAGGTTCTCGCAGACACGGAAGTCGAGTCCGGCCACCTCGAGCCGGACCGCGAGGTCCAGCTTGCGGTCACCGAGCACGAAGATCGGGTGGCCGTAGAGCTGGGTGTAGTCGACGTCCCACAGCCAGGAGGTGTCCGTGCCGTCGGCGCCGCGGGCGTTCACCGAGAGGATCACCGGAGTGGGCGGCGGATCGATCAGGGAAAACGTTTCGAGCCAGCCCGCCGGGTTCTTCGCCAGCAGGAGCCGGAGCTCACGGCCGAGGAAGCTGACGACGTCGTAACGGCCTGCCACGGCCTGCACCTGGTACATCCGCTCCAGGGCCACCTGCGGCGGCACGCCGAAGACCGCGGCCACGGCGGCCGAGCTGGTGGCGTTGGCCTTGTTGGCCCGCCCCGGCAGCTGGAGGTGGATCGGCCACGCGGAACCGTGCGGGTCCAGGACGTAGTCGCCGTTCAGTGCCCAGCTCGGAGCGGGGCGGCGGAAGCCGCACTCGCCGCAGAACCAGTCGTCACCGGGGCGCTGCATCACACCACCGCAGGACGGGCACGACCAGGCGTCGTCCTTCCAGGCCTGCCCGGCCGCCACCCACACCACGTTGGGGGAGGAGGACGCCGCCCAGACGATCAGCGGGTCGTCGGCGTTGGCCACGATCACGGCCTTGGAGCCCGACAGGCCCTCCCGCCACTGCTCCGCCATCATCCGGGTCTCCGCGGCGCGGTCCAGCTGGTCGCGCGAGAGGTTGAGCAGCGCGATCACCTTCGGCGTCGTGTCGCGTGCCACGCCGGCGAGATACTTCTCGTCGACCTCGATCACGCCGTACTGCGCGTCCGAGCCGCCGGCCAGCGCGGAAGTGATCCCCGCGGGCATGTTGGCTCCGAGCGCGTTCGACACGACGGGCCCGGCGGCCCGGAGTGCCTCGGCGATCAGCCGGGTGGTGGTCGTCTTGCCGTTCGTCGCGGACACGAGGATCACGTCCAGGTGCTGCGCCAGCCGCCCGAGCAGGTCGGGGTCGAGCTTGAGCGCCACCCGGCCGCCGATCACCGATCCGCTGCCGCGCCCCGCAGCGCGCGACACCGCCGCCGCGGCCTTGCCCGCCGTCACGGCGAGCTTGGCCCGCGGCGACAACGGCTCCGTGTTGCCTGCCATCGTCCTAGATCCTCCTTGCGTAAGTCCGCGCCCAGCCTATCGATGTCCGGCGCGACGACCGCACCTCGGCACCGCGCGGAACGTGGAGGTCACGTGGAACGTACGCTTCTCCCCATGCGAAACCGCCCGATCCCCGGCAGTTCCGGACGCGTTCGTGCCTTGAGCCTGTTCGGCGCCCCGGCACTGCACGGCCCCTGCGACGACGTCACGGACTTCGGGCCGTCGCTCGCCCGCCTGGTCGACGACATGTTCGCCACCATGTACGCCGCGAACGGCGTCGGGCTCGCCGCGAACCAGATCGGCGTGCCGCTGAAGGTGTTCGTCTACGACTGCCCGGACGACGACGAGGTCCGACACCTCGGCCATCTCGTCAACCCCGTACTCGTCGAGGCCGACGGGATCACCGTACGCGGACCGGAGGGGTGCCTTTCACTTCCGGGGCTGGAAGCGGGCACCCCTCGCTTCGACCGCGCGGTGGTGGAGGGCCGGACCGTGACCGGGGAGCCGGTGCGGATCGCCGGCACCGGCTGGTTCGCCCGCTGTCTGCAGCACGAGTGCGACCACCTCGACGGCCTGGTCTACCCGGACCGGCTGACGGGGCTGCGCCGTGCCAGGACGCTGCGGGCGGCCCGGCGGGCGCCATGGGGGCGTACGGCCGCCGGCTGAGCCGGCAGGGGTGACTCAGAACCCCGGGCCCCCTGGCAGGTCGCCCGCTTCGGCCAGCCTGCCCCACAGCAGGTCGGCGAGGCTGCGTACCAGCTGCTCGCGCGAACACGGGCGGTCACCGAGCCACCAGTCACCCGCCGCGTGCATCATGCCGACGATGCCGTGGCCCCAGATCCGGGCGACCTGCTCACTGTCCGGGCCGAGATCGACCCGCTCCGCGATCACCTTGCCCAGCTCCTCACCGAGGCGGCGCAGCAGT
The DNA here is from genome assembly GCF_042871485.1 of Streptomyces sp. NPDC005791. Taxonomy (NCBI): domain Bacteria; kingdom Bacillati; phylum Actinomycetota; class Actinomycetes; order Kitasatosporales; family Streptomycetaceae; genus Streptomyces; species Streptomyces sp. NPDC005791. The sequence continues at coordinate 162,535 of NZ_JBIAIP010000016.1, forward strand.
GGTGCCGAGTGCCGTCCGACGTCGAAGCCCTGCTCGGGCGTGGGGGCCGCGTCGTCGGACGGGTGCATCAGGAAGCGGTACACCTGCGGACGCGCCTCGATCGCCGCCAGGTAGGTGTCCAGCGTCGACTCGACCCGTTCGCGCCGCTCGGAAGGTGCGTCGAGCGCGGCCCGCAGCGCGCTCAGCAGGGCATCGGTGTGCCGTTTGGCCAGCGCGCGGTAGAGCCCGCCCTTGTCGCCGAAGTGCCGGTAGAGGATGGGCTTGGTGATCCCGGCCTCCGAGGCGATCGCGTTCATCGACGCCTTCGGGCCGTCCCTGAGCACCACTCGGTCCGCGGCTTCCAGCAGCTCCCGACGGCGGCGTTCGGCTGCTGTGCGCTGCCGTTCGGCCCCTCGTGTGGTCTCCATGTCGTACTCTCCCACCCCACCCGGCTGTCCTGCGATCTCGTCACGCCCGGGCAACGTAACACCCTGCTCCGACATGCGCGGATCCGCAGGTGAGCGGTTGACAGGGGCTACTTGCTGGTAACAGACTGTTGTTACCGCTAGTAACGGTTTATCCGGAAGTGCATGGAGGGAACCATGGCCGAGTTCACGCTCGAGCTCAACGACGACCAGAAGCAGGTCCGTGACTGGCTGCACGGATTCGCCGCCGAGGTGATCCGGCCGGCCGCTTCGGAGTGGGACGAGCGTGAGGAGACGCCCTGGCCCGTCATCCAGGAGGCGGCCAAGGTAGGGATCTACTCCCTCGACTTCTACGCCCAGCAGTTCTTCGACCCCACGGGCCTCGGCATCCCCATGGCCATGGAGGAGCTCTTCTGGGGCGACGCGGGCATCGCCCTGTCGATCGTCGGTACGGGCCTGGCGGCCGTCGGCGTCCTCGCCAACGGCACCGAGGAGCAGATCGGCACCTGGATCCCCCAGATGTACGGCGACGCGTCGGACGTGAAGGTCGCCGCCTTCTGCTCCTCCGAGCCCGACGCCGGCTCGGACGTGGCCTCGATGCGGACGCGTGCCGTCTACGACGAGGCCAAGGACGAGTGGGTGCTCAACGGCACCAAGACCTGGGCGACCAACGGCGGTATAGCCAACGTCCACGTCGTCGTCGCCGTCGTGGACCCCGAGCTGGGCTCGAAGGGCCACGCCTCCTTCATCGTCCCGCCGGCCACCCCCGGTCTGTCGCAGGGGCAGAAGTTCAAGAAGCACGGCATCCGCGCCTCTCACACGGCCGAGGTCGTCCTCGAGGACGTCCGCGTCCCCGGGCACTGCCTGCTCGGCGGCAAGGAGAAGCTCGACGAGCGCCTCGCCCGGGCCCGCGAGCGCGCCAGGTCCGGCGGCGAACGTGTGAAGAACGCCGCCATGGCGACCTTCGAGGCGTCCCGTCCGGCCGTCGGCGCGATGGCGGTCGGCACCGCCCGCGCCGCCTACGAGGTCGCTCTCGACTACGCGAAGACGCGGACCCAGTTCGGCCGCCCGATCATCGACAACCAGGGCATCGCCTTCCAACTGGCCGACATGCGTACGCAGATCGACGCCGCGCGGCTGCTCGTCTGGCGCGCCTCCTGGATGGCGAGCGCCGGCAAGCCCTTCACGGCGGCCGAGGGCTCGATGTCGAAGCTCTACGCGAGCGAGACGGCGAAGACGGTCACCGCCCAGGCCGTGCAGATCCTCGGAGGCAACGGCTTCACCCGTGAGTACCCGGTCGAGCGGATGCACCGGGACGCGGCGATCTACACCATCTTCGAAGGCACGAGCGAGATCCAGCGCCTGGTCATCGCCCGCACCCTGTCGGGGATGCCCATCCGCTAGTCGCGCGTCGGCCAGGGTGTGCCGGTCAGGGAGCGGCGTCGCGGCGAGAGGGAGTGCCGGGCGCCGTGACGGGGCGGACCTCGGCCGACACGGCACGTTGTGTGCCGTGTCAGGGCATCAGGGCCGGACCACGTGTCTCGTCCACCGGTCCGGCCCTGCGTCCCCTACCGGGGAAGCTGCGACTCGATGAGCGCCACGACCTCGGGCGCCTCGGGCTCGGTGCCGGGGCGGATCCGGGCGACCGGCTCACCGGCCGGGGAGATCAGGAACTTCTCGAAATTCCACTGGACGTCCCCGGCCGTACCCTCGGCGTCGTCGAGCTTCGTCAGCTCCGCGTACAACGGGTGCCTGTTCTCACCGTTGACGTCGGTCTTCTCCAGCAGCGGGAAGCTGACTCCGTACGTCGTCGAGCAGAACGTCCGGATCTCCTCGGCGGTGCCCGGCTCCTGGCCGGCGAACTGGTTGCAGGGCACCCCGAGCACGGTGAAACCCCGGTCCCCGTACTCCTTCTGCAGCTTCTCCAGGCCGGCGTACTGCGGAGTGAGCCCGCACTTGGAGGCGACGTTCACCACGAGGACGGCCGAGCCCTCGTAGGCTCCCAGTGTGGTCGGTTCGCCGGCGAGGGAGCGGAGGGGGATGTCGTGCAGCGTCATGCGGGAACTCCTCGGTAGCGTGGCGTCGCCCTCATTGTGCCGTCCTTTCCGGGGAGACATCCCGGGGGCCGAGCGCCTTGTAGTACAGCGATGTCGCCTTCAGGGTGCCCAAGGGGTTCGCGGCGTAGTCCGGGATGGAGCCGCACGGGGTCCATCCCGCCGAGCGGTAGAGCCGCTCGGCGTCGCTTCCCGTCTCGGTGTCCAGGACCAGCAGCGTCAGCCCCTCCGCGGCAGCGGCCTGTTCCACGGCCGTCAGGAGCGCCCGGCCGACGCCCCGGCCGCGTGCCGAGGGCCTGACGACGAGCTTGGCGACCTCCGCGCGGTGGCGGGCATTGGGCAGAGCCGCCCTCACCAGGCCGATCGTGCCCGCCACCCGCTCGGCGTCCCGGGCGATCCAGACCTGCTGGTCACCCGCCTCCACGGCTGCGGCCCGCTCCCGCCACCAGGCGGCGGCCTCGGCCCGGTCCAGCGAGGCGAGGAATCCGACCGAGGCCCCGCCCTCCACGCTCTCGATCAGCAGGGCGGCGAGCTCATCGGCGTACGTGACCAGCTCGGGGCCGGACACGGCGGCGATCTCGGTCATGGTCTCAGGTCTCCTCGGTGTCGGGGCCCCGCCAGGCCGTGGTGTCCCGCCGGGGTCCACACGGTGATACCACGGAGTCCCGTCCCCGACGCGGTGGCCGGCCCCATCCATGACTTCGGCGACGCATGCATGTCCGACGACGTGACGGGCGCCATCGGGCTGCCGCGGCCCTGCTGCCCCGACGGAACGTGCCGAAAGGCTCACCACCGAGCTCCAGGCACCGCTCTGTGCCACGCCGACGCCCAGGCGGCGCGCCGAGTCCGGCCAACTCGTCGGAGAGCTGACCAGCCCTACGACGCTGATCCGACACGGATCCGCTGCGGGCGCCGTCCGCCGCACCGGCTTGAGAGGATCGCTTCGTGGAGTCCCTCGAACCCTTCCCCGGTTTTCCCGAACCGCCGGCCGAGCCGGAGCGTCCGGCACGCCACCGGACGGTGCGCTGCGCCCTGTGCGGACGTCCCCTCACCGGCGCGGAGTCACGGCGGGCCGGTCTCGGCCCCGCGTGCGACGCGAAGCTGCATCCTGCGGGGCCGGACATCCGTACCCGCCGCCACGAGGTCGACCAGGACCCCCTGCCCGGCGTCTGACCGGCCCGGCCGGGGCCCGGTACCCGACCGGGCCCCGGCCGCGCGGCTACGCGCCGTCCAGCCGACGGAACAGCCCTTCCTGCACCACCGACACCAGCAACTGCCCCTGGCGGTCGTAGATCCGGCCCCTGGCCAGCCCACGGCCGCCCGTGGCGATCGGTGACTCCTGGTCGTACAGGAACCACTCGTCCGCCCGGAACGGCCGGTGGAACCACATGGCGTGATCCAGTGAGGCCATGTCGAAGCCGCGCGGACCCCACAGCGGCTCGACCGGGATCCGTACCGCGTCCAGCAGCGTCATGTCACTCGCGTACGTCAGCGCGCAGGTGTGCACGAGCGGGTCGTCGCCCAGCGGGCCGACCGCGCGCATCCACACCGCGCTGCGCGGGTCCGCGTCCTCGATCTCCTCACGCGTCCAGCGCAGCCGGTCGACGTAGCGGATGTCGAAGGGCTGGCGCCGGGCCATCCGCTCCAGCGCCTCCGGCAGGCCGCCCAGGTGCTCGCGCACCTCGTCGGCCACCGTCGGCAGCTCGTCCGGATCCGGTACGACGCGGGCCGGCGGGAGCTGGTGCTCGAAGCCGGCCTCCTCCGGGCGGTGGAAGGACGCCGTCAGATTGAAGATCGTCCGGCCCTGCTGCACGGCCGTGACCCGGCGTGTGGTGAAGGAACGGCCGTCCCTCACCCGCTCCACGTCGTACACGATCGGCACGCCGGGACGGCCGGGCCGCAGGAAGTACGCGTGCAGCGAGTGCACCGGACGGTCCCCGTCCGTGGTGCGCCCGGCCGCGACCAGCGCCTGGCCCGCGACCTGCCCGCCGAAGACCCGTTGCAGGGACTCGTCGGGGCTGCGGCCACGGAAGATGTTGACCTCGATCCGCTCCAGGTCGAGCAGATCGACCAGGCTGTCGGCGGGGTTCCTCATGCGGTTCTTCTCCACTCTCCTGGCCGGTGCGCCGTCACAGCCGGCCCACGGCCGTGACCCGGACGACGGCCCGGCCCTCCTCGTCGGAGGCCGCGAGATCGACCTCCGCACGAATTCCCCAGTCGTGGTCCCCCGCCGGGTCGGCGAAGGCCTGCCACACCCGCCACAGACCGTGCGCCGGGTCCTCATCGATCTTCAGCAGCTTCGGGCCACGCGCGTCCGGGCCCGTCCCCAGGTCCTCGTGCGCGTCCCAGTAGTCGTCCATCGCCTCGCCCCACGCGTCCTCGTCCCAGCCCGCGTCGGCGTCCAGCTCACCCAGGTCCCGGACACGGTCCAGCGCGGCCAGCTCCACCCGGCGGAACATCGCGTTGCGCACCAGGACCCGGAAGGCACGGGAGTTGGCCGTGACCGGCTTGACCTCGTCGGCCCGCTCCTGTGCCTGCTCGGCGGTCTCCACCTCGGGGTTGGCCAGCTGCTCCCACTCGTCCAGCAGACTGGAGTCCACCTGGCGCACCATCTCGCCGAGCCAGGCGATCAGGTCCTCCAGGTCCTCGGACTTCAGATCGTCCGGGATGGTGTGCTCGAGCGCCTTGTACGCGCTCGCCAGATAGCGCAGCACGATGCCCTCGGTGCGGGCCAGCTCGTAGTTCGAAGTGAACTCCGTGAAGGTCATGGCCCGCTCGAACATGTCCCGGATCACCGACTTCGGCGACACGGGATGGTCACCGACCCACGGGTGGCTCGTGCGGTACACGTCGTAGGCGTGCCAGAGCAGCTCGCTCAGCGGTTTCGGGTACGTGACCTCCTGGAGCCTCTCCATCCGCTCCTCGTACTCGACACCGTCCGCCTTCATCTGCCCGACGGCCTCACCCCGGGCCTTGTTCTGCTGAGCGGCCAGGATCTGCCGGGGGTCGTCGAGCGTCGACTCGACGACGGAGACCATGTCCAGGGCGTACGAAGGGGATTCGGCGTCCAGCAGGTCGAAGGCCGCCAGCGCGAACGTGGACAGCGGCTGGTTGAGGGCGAAGTCCTGCTGGAGGTCGACGGTGAGCCGTACGATCCGGCCCTCGGCGTCGGGCGTGTCGAGCTGCTCCACGACACCGCCGTCGAGCAGCGACCGGTAGATCGCGATGGCCCGGCGGATGTGCCGGAGCTGAGCCCGGCGCGGCTCGTGGTTGTCCTCGAGCAGATGGCGCATCGCCGCGAAGGCGTTGCCCGGGCGGGCGATCACCGACAGCAGCATCGTGTGCGTCACCCGGAAACGGGAGGTCAGCGGCTCGGGTTCGGACTGGATCAGCTTGTCGAACGTCGTCTCCGACCAGGCGACGAAGCCCTCGGGGGCCTTCTTGCGGACCACCTTGCGCTTCTTCTTGGGGTCGTCGCCCGCCTTCTTGACGGCCTTCTCGTTCTCGATGACGTGCTCGGGGGCCTGCGCGACGACGAAGCCCGCCGTGTCGAACCCGGCCCGGCCGGCGCGGCCCGCGATCTGGTGGAACTCACGGGCGCGCAGCGTGCGCACACGGGTCCCGTCGTATTTGGTCAGGGCGGTGAACAGCACCGTACGGATGGGCACGTTGACACCGACGCCCAGCGTGTCCGTCCCGCAGATGACCTTCAGCAGACCGGCCTGCGCGAGCTTCTCCACGAGCCGGCGGTACTTGGGGAGCATGCCCGCGTGGTGCACCCCGATCCCGTGCCGTACGTAGCGGGACAGGTTCTGGCCGAACTTGGTGGTGAAGCGGAAGCTGCCGATCAGGTCGGCGATCTTCTCCTTCTCCTCCTTCGTGCACATGTTGATGCTCATCAGCGACTGCGCCCGCTCGACGGCCGCGGCCTGAGTGAAGTGCACGATGTAGACGGGCGACTGCCGGGTGTCCAGAAGCTCGGTGAGCGTCTCCGTGATCGGCGTCAGCCGGTACTCGTAGCTCAGCGGCACCGGCCGGGTCGCGGAACGCACCACGGACGTCGGACGGCCGGTACGGCGCGTCAGGTCCTCCTCGAACATCGAGACATCGCCGAGCGTCGCCGACATCAGCACGAACTGTGCCTGCGGCAGCTCCAGGATCGGGATCTGCCAGGCCCAGCCACGATCCTGTTCCGCGTAGAAGTGGAACTCGTCCATCACGACCTGGCCGATGTCGGCGTACTTGCCGTCACGCAGCGCGATCGAGGCGAGCACCTCGGCGGTGCAGCAGATGACCGGTGCGTCGGCGTTGACCGACGCGTCGCCGGTCAGCATGCCGACGTTCTCCGTACCGAAGAGCTTGCACAGGTCGAAGAACTTCTCCGAGACCAGCGCCTTGATCGGCGCGGTGTAGAAGGTGACCTTGTCCTGGGCCAGGGCCGTGAAGTGCGCACCCGCCGCGACCAGGCTCTTCCCGGAGCCGGTGGGGGTGGAAAGGATCACGTTCGCCCCGGAGACCACCTCGATCAGCGCCTCCTCCTGAGCCGGATAGAGGGTGATGCCCTGCGATTCGGTCCATGACGAGAAGGCCTCGAAGAGGGCGTCCGGGTCGGCGGTCGGGGGCAGCTGATCGATAAGGGTCACGCCCCCATCTTGCCTGTCTCCTGCCCGGATGAGGGAACCGGACGATCCGGCGAAGATCACGGGCGATACGCTTCCCACTCAACTCGGCTGCCTCGCACAGACAATGGCGGCCCGGCCCGGACGCACGGCCGAATCACGATGGGGGCGGGAAAGCTCATGATGGGACCGGCACACTCCTTGTCAGGGGCGGCAGCCTGGCTGGGGGTGGGTGCCGCGGCCGCCGCCGCCGGCCACACGATGCCGTGGCCCGTCCTGGTCGTGGGCGCCCTGATCACCGCCGGCGCCGCGCTCGCCCCGGATCTCGACCACAAGTCGGCGACCATCTCACGGGCTTTCGGACCGGTCTCCAAAGCCCTCTGCGAGATAGTCGACAAACTCTCGTACGCCGTCTACAAAGCGACCAGGGGGCCCGGCGACCCGCGCAGGAACGGCGGCCACCGCACCCTCACCCACACCTGGCTCTGGGCGGTGCTGACCGGCGCCGCAGCATCGGGCGCGGCCGTCTTCGGCGGCCGCTGGGCGGTGCTGGCCCTCCTCTTCGTCCACCTCGTGCTCGCCGTGGAAGGCCTGCTGTGGCGGGCGGCCCGGGTGTCCAGTGACGTCCTCGTATGGCTGCTGGGCGCGACCAGCGCATGGATCCTCGCGGGAGTCCTCGACGAGCCGGGCAACGGTTCGGACTGGCTGTTCAGCGCACCCGGTCAGGAATACCTCTGGCTCGGGCTGCCGATCGTGCTCGGCGCCCTCGTCCACGACATCGGCGACGCACTGACCGTCTCGGGCTGCCCGATCCTGTGGCCGATCCCGCTGGGCCGCAAGCGCTGGTACCCGATCGGGCCGCCCAAGGCCATGCGTTTCCGGGCCGGCAGCTGGGTGGAGCTCAAGGTGCTGATGCCCGTCTTCATGATCCTCGGGGGAGTGGGCGGCGCGGCGGCGCTCAACGTCATCTGAACCCGCGGCCCCGCTCCGGGGGCGGCGCGCCCGCCGCCGTAGCACCATGGCCGCATGCTGCTCGCCCGGCTCGCCCACGTGTCCCTGGAGGTCGCCGCGACGTCGGCCCGGACCCGGAAGACGGCCCTGCTGGCCGGACTCTTCCGGGAAGCCGGGCCGGACGACGTCCCGATCGTCATCCCGTATCTCGCCGGCCGCCTCCCGCAGGGACGTCTCGGGATCGGCTGGAGTGCCCTGCGCGTTCCGGTGACGCCCGCCGACTCGCCCACGCTGACCGTGACGGAGACCGACGCGGAGCTGACCGCGATCGGCGCCCTGACCGGCCCGGGGTCGCAGGCGGCCCGTAAGGAGCGCCTGACACGGCTGCTCGGCGCCGCCACCGCGGACGAACAGTACTTCCTGCGCGGACTGCTCACCGGCGAGGTACGCCAGGGAGCGCTGGACGCCGTCGCCGTCGATGCCCTGGCGACTGCCGCCGGAGCCCCTCCCGCGGAGGTACGGCGTGCTGTCATGCTCGCCGGATCTCTCGGTCCCGTCGCCCGTACGCTGCTCGCGGAGGGCCCCGGGGCGCTCGCGTCCTTCCGGCTCACCGTCGGCCGGCCGGTCCAGCCCATGCTGGCGCACACCGCCCGCTCGGTGACCGAGGCGATCGACCGGCTGGGTCCCTGCGTCGTCGAGGAGAAACTGGACGGCATCCGCGTCCAGGTGCACCGGGACGGGCCGCGGGTGCGTGCCTACACCCGCACGCTCGACGACATCACGGACCGGCTCCCCGAACTCGCCACGGCGGTGACCGGCTTCCGCGCCGAGCGGTTCATCCTGGACGGCGAGGTGATCGCACTCGGGGCCGACGGAAGGCCCCGGCCGTTCCAGGAGACAGCCGGCCGGGTGGGGTCCCGACGCGACGTCGCCACCGCGGCGGGCGCCGTCCCCGTGGCCCCCGTCTTCTTCGACGTGCTGTCCGTCGACGGGCGCGACCTTCTCGACCTCCCCTTCGCCGAACGCCACCGGGAGCTGGCCGCTCTGGTGCCCGAACCGATGCGTGTACGGCGCGTCGTCGTCCAGGACCCCGCGGACGAGTCGCAGCGCGAGGCCGCGATGGCCTTCTCCGAGGCCACACTGACCCGTGGGCACGAGGGCGTCGTCGTCAAGGGCGGCACCGCCGCGTACAGCGCGGGCCGCCGTGGCGCCTCCTGGCTGAAGGTGAAGCCCGTGCACACCCTGGACCTCGTGGTGCTTGCCGCCGAATGGGGCCATGGCAGACGAACCGGGAAACTCTCCAACCTGCACCTGGGCGCGCGCAGGGAGGACGGCACGTTCGTCATGCTCGGAAAGACCTTCAAGGGGCTCACCGACGCCCTGCTCACCTGGCAGACCGAACGCCTGCGGGAGCTGGCCACCGGAGACGACGGACACGTGGTGACGGTGCGCCCGGAACTCGTCGTGGAGATCGCCTACGACGGACTCCAGAGCTCCACCCGCTACCCGGCGGGCGTCACGCTGCGGTTCGCCCGGGTCCTGCGCTACCGCGAGGACAAGCGGGCCCAGGAAGCGGACACGGTCGAGACGGTCCTCTCCCACCGGACATGACTCCGGCCCCCGCACGCGTGGCGGGGGCCGGGACAGCCGGATCAGCCTCGGGCGTCGGCCCCGGCGGTGTACGCGCGGATCTCCTCCGGCGTGAGGTAGGCGTCGGTGTACTCGAAGTCGCGCAGGGTGGCTGCCTTGCGGGCCTGGAAGCCGGTGCGCACGAAGTCGTCGCCGGCGATCGCGTTGAGCAGCCAGTTGGTCATCACCCGGGTCTTGGCGACGTTCGTCCGCAGCGCCGACCAGTGGTAGCCACGGGCCGCGGCCTGGGCCGGCATGCCCTTCAGCTCGATGCCCAGCGGCTTGGACACCGCGTCCCGGCCGCCGAGGTCCACCACCAGGCCGAGGTCCTTGTGGACGTACGGCTGCAGCGGACGGCCGCGCAGGGACGCGATGATGTTGTCCGCGAGCTTCCGGCCCTGACGCATGGCGTGCTGGGCGGTCGGCGGGCAGATCGCTCCGTCGCCCTTGGCCAGGTCCGGCACCGCCGCCGCGTCGCCGAGCGCGAACACACCGTCGGCGCCGGGCAGCGTCATCTCCGGCGTCACGGCGAGCCGGCCGCGCACCGTCTCGGCGTCCAGGGTGGCGACGAGCGGACTCGCCGCGACCCCGGCGGTCCAGATCAGGGTGCGGCTGGGCAGCACCCGGCCGTCCGTGAAGGTCACCTTGTCCGGCCCCGCCTCGGCCACGGATACACCGAGCGAGACCTCGATGCCGCGCTTGCGCAGGATCTCGAGGGCACTGAGACCGAGCTTGTCGCCGAGCTCCGGCATGAGCTTGGGCGCGATGTCGATCAGATGCCACTTGATCAGCTTGGGGTCCAGCCGTGGGTAGTGCTTGACCGCGTTGCAGGTGAGCAACTGCAGACACGCGGCCGTCTCTGTACCGGCGTACCCGCCGCCCACCACCACGAACTGCAGCCGCGACGCCCGCTCCTCCTCGTCGTGACTGGCGTCGGCCAGATCGAGCTGGGAGATCACGTGGTCCCGGATGTAGGCGGCCTCGGCCAGGGTCTTCATGCCCCGGGCGTTCTCGACCAGTCCGGGGATGTCGAAGGTCCTCGTGACGCTGCCGGCGGCCATCACGAGGTAGTCGTACGGCTCGTTCACGATCTCGTCCGTGATCTTCCGTACCACGCAGATCTTCGCCTTCGTATCCACTCCGATGGCTCCGCCCGGCACGATACGAGTGCGGTGACGCCGGCTCCGGCGCAGGGAGACGGCGACCGACTGGGGAGTGAGCACTCCGGAGGCGACCTGGGGGAGCAACGGCAGATAGAGCTGGTACGAGAACGGGGTGACGAGCGCGATGTCCGCCTCGCCGGGCGCGAGGCTGCGCTCCAGCCGGCGCACGCACTCGACCCCGGCAAAGCCGGCGCCGACAACGAGAATCCTGGGTCGTGCCACGGTGTGCGTCCCTTCTCGGGCTTACGCGGTCATCGCTCGCCTGCCCCGGATCCGGGGCCAGTCACTCCCTCATCCTCACCGGAGGGGACCGAGTTCGCCTCTTGTGCGGCGGCGACGGACGCGGGGGCCGGTGCCCAGCAGCACCGGCCCCCGCGACCGCCCGAACCCGCTCAGCCGTGCCAGGAGCGCCACAGTGACGCGTACGCGCCGTCCGCGGCCACCAGTTCGTCGTGGCTGCCCGATTCGCTGATCCGGCCCTCCTCGACCACCGCGATCACATCCGCGTCGTGCGCGGTGTGCAGCCGGTGCGCGATCGCGATCACCGTGCGGCCGTCCAGAACCCGGGCCAGCGAACGCTCCAGATGACGGGCCGCCCGCGGATCGAGCAGCGACGTCGCCTCGTCCAGCACCAGCGTGTGCGGGTCCGCCAGGACCAGCCGGGCCAACGCGATCTGCTGGGCCTGGGCCGGGGTGAGGGACAGACCGCCCGAGCCGACCTCCGCGTCCAGTCCTGCGTCGAGGGCCTTCGCCCAGCCGTCCGCGTCCACCGCCGCGAGGGAGGCCCACAGCTCCGCGTCCTCGGCGTCCGTACGGGCGAGCTGAAGGTTGTCCCGGAGCGAGCCCACGAACACGTGGTGCTCCTGGTTGACGAGCGCCACGTGGGTCCGCACCCGCTCCGCCGTCATCCGGGACAGTTCGGCGCCGCCCAGCGAGACCGAACCCGCGCGGGGCGCGTAGATCCCCGCCAGCAGCCGCCCCAGCGTGGACTTGCCCGCTCCGGACGGCCCGACCAGCGCCAGCCGCGTACCGGGGGCCACGTCCAGGGACACCTCGTGCAGGACGTCGACACCCGTGCGGTAGCCGAAGCGCACCTCCTGGGCCTTCACCTCCCGGCCGTCGGGACCGACGAGGTCGTCACCCGCGTCGGGCTCGATCTCCCGGACGCCGACGAGCCTGGCCAGCGACACCTGGGCGACCTGCAGCTCGTCGTACCAGCGCAGGATCAGACCGATCGGGTCCACCATCATCTGCGCCAGGAGCGCCCCCGTCGTCAGCTGTCCGACAGTGAGCCAGCCCTCGATCACGAACCAGCCGCCGAGCAGCAGCACCGCGCCGAGAATCGTCACGTACGTGGTGTTGATGACCGGGAAGAGCACCGAACGCAGGAACAGGGTGTACCGCTCCCAGGCCGTCCACTCCTTGACCCGCCGGTCCGACAGCGCGACCCTGCGGGCACCCAGCCGGTGGGACTCCACGGTCCGCCCGGCGTCCACGGTCTCGGCGAGGACGGCGGCGACCGCCGCGTAACCCGCCGCCTCCGAGCGGTACGCGGAAGGGGCCCGCCGGAAGTACCAGCGGCAGCCGACGACCAACACCGGAAGCGCGATCAGTGCGGCCAGTGCCAGCGGCGGGGCGGTGACGGTCAGCGCGCCGAGCAGCAGCCCGGCCCAGACGACGCCGATCGCCAGCTGCGGCACGGCCTCCCGCATCGCGTTGGCCAGCCGGTCGATGTCCGTCGTGATCCTGGACAGCAGATCGCCGGTACCGGCACGCTCCAGGACGCCGGGCGGCAGCCTGACCGACCGTACGAGGAAATCCTCACGCAGATCGGCGAGCATCTCCTCACCGAGCATGGCTCCGCGCAGCCGCATCGTCCGCGTGAACACCGTCTGCACGATCAGCGCCAGTGCGAACACCGCGGCGGTGCGCTCCAGATGCAGGTCGGTGGCGCCGTTCGAGAGGTCCTCGACCAGCCCGCCCAGCAGATACGGGCCTGTGATCGACGCGATCACCGCGACCGCGTTGGCGGCGATCAGCAGCGCGAACGGCCTGCGGTGGCGCCGCAGCAGGGCGCGCACATAGGTCCGCACGGTCGTCGGCGTACCGACCGGCAGCGTCGTCGCCGACTGCGGTGCGGCCGGGTCGTACTCCGGTGGTGCCAGGCCGGTCATGCGCTCTCCTCGATTTCCTCGACCGCCCGGGCCGGCCGGAGGCCGTCGATCGCGGCGCCCCCGTCCCGTGCCACGGACTCGTCCTCGGTCTCACGGGTGACGACCGCCCGGTAGCGCGGTTCGTCCCTCAGCAGTTCGCGGTGCGTGCCCACCGCCACGACCGTGCCCTCGTGGAGGAGCACGACGCGGTCGGCGAGGTCCAGCAGCAGCGGGGACGAGGCGAACGCCACCGTCGTACGGCCCCGTCGCAACTGCTCGATACCGGCGGCGACCCTGGCCTCCGTGTGCGAGTCGACGGCGGACGTCGGCTCGTCGAGCACGAGCGCCTCCGGGTCGGTGACCAGCGAACGGGCCAGCGCCAGCCGCTGCCGCTGGCCGCCGGACAGTGATCTGCCGCGCTCGGTGATCCGGGTGTTCATCGGGTCGCCGTCCGCGTCGACGGATGCCTGGGCCAGCGCGTCCAGCACATCGCCGCACCGGGCGGCGGCAAGCGCGTCCTGCGCCGTCACCGAACCCGAGGACGGTACGTCCAGCAATTCCCGCAGCGTTCCGGAGAGCAGCACCGGATCCTTGTCCTGCACCAGCACCGCGGCGCGGGCCGAGTCGAGCGGCAGCTCGTCCAGCGGCACACCGCCGAGCAGCACCGAAGGGACAGGTCCGGCCGTGTCGTCCAGCTCCGCGTGGCCGCCGAGGCGTTCCGCCAGCCGCCCCGCCTGGTCGGGGTCCCCGCAGACCACGGCGGTGAACAGGCCCTGTGGCGCCATCAGTCCGGTCACCGGGTCGTACAGATCGCCCTGCGGTTTCGCGGCGTCCGCCGTCGGGGTACTCGTACTGCGACGCAGGGACAGCACCCGCACCGCGCGCTGCGCGGACGGACGCGAGAAGGAGTACGCCATGGCGATCTCCTCCACGTTCCGCAGAGGAAACAGCATCAGGGTCGCCGCGCTGTACACGGTGACCAGCTGGCCCACCTCGATCCGCCCGTCCCGGGCCAGCGTCGCGCCGTACCAGACCAGTGAGATCAGCAGGACTCCCGGCAGGAACACCTGGACCGCCGAGATGAGCGCCCACATCCGCGCACTGCGCACAGCTGCCTTGCGGACCTCCTGGGACGCCCGCCGGTAGCGCTCCAGGAACAACTCCTCGCCGCCGATGCCGCGCAGCACCCGCAGCCCGGCGACCGTGTCGGAGGCCAGCTCCGTGGCCCGGCCGGCTTTCTCGCGCTGCAGATCCGCCCGGCGGGTGGCCCGGGGGAGCAGGGGCAGTACGGCCAGTGCCAGGACCGGGGTGGCAACCGCGACCAGGACGCCGAGCGAGGGCAGGTAGAGGACCAGCCCGACGCAGATCAGTACGAGCGCTGTCGCGGCGGCCAGGAAGCGCGACAGCGCCTCGACGAACCATCCGATCTTCTCGACGTCGCCCGTGGACACCGCGACCACTTCACCGGCCGCCACTCTCCGGGTCAGCGCCGAGCCCAGCTCGGCCGTCCTGCGCGCCAGCAGTTGCTGGACCCTGGCCGCGGCGGTGATCCAGTTGGTGACCGCCGTCCGGTGGAGCATGGTGTCGCCCACGGCGATGAGGACACCGAGGACGACGAGGAGGACTCCGGCCACCGCGAGGTCCCGTCCTGAGCGGTCGATGACGGCCTGCACCGCCAGGCCGACGGCGAGCGGGAGGCCCGCGATCGCGCAGTGGTGGAGCAGTCCCCAGGACAGGGACTTGAGCTGGCCGGTGAGCTGACTTCGCCCGAGCCAGAACAGAAAACGAGGGCCTGACCGGACATCGGGATCGCCGGGATCCGAGTACGGAAGATCGCGAATCTGCATGACGTCCCAAGGATCGGAAGGGGGCGGAGATCCGCGAGGGATCTCGAGGAACTGTGGGGGGACCAAACCGTGCAAGGTTCGCGTCCCGCCCCCGTCCGAGGCAAACGATTATTTCGGCCTGCGGGACCGGGCCCCGGTGTCGGGGCCCGATCCGCCATACTCGGCGGGCTGTTGGGAGTCCATGCCCGAACGCGTCCTCCTCCACTCACCGCGGGTGAAGTCCGGGATCTGCTGCGGGACACCTCGGGCCTTGACGGAGAGGTGGCTCATCGGGACCGGCGCGGTCCAGGTGGCCGCGTCGTACACATCGAAGTCGGGGACGAGCAGGCGCTGCATGCGGTGCCGCCGGTCCGCTCGGAATGGTCGACCAGTTGCCAGAGCTGGTCGAGCCGCAGGGCGGCCGGACACTCGACGCCGACGTGCTTGCCGTTGAGCGTGGCGGTCTTCGCCAATTCGAAGGGGAAGTCGGGGAGGGGCACGGGTGCGGGTGTGCCGACGACCGCCTGCCTCAGCAGCGGCGGCGCTCCGGCATCCCGTCCACCAGAGCGGTGAGCAGCCCGCCGAGCACCTCACGCTGCGCGGCGGTCAATGGAGCCAGGATCTCCTCCGCGGCCGCCTTCCGCGCGGCGCGCATCGAACGGAGCACCCCCCGGCCCTCCTCGGTTATTTCGATACGGACCACCCGGCGGTTGGTCGGATCCGGTGCACGCCGCACCCGGCCGCTCGCCTCCAGGCTGTCGACCAGCGTGGTCACCGCCCGTGGGACCACGTCCAGGCGCTCGGCGAGATCGGCCATCCGGGGCGGGCCGTCGTAGTGCGCGGTCGTGCGCAGCAGGCGGAACTGGGCCGGAGTGATACCGATCGGCTCCAGCTGCCGGCTCTGGATGCGCTGGAGGCGGCGCGTGAGCCGCAGCAGTTGCTCGGCCAGCACGCCGTCGGGATCGGGGGAGCCCATGGGGGAATCCATGGGGGAACAATATCAGGACCTTGTTCATTGTGAGTAGAGGTAACAATGAGCTAGGCTCTCGAAGTCCGCTTTTCCGCCCGGCTCGTCCCGGACCGCCGCGTCGGCTCGCGGAAGCCCGGCACCCACCCTTCGCACGCTCTCGAAGGAGCCCATGAAACCCGACGAACCCACCTGGACGCCTCCAGCCGCAGACGCCGGACAGCCGCCCGCCGAGCTACGCCGCATCTTCCGGCTCTTCCGCCCCTACCGCGGCCGACTCACCGTGGTCGGACTGCTGGTAGGCGCCTCCTCACTGGTGTCGGTCGCCTCCCCGTTCCTGCTCCGCGAGATCCTGGACACCGCGATCCCCCAGGGACGCACGGGGCTGCTCACATTGCTCGCGCTCGGCATGGTCCTCACCGCGGTCATGACCAGCGTCTTCGGCGTCCTGCAGACCCTGATCTCCACGACGGTCGGCCAGCGCGTCATGCACGACCTGCGTACCGCTGTCTACACCCAGCTGCAGCGGATGCCGCTCGCCTTCTTCACCCGGACCCGCACGGGCGAGGTCCAGTCCCGCATCGCCAACGACATCGGCGGCATGCAGGCGACGGTCACCTCCACCGCCACCTCCCTGGTCTCCAACCTCACCTCCGTCATCGCCACCGTGGTGGCCATGCTCGCGCTGGACTGGCGGCTCACCGTCGTCTCGCTGCTCCTGCTGCCCGTCTTCGTCTGGATCAGCCGGCGGGTCGGCCGGGAGCGAAAGAAGATCACCACCCAGCGCCAGAAGCAGATGGCCACGATGGCGGCCACGGTCACCGAATCGCTCTCGGTCAGCGGCATTCTGCTCGGCCGGACCATGGGCCGCTCGGATTCACTCACCCGGGCCTTCTCCGAGGAGTCGGAGCGCCTGGTCGACCTCGAAGTGCGCTCCAACATGGCGGGGCGCTGGAGGATGTCGACCATCGGTATCGTGATGGCCGCCATGCCCGCGGTCATCTACTGGGCGGCGGGCCTCACCCTCCAGACGGGTGTCACGGCCGTCTCCATCGGTACCCTCGTCGCCTTCGTGTCGCTCCAGCAAGGTCTGTTCCGGCCGGCCGTCAGCCTGCTCTCCACCGGGGTGCAGATGCAGACGTCCCTCGCCCTGTTCGCGCGCATCTTCGAGTACCTCGACCTCGACGTGGACATCACCGAGGCCGAGAAACCCGTCCGGCTGGAGAAGATCCGTGGTGAGGTCGCCTTCGAGGACGTCACCTTCAGCTACGACGCGAGGAGCGGTCCGACCCTGAGCGGCATCGACGTGGCCGTGCCCGCGGGCAGCAGCCTCGCCGTCGTCGGTCCCACCGGATCCGGCAAGTCCACCCTCAGTTATCTGGTGCCGCGGCTGTACGACGTCACGGCGGGCCGGGTCACGATCGACGGCGTCGATGTGCGCGACCTGGACTTCGACACCCTCGCCCGGGCCGTCGGCGTGGTCTCCCAGGAGACCTACCTCTTCCACGCCTCAGTCGCCGAGAACCTCCGCTTCGCCAAACCGGACGCGACGGACGAGGAGATCGAAGCCGCCGCGCGCGCCGCACAGATCCATGACCACATCGCAGGGCTGCCCGACGGCTACGACACCCTCGTCGGCGAACGCGGATACCGGTTCTCGGGTGGCGAGAAGCAGCGGCTGGCGATCGCCCGCACCATTCTCCGGGACCCACCCGTGCTGATCCTCGACGAGGCGACCAGCGCCCTCGACACCCGTACGGAACACGCAGTGCAGCAGGCCATCGACGCCCTGTCGAAGGGCCGCACCACTCTCACCATCGCGCACCGGCTCTCCACCGTCAGGGACGCGGACCAGATCGTGGTCCTGGACGACGGCCGCACGGCCGAGCGCGGTACGCACGAGGAACTGCTCGCACAGAACGGGCGCTATGCGGCCCTGATCCGCCGAGACAGCAGGCCGGCCCCCGCTGTCATCTCCTGAGCCCCTGCCTGACCGCTGACATGCTGAAGTCGCCATCCGCCGCAGGTCACACGGGTACGCGCTCCAGCAGCCGGGTGACCGAACGAACCGCCGCCCGGCCCGCCCGGTTGGCGCCGATGGTGCTGGCGGACGGGCCGTATCCGACGAGATGCACGCGCGGGTCGCGCACCGCCCTCGTGTCCTCGACTCGGATGCCGCCGCCCGGTTCGCGCAGTTTCAGCGGTGCCAGATGCTCGACGGCGGCCCGGAAGCCGGTCGCCCAGAGGATCACATCGGCCTCGACGACGCGGCCGTCGGGCCAGGCCACTCCGTCCGGTGTGATGCGCTCGAACATGGGGAGCCGGTCGAGGATGCCCTGCTCGCGTGCGCGCCGGACGGCGTCGTTGAGTGGCAGTCCGGTCACGCTCACCACGCTCTGCGGCGGGAGCCCGCTACGTACGCGGTCCTCGACCATCGCCACAGCGGCCCGCCCCGCCTCCTCCCCGAACGGCCCCTCGCGAAAGACCGGGGGACGCCGCGTCACCCAGTACGTCTCCGCCGCGACCTCGGCGATCTCCATCAGATGCTGGGTACCCGACGCGCCGCCGCCGACCACGACCACTCGCAGGCCGGTGAACTCCTCCGGCCCGGGATAGCTCGCGGTGTGCAACTGCCGCCCCCGGAAGGTCTCCTGGCCCGGGTAGCGCGGCCAGAACGGGCGGTCCCAGGTGCCGGTGGCGTTGATCAGCGCGCGAGGGGCGTACGTACCCTCGGACGTCTCGACCAGCAGTCGGCCGCCTGCGCCGTCCCGCACGGCGCTCACCTCGACGGGCCGGTGCACCCGCAGACCGAAGCGGAGCTCGTACGCGTCGAAATACGCGCCGATCACCTCGGAGGACGGCCTGCTGCCGTCGGCGTCCGTCAGCTCCATGCCGGGCAGGGAGTGCATCCCGTGCACCTTGCCGTACGTGAGTGAGGGCCAGCGGAACTGCCAGGCGCCGCCGGGCCGGGGCGCATGGTCCAGCACGACGAAATCCCGGTCGGGGCCGAGGCCGGCGCGGCGCAGGTGGTAGGCGGCGGACAGCCCGGCCTGCCCGGCGCCGATGACGACCACGTCCAGCTCACGCGTCCCGAAGTTGTTCATTTTTCTACCAACCCCTGGCGTGCCCCAGGTCTTCCCGGTGGGCGCGAACAACTCCGACGACGGCAGAATGGGGCCATGTCCGACACCTTTGCCACACATCTGCTGAGCGTCTCCACGGGGCGGACCGAGACGGTCGTGGACCTGACGGAGGACTGCGAAGACTTCCTGGCCCGCAGCGCTCACGGCAGGGACGGCCTGCTCAACGTCTTCGTGCCCCATGCCACCGCCGGCATCGCCATCCTGGAGACCGGCGCCGGCAGCGACGACGACCTCCTCACCGCCCTGCAGACCCTGCTGCCCGCCGACGACCGCTGGCGCCACCGCCACGGCAGCCCCGGCCACGGCCGCGACCACGTGCTTCCGGCGCTGGTACCGCCGCACGCCACCTTGCCGGTGATCGAGGGGAGGCTGGAGCTGGGGACGTGGCAGTCCGTCTGCCTGGTGGATACAAATCGCGACAATGCAAACCGTCAGGTCCGCCTGTCATTTTTCGGGTAGGGCTGTGTCTGCCGTCACTGTAGGAGTGATGTCCGGCCGCACCAAGTGAGAGAGGCCCAGCTCTGGGCAGGGCTGGATGAGCAGTGCTGCGCGGCGATGTGCGCCTGGGGAGGATGTCATCCGCGAGGAACTCGGCATCACCCGCATCGAACGCGTGCTGACCGACAATGCCTGGGCCTGACCTTTGTCAGGCCATTGCTGGCAGTGGGCTGACGTCCGCCGCCGGGGCGCCCGGGGATTCCGTCCCCAAGGAGCCCCGGAACGCTTGACCTGGAGTGCACTTCACAATGCAGACTCCCCATCGAGCCCGGACTACCGGGACGAAGGGGAGGACAACCATGAAATACCGCACCATAGGCACCGACCCTGCCCACCGGCGTGAGGTGAGCGTGCTCGCGCTCGGCGCGATGCTGTTCGGTTCGCTGACCGACGAGAAGACCTCATTCGCCCTTCTCGACCGCTACGTCGAAGCGGGCGGGAACTTCATCGACACGTCCGACAACTACGCCTTCTGGACCGACGGGGGACAGGGTGGTCACAGCGAGAACGTCCTGGGCCGGTGGCGGCGCAGCCGGGGCGTCGGTGACGAGATCGTCATCGCCACCAAGCTCGGCGCCCGTCCCCTGGCTCCCGGTACCGGCTTCGTCGACAACCCGGAGGGTCTGTCGGCCAAGGTGATCCGCGAAGCGGCCGAGGCCAGCCGGGAACGGCTGGGTGTCGACAAGCTGGACCTGCTGTACGCACATATCGACGACTATTGCGTACCGCAGCAGGAGACCGTTGAGGGATTCGGCGCCTTGGTCGCGGAGGGTACGGTCGGACTCCTCGGCGCCAGCAACCAGGCGATGTGGCGGGTCGAACGGGCCCGGGCGCTGGCCGCCGCGGCCGGGCTGCCCGGATACGAGGTGCTCCAGTACCAGCACAGCCACCTGCGCCCCCGGTTCGACGTGCCGAGCGACCTCTTCCCGGACGGCAGCCTCGGCCACGCCGGCCCCGAATTGTTCGGCTACCTGCGGGCTGAGCCCGCCCTGACCCTCGTCGCCTACTCCCCGCTGCTTGCCGGTGCGTACGTACGCGAGGACAAGCCGCTGCCGCCGGACTACGACCACCCGGGCACCCCGGCCCGGCTCGCCGAGCTGCGTTCCGTCGCCCGGGAGACCGGCGCCACCGTCAACCAGGTCGTCCTCTCCTGGCAGATCGGCGGCGAGCTGCCGGTCATCCCGCTGGCCGGGGCGTCGTCCCTGGCGCAACTGGAGGAGAACCTGGCCGCGGTGGACCTGGAGCTGACAGTTGATCAGCGAGCCCGGCTCGACGCCGTCCACTGACGGTCCACGCGGCAGATCGCAGGGCTTCGGCGCCGAAGCCAGGACGGGTGACCGTTCCTTTGCTGAAGAGGTCTACCGGAAGCAGCTCCGCCCCGTGATCCAGGCCGGGCCGTGGTCATGCACGGCCTCTTCGAGGGCGATCGCGACCGGTAGTCACGCAGCAACGCCAGAGGGCCCAGTGCGACTTGCACACTGGGCCCTCTGACCTGGCATTTCAGCTTTCGGAACGGCGGGATTCGAACCCACGGCTTCTTCGTCCCGAACGAAGATCGGGTCAACTGCGGGAAGTCACATGGCTACCTGATGCACCAGTACAAGCCGGTGCTCGGCAAGGATGGGAATCCCGTAAGGCCCTGTGAGGGGCTGTGGGACCGAGCGACCCACGAAGCGTTGAAGAAGGTGATACTCCACCGAATGGTGCCTTGGACACGCAACTCGAATCGTGAGTATCTCCTGACGAAGATCGCCCTGTGCGGGCAGTGCCACACCCGGCTGTACGGCACACCTGATCAGACGGACCTGGCAGCGGCAGCTGCTCAACCCCACTCCGTTATCCGCCGACTTGGCTCGGATGTGCGCGCAGCAGCCGGCGGAGCCGGATCTCGGGTGTCACGTGATTGTTCCGCTCGCCAGCGACTACCGGCCGGTTGGCGCTCCGGGCCTGGGGATTCCCTCCCACCCTGTACCTCGACGTGCCCGACGAGGTCTCGGCCCAAGCCGTCGCGCGGTTCCTCTCCGGCCGCGAGGGTTACGCCCATCTCCGTGTGCCGTTGGGTGGCGCATCCGCCCCGCAGGCCGCGCGCCAGGGCAGGCAGGCCGCTTGTCGACGCCCCACTCCGGAGAATCGATGCAGCGCGTCAGAATTTGCCCCCGCTCACCCAGTGACATCCGGGGCGGCCGGGGATTATGGTGCGAACGAACAGAGTGACAACGTTGTCAGTTCAGCAGGACTCGAAGGGAAATACCCCATGCGGTTTGCTTTCAGACCGTTCCGTACCCGTGCTTCCGGTATAACAGCCGGTCTGATGGCCGCCGTACTCGTGAGTGGTGGAGTGGTCGGCATCGCCGAGCCCGCCGCCGCCGCGGGCGCGGAACCGATCGATCTGGTCAATCCGTTCGTCGGAACCCAGAACTTCGGCAACACCTTCCCCGGGGCGAGCGCGCCGTTCGGCATGGTCCAGGTCAGTCCGGACACCGGCGGCCAGGGCGGCTACGACTACAAGCAGGACTCGATCTACGGATTCAGCCAGACGCACCTGTCCGGCGTCGGCTGCGGCGTCATGGGCGAGCTGCCCATCATGCCGACCACGGGTGCGGTCGACTCCGTGGACCCGAACGCCTACCGCTCCCCGTACAGCCACGACGACGAGCAGGCCGGTCCCGGCTACTACCGGGTGGGGCTGAAGAGGTACGACGTCGACGCGGAACTCACCGCCACCGAGCGCACCGGGTGGCAGCGCTACACCTTCCCCTCCACCGGTTCGGCCAACGTCCTGTTCAACACGGGCAAGGCCAACCAGTCCGTGCTGGACTCCGAGGTGCACGTCGTCGGTGACCGCACCATCGAGGGCCGGGTGCACGCCGGGGGCTTCTGTGCCGGACACGACGAGCACACGGTGTACTTCAGCGCCACCTTCGACCGGCCCTTCAAGGGCTACGGCACGTGGGACGGCGCAGACCCCGAGCCCGGCACCCGCGACGCGGAGGGAGGCGGCCAGAACGGCGCCTGGGTGACCTTCGACGCGACCACCGACCGGGACGCCGTCCTGAAGGTGGGGCTGTCCTACACCGGTGTGGAGGGCGCCCGTAAGAACCTGGCCGCGGAGACCAAGGAGTCCTTCGACTTCGACGCCACGCGTGCGGCGTTGCAGGACACCTGGAAGAAGCAGCTGGATTCCATCCGGGTCGGCGGAGGCGCGGCGGACCGGCAGAAGGCCTTTTACACCGCGCTCTACCACAGCCAGATGCACCCGAACCTCGCCGGTGACGTCGACGGCACGTACCAGGGGTTCGACAACAAGACGCACACGGCAAAGGACTACACGCCGTATCAGAACTTCTCGCTCTGGGACACCTACCGGCCGCAGAACCAGCTTCTGCAGATGCTGGAGCCGAAGGTCGCCCGGGACGTCGCGCTGTCGGTCGTCGCGGCCGGCCGGGACGGAGGCTGGCTGCCCCGCTGGGCGCTCGCCAACAGCGAGACCAACATCATGACCGGTGACCCGGTCACGCCCTTTCTCGTAGAGGCTTGGTCAAAGGGTCTGCTCGCCGGACACGAGGCAGAGACCTACGCGTTGCTGAAGAAGAACGCGACCAGCACCCCGCCCGCCGACTCGCCGTACAACGGACGCTCGGGATCGGACCACTACACCGAGCGCGGCTACATCCCGTCAGGTCTCGAGCTCGGCAAGGACTGCGCGGACAAGGGCGGCGACAACGACTGCAAGCACCCGGCGTCGGCGACGATGGAGTACTCCGCCGCCGATGCGTCGCTTGCGCTGATGGCCGACCGGCTCGGACACAGGTCGGACGCCAAGATGTTCGCCGCGCGCGGCCAGTGGTACCGGAACCTGTGGGACTCCTCGATCCAGCAGTTCCGGCCGCGGACGGCCGACGGCACCTGGCTCACGCCCTACGACCCGGTCGAGGCGGCGCACCAGTTCCATGAGGGCGGCGCGTACCAGTACCAGTGGCTGGTACCGCAGGACCCGGCCGGCCTCGTCAGCCTGATGGGCGGCCGGAGCGCCACCGAGAAGCGGCTCGACTCCTTCTTCGTCCACGACAAGCTGCTCACCGACCCGGCGGGCACCGCCCGGAATGACTGGATCTCGCAGCCGTACGACTACTACGGCAAGCCGACGTACAACCCGAACAACGAGCCGGACCTGCACGCCCCGTACATGTACAACTGGGTCGGCGCCCCGGCGAAGACCGCGACCGTGGTGCGTGCGGCGATGACGCTGTTCACCAACGGGCCGGACGGGATGACGGGCAACGACGACCTGGGCACCATGTCGGCCTGGTACGTCTTCTCCTCCCTCGGCCTCTACCCGACGATGAGCGGCGGCGACTTCCTGGCCGTGTCCAGCCCGCAGTTCGAATCGGCGACCGTCCGGATCGGCAGCTATCCCAAGGCGCCCGGCACCAAGGGCCAGGGCGGCACGCTGACGATCGAAGCACCCGGAGCGAGCGACACGAAGCGGTACGTGCAGAGCGTGGCCCTGAACGGCCGGGACGTGCCCCAGACCTGGCTGAGCTGGAACAAGCTCGCGCACGGCGGAACCCTTGCCCACCGGCTCGGGACCTCCCCCTCCTCCTGGGGCACGGGCAAGGGCGCCCAGCCGCCTTCCGTCAACCAGGCATCCCCCGACAGCCGCAAGCACGTCGACGCGTCGCTGCGTCCCGCCTCGGCGGTCGTCCCCACGGGTGACGCCGCACAGACCGCGAAGTTCACGCTGGACGTCCTCGGACAGGCTCCCGGCAAGCTGAACGTGTCGGTCACGGCGAAGGTGCCCAGCGGCTGGAAGGCCACGACGGCACAGCGTTCACCACTCGTGATCGATTCCGGTCACCTCCCGGTCCAGAAGAAGGTGTCGCTCGACATCACCGTGCCCCCGGGCGTCGCGGCCGGGTCCTACCCGGTGGAGGTGAAGGTCGCGGGCCGAGGGACGAACTCGGTCACCCGCAAGGCCACCGTCACGGTGGGAGCCGCCACGACCTGCGCGAGTGAGGCGAACGGGCAGTGCGCGGTGGACCTGCGCGCAGACCTCGGCCACGACGGCACGGCCACGGTGGCGAACTCCGACGAGGGCGACTTCGACGGGCATGGCTGGAGCTATGACGGCGACCTGCTGCCCAAGGCGGGGCCGGTCACCTGGGACGGGGTGACGTACGACGCGCCGGATCCCACGGGCAAGGCGAACAACTTCCTCGAAGCAAGCGGGCAGGCCCTCCTGCTGCCCGCCGGACAGCACAGTGCGCTGCGGCTGGTCGGCTCGGCGCACAACGGTCCTGTGACCACCACACTGACCGTGCACTACACGGACGGCAGCAGCACGGAGGCACCGGTGACGTTCGGCGACTGGGCGGGCTCCGCGCCGAACGGCAGCACGGTCGTCCTCGACATGCCGCACCGCATCAAGCGGGGCAGCGGTGTCGACGGGCCGTCCATTCGGCTCTTCGGTACGGCCGCCGAGCTCGATGGGGGCAAGACGGTCCGTTCGGTCTCGCTGCCGGACGACTCCCGCGTCGAGATCTACGCCATGACGCTCGTTTAGAGAGGGACGGCGGACCGCCGAAACCCAGCCGGCGGTGCGCCGTACCAGATCGGCGCACCCCTCTCATCAGGGCCCCGGCGCGAAAGCTTGGGTTCTAACGGTCCTCGCAACACCCGCCATCTGTGGGAGTTGCGGGGACCGTGGGCGTTGAGCCTGCTGATCTTGTGGCTGCGGGAGCGTTTCCGTGCCCGGCTGGATGTCGTGGGGAGCGTGACCGTGGTGGCGCGTGAGCTGGGGGTGAACCGGAACACTGCGTTTGGCTGGGCCCGGAAGGCCGGACTGCGTTCGCAGCGGTGGCGGCATCCCGGGCGGGACGAGTACGAGCGGCTTCGGGCCATCGGTGTCGCGCGTCGGGTGGCGGCCCGGCAGGTTGGTGTGAACGAGCGCACGGCCAAGGACTGGGACTGGGGCGTCAAGAAGAGCGGCACCACGCGCACCTACGCCGACGGCCGCCGAGCCGAACGACGAGCGATCGGGGAGCGGTTGTCGTCCGTCGCTGCGAGCCGGCACGACGGTCATCGCATGGCGTGACGGCCAGTCAGCCGTAGGGTGTCGTGTGAAAACAAGGGGAGACGATGATTGACTACCGCAAGGCAGCAGCCGTTCCGGTGTGGACGCTGGCGACGGGGGACGTCCGAGTGCCGGCAGTGGCCGGAGACGGGCCGATGACGGCTGAGCGCCTGGGTGAACTGCGCGGCGTACTGGCCGCCCTGGCCGACGAGCCGATCGCCACACTCGAGGCACATCCGCTGCCCGACACGCTCGACCGCAGCCGAGGCATCCCGCTCGACGCCGTGAGTCCCCTGGCACAGCACTTGTCGCAGCTCGTCACGCAGACAGCGCGGAACACCTCCGCCGCGGCCACGGCGACCGCCGCCGGCGAGAACCTGTATCGCATGGTGGTTCCGGCGAAGGTCGCCGCCCAGTTCGGTCAGGGCATGGTCCGCCCGATGATGTCGAAGGCGGTGGCCGGCGGTGTCCGTGGTCCGCTCGTGGGCCCGATGGGCGGCATCGTCGCCCACGCGACGTACGTGCCGGTCGGTAAAGCGGCGGCAGCGGGCGCAGCCGGAGGAGCCGGTGCGACAGCCGGCGTCGCGGTCGCCGGCAGCGCGGCGCTCACCGTGGCCGCGCCGCTCGTGCTCATGGCCGTAGCGGTGGGAGTGAGTGCGCATGCCGACCGCCAGCGCCAGCAGGCCATCGAGCACATCACGGAACTGCTGGAGCAACTGCACGAAGACAAGCTCGATGACGAGCACAGCGCCCTCGACGGCTGCCGCGGTGCCATCGACAAAGCCACCGCCATTCTGCTCGACCAGGGCAAGCTCGGTGTCTCGCTGGGACTGGACTCGGCGGTGTATGCCATCGACACGGCGCTGGGCAAAGCCGACCGCCGCCTTGCCCGGTGGCAGGGCGCGCTCGACAAGCTGACCGACGGTGAGGCCGTCGAGATCGGCACGCTGACCAAGTCGTTCCCCGGCATCGACCAACAGGGCGGCACGTTCCGGGCCCACCTCGAACTCGCCGCCCTGGCCGTTGCGCTGAAGCGGCGGGTCATCGTCCTGCAGGCTGTCGAGCATGCCCAGGACGACCCGAGCAACCTGTTCGAGAACTTCACCCGCGCACTCAAGCGCGACCAGCAGCGCCTCGACGCACTGGAGTCGGGCATCGCCGGTGTCCTGCTACGCCTGTCGGCGCTGGAGCTGGCCCGCCCGAACGGTTTGCGGCCCGTCTTCACGCCCGGTGAAGTCGATCGCCTGATGCGTGCGACACACCGGATTCACCAGCTGGGCGACGGCGTCACGGCCGACAGCCGCCCCGCAGACGTGGCGATCGAGATCGCCCGCGACAGGGACGGCTCGGTGGTCGTCTTCCCTGCGGTGCCCGCATAGGCGTATCGGTGTGGAGGTCCCCGCGGGCGCAGGTGACCTCGACGCGAAGGTGGCCGGCCGCTGAGAAGTGGGAGTCCCTCTCGATGGTCGGACGACGCAAGTGTTGCGATTTTCGCAACACGTCTATACGGTGAGGGGATGACCGAGACTGTGATCGACCGTGTACGTGGAGTCATGGACGCAGCCTCCCTCTCCCAGACCGCGTTCGCCGAGCGGGTCGGCCTCTCCCCGGACAAGCTCTCCAAGTCACTCAGTGGCGTGCGCCGCTTCAGCTCCTTGGATCTCGCCCGTATCGCGGAGGCCACCGGCACGACGGTGGATTACCTGCTCGGTGGACGCGAGCCGGTGCGCCCCCGCTCAGCCGCCCGTTCCGTCGGTGCGGTGGCCGAAGGGGCCCGGTGGGCCGAGGTCGAGGCCATCGCCTGCCGGTTCCAGAACGCCTACGACGTGCTGGACCTGCTCGGCCGACCCCGTGCGATCCCCGACCTGCCCCAGCCCCGCCCGGGTATCGAGCGGTACGTCGACCAGGGGGAACGCCTCGCGGCCGACTTCACGGAGCACCTCGCGCGGCAAGGCGCGGGGGCCCCCGCCGGTATGGATCTCCCGGCCCTCACCCGCCTTCTCGCGGACCACTGCGGAATCGATGTGGCGCTCGTCGACTTCCCTGCCCAAGCGGCCCTGTCCGGCGCGACATGGCAGTCCGACGCCTTTCGTATCGTCCTGCTTGCGACGACCCGGGAATGGACCCGGGCGCGTTTCACCCTGGCCCATGAGGTGGGACACCTCCTCGCCCGGGACGCCCAGGACCTACGGGCTGACGCGGTACCGGAACCCGGCAAGCAGAAGGACTACACCGAGGTGAGGGCCAATGTCTTCGCCGCCCACTTCCTGATGCCCGAAGCCGATCTGCGAGCTGTTTGGGAGCGCACGGTCACCGACCGGAACGCTCCCACCGACATCGAGCTCAGTGAGCTCGTCGTCGCCTTCAAGGTCTCACCGAGCGCGCTGGCCGCGAGACTCCACCGGCTCGGGCTCCTGGACACCACCCGCCGGGACCGGTTCCGCGGCTTCACCACCGAGATCTGCCACGTCCTCGCGGGGCGGCTCGACGACCACTACCGTCACCGTGCCGAATCCGCCGTGGCACGCCCGCCGCTCGTCCCGATGGCGGAGCTGCACGCCGCGTACGAGGCCGGCGAGACGACCCTCCGCCCTCTGGCCGCCTATCTGGACCGCACCGTCGACGACCTGAGAGCCATACTCGAACCCGCGCGCGCCCCGCGCCCCCTGCCGGAGGACGAGAAGGGCGACCCGGTATTCCAACCATGACAAGTCCCCTTGGCCTTCACGGCCGCTTCAGCCTCTTCCCCGACAACACGGTCCTCTGCAATTTCGGCACCGTGGGCCGTCTGGATCTGCTCCGCAAGGTGCTCGACGGGTGCGGCCGCTGGACCGAAGCGGTGGCGGAGGAAGCCCGCCGCTCCGCCACCTACGTCCGCGGCCTCGATCAACTCCCCGTCGAGGGCTGGCTGGGAGAGCCGATCGAGCTCTGCACCGAGGCGGAGATCGCCTTTGCTGACCGGCTGCGGCGAGCGGTCTTCGGCGGAACCCCGAGCGAGCCCATGCGCCACCTCGGCGAAGCCGAAACCCTCGCCCTCATCCAGACGAGGGAGGAGTTCGCCGGGGCCGTCTGGATCACGGACGACCGCGACGCCGGCGAGTACGCCACCGCGCGCGGAATTCCCGTCAAGAACACCGTCACCCTCATGCGCGAGGCCGCCGTGTCCGGGCAGATCCATCATGCGGAGGGGCACCGTCTCCTCCTCGCCATGGTTGACGGCGGCCGGCACATCCGTGGCGTTCCGGAGCGCCCCGAGCGCCTGTTGGACTGACGCGCCCAGGGCGGGTGCCCAGATCATTTCTTGGGCTTCTGGAGCTTGGTTGCAGAGAGGCGCTTTCCGCCCATCTCGATGACCAGGCCGGCGGCCTTGAACGTGAGGTTGAGGGCGACGCTCTCCGGAACCTGCTGGTCGGGACCGAGGTGTCCGGTGATGTAGTCGCCCATCTGGACATCTGGGTCCAGCCGCTTGAGGACCATGTAGGCGATGGACTCGGCCTCGACCTCATCGCGGGCATGGGCCGTGACGCGTTCCTCATCCGAGAGGGGCCGCGACTGCCGGTCGGGCCATGAGCCCCCGGGGCCCGCGCCGAGGTGCCCGCAGAACAGGTGGCCGAGTTCATGGGCAAGCGTGGCGTACCGGTCCAGCAGAGGCAGGTTCCGGTTGACCTCGATCTCGAACAGCGTCGGGTACGTCTCCGGGCGGTCGCCGGGCCTGCTGCCGGGACGCTCGACGAACCCGTCGGACCTGCTGCGGTACGTACGCCCGTAGGAGGAGGCACCGTCATTGACCAGGGTGAGCCGGACTCCCAGGGGCGCGAGGTTCGACGCGGTGTGATGCCAGATCTCGACGAGCTTCTTCTCGCCGACGCGAGAGGAGACCGACGCAGGGGCGGTGATCGACCTGGGCAGAGGCTGAGCTTCGGGCAGTGCTTCGGTGTCCCCGACGTCGTACACGAGCATGTAGGGCCCACGCGGCTGGAAGATCAGCAGCGGTTGGGCACCGGGCTTGAGCACGCGCCGGTGCTTCGACATCCACTCCGAGGAGGAGAGGACGTAGCGAGCCCCGGGTTTCTGGATGTGGACCACCATCGCGTTGAACGGGGCATACCGCTTGAACCGGCCTACGAACTCGAGCATCTGCAAGTAGTCCGAGGACGAGCGGTAGCGCTGGGCGCCGCGGATGAGGTCGTCGATCGAGGCCTTGGCCAGGTCCGACTGCGAGACCTCGACCTCCTCGTCCCAGTACCAGTCGAGCCCGTGCTGCGCGATCACCGGTTCTTCGTGCTCGAAGGGGATCTCGCGCAGCCGCTTCCAGTCCACGAGTTGTTTCTCGGCCCAGCCGGGCTCGACCATGTGCGCGAACGACAGCAGTCCGGTCACGTGGGAGTCCAGCTCGGCCAGACCTTTGAACCCCTGGTGACGGCTGTGCTGCTCGATTCCGAACGACGCGGCCCCTCGCACATGCTTGGTGATGCGGCGCCTGTACTCGCGCGTCAGGCGAGGGGCAGGGCCGTCGACGAGGATGCCCAGCACGCTGCGGCGTGCACCGGGTCGGGCCACGTAGGTCTTCTTCGCGTTGAGTCTCATGCCCAGAGGAGTCAACGCCTTCTTCACACCGCTCACGAGGCGGTCGACCGTCCCGTGGTGAACGATCCGTCGGCTGGAGAAGTACATGTCGTCGCTGTAGCGCGTGTAGCGCAGGCCCAAGGACTCCGCCAGGTGCGTGATCACGGCGTCGACGTCGCGCATGACGATGTTCGACAGATATCCGCTGGTAGGAGCGCCCTGCGGCAGGAACCCCTCGCGGGTGTCCTTGTAGAACAAGTCGGGCCGGCTGACGGTGAAGCTTTGCCCCGTGGCCTCCAGATACACATCGCGACGCCCGGTGCCACGATTCGTCCACGTCTGGTTCGGCCCGGGCGGGGACACGGTGACCATCCGGGCGGTGGTGTACGCGCTCATGGTGCGGCCGATACGACGCAGGCCGATCTTCTGACGGCCGTCGCCGTCCTCCACGAGATCGATCCGGTACTCGCGCTGTGTCGGGTGAGCCCAGGCGTCCTTCAGCGCTGCGTGGACATGCCGTTCCCGGATGCTCCCGAAGAAGTCGGCGATGTCCAGGCGGATCACGGTGTGGGCACGTAGGTGGATGGCGGCACAGTCCACGACCGAGCGGCCGCGTCGGTAGGCGAACGCTGACGGGTGGGGTTGGAACCTGGCTGGAAGAGTCTCCAGACGGCCCAGAATTCCCTGCTGTAACACGGACAGCCGCGGAACCGGAGCATGGAGGGTCCGTAGCCCGCCGCGGCTTTTGGGAATGCGGTGCTCGGTGTACGGGAAGATCGAGCCGCTGACCACCGCCTTGAGGAACTGCGCATGCTCGAGGTCCAGGAAGTTGTCTGCCATCGTCACCGAGCCGCCTCGTTCCTCACCTGTGAGACGCAGTCGGCGGGCCTCACCTTGAGTCGTTCCACCGCAACGCCACGGGCGGTCCGCTGTATCCCTCCGCCACCCTGTGCAAGCACAGAGCCCGATCCCCAGCACCCGATGTGATCACCACCAAAGTGCCCCGGACCGGAGGGCCCATCGCAAGGGATGGGTTCCTGAGACCGGCCGACTGCGTCGAGTTGGATCGTAGCCCGCCACTGAATCGACCCCATCGGTTCAGGCCACCTCGTGACACCTCCCACAGTGGGCTCACCACACTGTTCGGCAGCAGGGGTGTCGGCCGCGGGCTTCCGACGCGGAGGTGGATGTACGAGGCCGTCCGCCGGAGCCGGGTTCGCCGCCGCTGCCCGCGATGTGCCATGTCCTCGCCGGCTCGACGACCGCTATCGTCGCCACGCCGACTCCGCAGTGGTCTGGCCCCCACCGCTCGTCCCGATGCCAACCGGTCGCCTGCTTGGACCGGCCCTCTGCAGCTCCCGCACCATGGGCCGACACTCACGTAGACAGGAACACCGTGAGGTCGCGTGCGCCACTCCGCCGCTTTTCGTCGGCGATACTGGCTGCATGGATGCGACGGACACCGCCCCCCGCGCCGAGGTACTGCGGGACCGCTACCGGAGTCGGCTGCCCGAGCGCCTGCGGGACCTGGCCGGCCCCGTATCGGGCACCGTCGACCTCCCGCTCCACATCGCCTGGTCGGACGGACGAGTTACAGCCTGGACCGCCCGAAGTCCCGTATGACGCTTTACCGGACCGTCCTTGCCGAGGGTCTGTACGAGGACGTGGCGGCCCTTCTCCATCACCGGCTGCTGGCCGAGCAGTGGCCCGTTCTGCGTCGCCTGGTCAGCCCTTATATCCGTGAGGTCTGGGAGGACGCCTTCCCCGAGCTGCCCCGCACCGCCCCGGTCGACGCGACCGCCGCGTGAAGCTCACGCCGCTCCACGAGCGCCTCCTCGCCGACATCCTTGACCTGGGCTCTCCCTATCCACTGGTCCTCACCGGCGGATACGCCGTGCAGGCCCACGGTCTGGCCGAACCCTTCAGCCGCGATCTTGATGTCGCCATCGAGAACCCTGCGCTGGTCTGCGAGTAGTTCGCAGTGGCGAGCCTTTGCACGAGCGTGATGGATTCCGCCGTCATGGGAATGCGGCTTCCGGTTCAAGGGGTCCGCATGAGGTTGCGGAGGTTGCCGACCAGGGCGTGGATGTCGCGTTCGGCGGGCGGGTCCACGGGGTCTGCGGGGGCGCTTTCGGGTGCCGGGGTGCGGCACGGGCGGCACAGGCCGTCGGGGAGGGTTTCGGAGGGGCCGGGCCTGCCGCATTCGGTGCATTCCACCAGCAGGCGGCGTGCGGGGGCGTCCGGCGCGGCCGGTGCCGGGGCGGCGGGCAGGTGTGGGGGGAGCTTGTCCCGGAGGCGGCGGCGTACGAGGCCGACCGGGGAGTCGACCTGGGTGGGGAGACCGGAGGTGAGGGCGTGGGTGAGGTAGTCCGTGCTCACGCCCCGGTCCAGCCAGGCGGTGGCCGATTCCTCCAGGGCGGCACAGTCGGCGGCTGAGAGGGCCAGGCGGGGGTCGGTGAGGCCGAGTCGGGCCAGGGCGACGTAGGCGGGGGAGGGGTGGCCGCCCGTGGCCGGCTCCGGGGTGCGCTGTCGCGGTACGGGCGGGGTGTGAGCGGGGGCGGGCTGAGGGGCCGGTTGCGGGGCCGTTCGTGGTGCGAGCCCGTGGAGCATGGTGGGGTGTGTCTCGGTGGCCTGCGTGGGTGGTGCCTCGGTGGCCTCGGGAGCGGCGGTCTGCGGGGCCGGCGTCCCTGCGACGATCTCCTGCTCGGCGGGGGTGTTGACCGGGGTCCACGGGGGTGGCGGCCCGGCCGGGAGCGCTGCTGCTTCCTGGGCTACGACCCGGGTGTTCTCGGCCGCCGCGAAGGCGTCCCACCACTCGTTGTCCCGGGCGGTGCGGGACCAGTACGTCAGAGTGACCCAACGGCTCTCGCCCTCACCGGTCCGGCACTGTGCGCGCCGCAGGTGACCGGCGACGGTCAGAGCCCTGAGGGCGCTGCCGACAGCCATCTGACCGTACAGCGGGAGGTGCTTGGCCAGCGTCTTGATGTCCATGGCCGCACCGTCCGGGAGATGGTCGACGTAACCCGCGATGTGGCGTTCACGCTCGGGCAGCAGCGCGAAGTCGTGCGCGCCCGGCGGGCGTTGGTCCGGCGCGGATCGCTTGCCGTAGCCGCGGGGGGACTTCGGGTACGGGTGGGAGGGTGCGGGTGCGCGCAGGGCAGGGCTAAGGTTCTCGGTAGCCACGAGATCGTCCTGTTCGATCTTGGGGTGAGACCCCGGCCGGTGTTTCAGCACCGCGTCGGGGTCGTTTCGTTGGGGGCACCGTAAGCAGCCATGACGCCGCGTTGCAAGCTGATCACATTTAGTCATACTTGCTGGCCGTGACGCGGTGGGGAGGGTGGGGAGGTTTTCCCAACCCCCTTTTTCTACCTACCGGTTACCCAAGAGCGCTCGAATCCCGGAGTCCGGATCCCGGCACCCGGATCCCGAAGCTCGAGCGCCGGGCCCGGCCCTCTCGATGTACACACGAACGAGTGAGTCGGCGCCTCCCGGCGCTCGGAGCTCGGCACTCGACGTTCGGGTGCCGGGTCAGGACAGGTAGTTACCCGTACGCGCTGCCGCTGCCGCTGTCGTGGTGCTGACCGGCGTCGGGCGCCACCGACTGAAGAAGATGGCTTGCGGGCACAGAACTCCGTCGTATGGCACACCGCTGAGGACGCGGACGCTCCCTTCGGGGTGCCGTGCGAGGCACGTCTCCTCCGGGCCAGTCGGCCCGCGAGGACCGAAGGCAGCTACACCCGGTTGTACGTCGGTTCGCTCTCCTTCTCGCTCATGATGGTGGCGCCGGTATCGGGAGCGCGGGCAGACAGCCGCGCCCTCGCCGCAGCGGCGGTGTCGTACCCGGCCGTGTTCTCCGCGGCCGTGGACACCGGGAGGCACTCGCAGGGCACCAGCACTGGATCGGAACGTTCCTACCTCACCCATACCTTCAGGTGAAACCAGGGCCATTCGTATTATTGCGAACCGCCCGTTCAGACCTACGATTCACCGGATCTCACAACTCGTTGATGTCATAGGCTAGTTGAGGGAACCAAACAGTCTGGGGGCGGGCGTGACAGACGTGATGGACCTTGCGAATGCTGCGGTGGAGGCGGTGGGACAGGGGACTGCCGATGCGATCGGCAACACAGTCGTCGATCTGGTGCGCCGCCGATTGAGCGGCATCGGCCAGGGAGAAGAGGCCGTTCTGGCGGTGCAGGAGTCACCGGACGATCCCGACGCGCGCTCGCGGTTGCACGAGAGGCTGTCGGAGGTGCTGTCCGAGGACCCGGCGTTCGCCGCGGATCTGGCGAGCGTCCTGGCCCTGCCTGAACCGAACGTGGTGTCCACCATTTCGCACAGCATCAACGTCGACCGCGGCAGCCGGGCCCGCGGCACCTTTGTGCTCGGCAATCAGGCGGTCACCAAGATCCGCAAGGGCGATCCCTGGGCGCTGATGGCTGTTGTCGCGGCGGTCGCCGTGATGGCACTGCTGATCTGGGGGCTGGCTCGGTTGGCTACTGACGGCGACGGCCCGCCGTCAGCTGCTTCGGGGCACAGGGTCACCGCACTCAAGGACTCCACGATGGTCAAGGCTGTCGCCCCTGACCTACACAGCATGCCAAGTGGCTGGACCAGCGGAGATTCGACCTCTCTCACCACGGGTCCTGCCGCTTGCCAGGAACTGCCGGCAGACCACTGCCCGGGGCTCCTCAGCGTGGCGCAGGGGGCCTTCGACGATCCCTATGACCAGTACGCGGACTTCATAGTGGCTGCTTGGGGTTCGGCCGACGACGCGCAAGGCTTCTACGAGCGCACTACGCAGCAGCTGACGAAGGCGAAAGGAGCCACGCAGGTGGCCATGCCGGCCTTCGGTGACCAGTCGATCGCCATCGAGTTCGCGGACGATAATTCGAACAAACGGGGCCAATCGTGGGTGCAGGTGGGCACCGTCGTCGTCGCGGTGTCGGAGGGCAAGACT
This sequence comes from Streptomyces sp. NPDC005791, assembly GCF_042871485.1. NCBI lineage: Bacteria > Bacillati > Actinomycetota > Actinomycetes > Kitasatosporales > Streptomycetaceae > Streptomyces > Streptomyces sp. NPDC005791. The sequence continues at coordinate 197,541 of NZ_JBIAIP010000016.1, forward strand.
GCAGAGTATTTCGGGAGATACCAGCTGGATAAGTTGCAGGCGCTTACGCGCATGGTGGCGGAACGCGCGCAGCAGGCCCAGGACGGGCATACCCCGTCTGCGACGGCGCGGGGCATGATCAGCTAGGCGTATTGATCACGAGCGTTGTTGACAGTCGTGAGTCTTGAACATGGCGAAGACCTCCGATGTGGTGGAACTGTCTGGGAACACACCACACGGAGGTCTTCGCGTCCCACCACAATGCCCGGCTGACGGTCTTCGGGAGACGTCTGCTGATCGAACGCGTCGCGTCCGGCCGTCCGGTCCTTGGTGGCTCTCGGAACGCGAGGGCCCCTGCGGTGCCTGTCTGGAAGCGGCAGGCGTCACCGATGACCGCTGGTCGCGGGCGATGAGGGGTGAGGAGGCGCGGGTCGGTGTGGCCTCGGGGCCTCGGTGGTGGAGCGCAGGTCCATGAGGGCGCCGAGGTAGGGTCCCGTACTTCTCCGCTCGGCGTGGTCATGGGGTGGTCAAGGCGTCGACAGTTCGGCGCGGACGGTCTTATCGCCGGGTGGATGAGGTACGCAGTCCCAGTGGTCGGCGAGGGCGGCGACGAGCAGCAGGCCGCGTCCGCCGGGGTGTAGTGCCTCGGGTTCGGTGTCCGCCGGAGGGGGCTGCGGGTACACCTCCCCGCGGGCGTCGGTGACCTCGACGCGGAGACGGCCGGCCGCCGGGTCGAAGACGAGGGTGAGCCGGAAACAGCGACCCGGTACGAGGCCGTGGAGGACGGCGTTGGCGGCGAGCTCCGCGACCACGAGTTCGCCACGCTCCGTGAGGTCCTGCGGGGCGCCCCAGGTCCGCAGCTCGGTCACGGCGAGCAGCCTGGCCAGCCGGGCGCCGCGTCGCGTGGACGACAGGAGCTGGGTAAAGGTGCGGGTGGGGCGGTCGACTTGGGGCAGCGCGTGGTTCATGGAGCGGCATCTCGGGTGGTCTCGGTACGGCGGTCGGCGTAGTAACCTCCTTCGTCGCCACCCCCTGGATCGGAGCCGTCGCGGGTGGAGCCACCACCACCATCACCGGCACCGTCCTCGAATCCATGTTCCAGGACTTCAAGAGCACGGAACTGGAGGACTCCGAGGATGCGCGGGGCGGTCGCTGGCAAGATAGCTCGGAGAACAACGGCAACCGCTCGGGCCAGGCAGCTCGGCTGGCCGCGGAAAAATACGGCATGGTCGACGCCTCCGACGCCGAGGCCTGGGCCCTCGAAAGCGGTGAACGGGGCTTCAACGACGCCCAGGCGATCGTCGACGGTCGTACGCCGGGCAGCCGGACAACGTCCTGATGAAGTAGCCAAACCTTCCAGATGCCAAGCAGCCCTCGAGAGGTACCACCATGACCCGCCGTCGACCGGTCCCTGGGACACGCTCCGCTCCTGCCTTCGCCGCCGTCGCTCTCGTCGTCCTGGCCGCCACGGTCACAGGATGCGGCGCCGACGAGGAGACCAGGGACTATTCCGTGCCAGGCACCCTTTGTGGCATACCGTTCGACACCAAGGAACTCACTCCGTTCCTCCGGCCGGGGAAGAAGCTCTCCGTCAAGCCCGTCATCCACCTCTCGGGGAATTGGTGCGATGTGTCCGTGGATGGAAAGCTCGCCGTCAGAACGGTCCAGAAATGGTGGCAGGGCGGCGCTGACACGGCGTACTTCCTCGGCAGTCAGACCCTCGAGCGGGTGGAGAAGAGCGCGGACGCGGGGCGGTACATGTATTCCGGCTGGCAGGCCTTCGGCAAGACGGAAGGCTGCGTTGACGAGAAGTACGGGCAAGAGCTTTACACCGGAGTTCAGGCCTACGGTTCCGACCACAGGGACGCCGACGCCATGAAGCGTCTGATCGTCTCCTTCACCGAGAAGGTCGAGAAGTCGGATGTGTGTGACAGCAAGGCGTCATGAGGGGCAAGTCGCGTAACGCCGGTGACGCTTCCGATGCCGTCGGCCCATGAAGGGCCGGCGTCCAGCTGTCCTCGAGGTTGCCTCAACGGAGGTTGGTGGATACAAACACCAGCAATGTCGCTCACCAGTGCGAAGCGGCGCGACGTCACCCAACCCCATGCCCCTACTGGTCGTGATATCCGCATCCATGGATTGCGGAGCCGGCCGCCCCGGGGATCTCGGTCTCGGAAGGCTGCTGGCCCTGCGACCGTTTACGGTGTCACCGAACGAAGGGGGCAGGTAGCTCGCTTGTTCGAGGTCGACGACGTCAGGCGGCGTTCGCTTCGCACCTTCAGCGTTGCGGCGCCCTCTTGTTGCCCTTCTTCTGCGGGGCCTTGTTCGCGGCCTCTCCTGCTTTCTTGGCTTGGCCAGGCGGTCCGTGTGGCGCGGCGGTCGGCGCGCCACCCTGCGTTGTCGCTGCGGATGTGTCGGGGGTCGGCGTGACGTGCGTCGCCTTGTCCGATGAGCCGTGTGCGGCTGCGGCGGCAGCGGATTCCCTTTTCGGATCGTGAGAACCGGGGTGGGTGGTTTGTCCCTCGGCGGACTCAGAGGGTGGCGCCGCCGTGGATGTCGTGTCCGACTTCTTCTGCCCTGCGCTGCCAGAGGGCTCCGCCTCTCCTGTGGGGGTGCTGGTAGCCCTGGTCGCGCTTCGGTCGTTGTCTTGTGGTGCGGAGCTGCCGGTGACGGAGAGGGCAGTTGCCGTGACGGCGGCGAGTGCGATGGTCGCACCGGCCATGAGGGTGCGACCACGCGCGGGCGTGGTGCGGGGAGCGGCCCGTTTTCTACGGACCATTGGATTCGTGTGGGTGTCCTCGGCCGTGCGCGATGACCCTTTGCCGGCGATGAGGTTGGTGGCGGGCGCCGACGGTTCGGGTGCGATGTGGGCCTCGTCGGCCAGCGCCGTCAGGATGCGCGCGCAATGACGGGCCGTTGGACGGTTCTGTGCGTCCAGGGCTGTCATGTCTCGCAGCAGAATGCTCAGTTGCTCCGACAGCCAGTGAGGCAGGACGGGGCGTCGGTGCAGTCGTGCGATCGCGGCTTCAAGAGGGGCACCGTCGTACTCGAGTTCGCCTGTGAGGCATTCGAGGAGCACCAGACCGAGGGCGTATATGTCGGCGGGCCGGCCAACAGGCTCGCCGAGGACCTGCTCGGGAGAGAGGTAGGCGGCGGTGCCGATAAGTGTGCCAGTCGCGGTGTGGGCGGTGGCGTCCAGCAGCCGGGAGATGCCGAAGTCGGCGAGATGGGGCCGGTTCCTGTCATCCAGGAGAATGTTGGACGGCTTGACGTCTCGATGGACGATTCCAGTTTCGTGTGCGTGAGCCAACGCATGAGCGAGGTCCGCGCCGATTGCAGCAGCCGCTTCGGGTGGCAGCGGTCCCTCAGCGATGCGGGTCTTCAGTGTGTCACCTTGGATCAGTTGCATGACCAGGAAGGCGCGTCCATCGTGCTGCCCGGCGTCGTAGACGGTGACAAGCCCAGGATGGTGCAGCCGGGCCAAGATCACCGCTTCGCTGTGCCAGGTCTCCTCCATGCCGACGCCGGCGTCGGGACGAAAGATCTTGACCGCTACCGGTCGTCGCAACCGCAGATCGAAACCTCGGTGGACATCCGCAGCACCGCCTGAGCCGAGGAGCTTGTCCAGACGGTACCGGCCGCCCAGCACGTCGGCGGAGCACAGGGAAGCTGTGGCCTGAGCAAAGTCACGAAGCCTCATGCCCTCTCCCACTGCATCGAAGGGCCAATGCCCTCGGCGCGCCGCGATCGGCGCGCCTGGAAACGCGGGTACCCACGAAGAGCTGGAGTACCCCACCTTCTCGCCGACAGAGGCGCTCCAGGCTGTCGCACGTACTCGAGGAGGCGCGGTTGGCTGACGGACTGGAGAGGAAACCGCGCATGACGGGGCCGAGGGGGCCGTCGACATGGCTGTCACGAGGCCGCCCGTGTGCGGGAGGCGAGCTGAGGGCCAGCGTCCTCCCGCATCGTGCGCAGGGTGTGACCGGCCAGGGCGCGTAGCACCGGCCGATGCTGGCTAAGCAGGCCCTGGTCGAGGTAGCGGGGCAGGCCGTTGCGCAGCCCCTCGTGCAGCACGGTGCGGTCGCGATCAGTCCGGCCACCGACAGGCGCCCTGACCGTCACTACCCGGCGGGCCCGCCCACGACCGTGAGCAGGTCCACGACGAAGATCAGCGTCGAGCCCGCCGGGATCAAGGCAGAGGGTGACTGCTTGCCGTAACCGAGACGCGGGGGAACGATGATCTCGCGTCGGCCGCCGACCTTCATTCCTCTCACTCCCCGGTCCCAGCCCTTGATGACCTTGCCACCGCCCACGGCGAACTTGAACGGCTGGCCCCGCTCCCAGGAGGAGTCGAACTCCCTTCCGGACGCGAACGTGACCCCTACGTAGTGCACCTGGACGACCCTGCCCGGCTGGGCCTCGGGTCCGTCCCCGACCACGAGGTCCCGGCTCGTCAGCTCGGTGGGCGCGTCACCCTCCGGGACCTCGATTCTGGGCTTCGTCAGTTCGCTCATCACGGTCCCATCGCTCGCCACCGGCGTCCCCCGCACGGGCCGGCCGGACACATGGACATTCCATGCGGCAGGCGATCACGCTACCGGCAACGCCCATCTCGACGTACCCCTCCTCGTTGGCAGCCAGGAACAGGTAGGCCAGGCGCCGGCGAACTGCCCGAGGAACTGCATCGGCTCTTCGCTCGACCGCGAAAGCGGCCAGGTGGGTCGCTCCAGCCGGACGGGCTGCCCGCCGATCTTGGGCACGGCCGTGTCCACGCGGTGGGCCGCGGGAGTGACGACGAGAAGAACTGGCAGAGGCATCGAGCTTCCCTGAGCACGGGATCGTACGACCGGCTCACGAAGGGCTCCTGATGTGCGGCCCTGTGCGCGGGCCTATGTGCGGTGTGGGCGTTACGGGCTCGTTCCGCGAAGTCGTCGGGGGCGGCGGAGCCCGTGCTTCCGCTGTCGCGGCCCCTGGTCGTCACCCGCTTCACTCTGCCGTACCGCCGTGCGGCTAGTTTGTGTGCAGGACAGGTACGCAGGCCCGTGCCGGCGAAGGTGCACGGGGAACGGAGGTCGGGAAGAGTGTCGCTGCGGGGAGGTGATCCAGCGGAGATCGGCGGCTACCCGCTCGAGGCGCGGCTGGGCTCGGGTGGCATGGGCACGGTCTTCCTGGCCCGTACGAGTTCGGGGCGGCCTGTCGCGATCAAGTTGATCCACCAGCAGTTCGCGGGGGACGACGAGTTCCGCATCCGCTTCCGGCAGGAGGTGGCAGCCGCGAGGCGGGTGAGCGGCGCGTTCACCGCCGCCGTGGTCGACGCTGCTCCTGAGGCCGAGCAGCCTTGGATGGCGACGACCTACATCGAGGGGCACACACTCGCCCAGCACATCGCCGCGAAGGGCCCGCTGAACGGTGCTGAGCTGCGGAAGCTCGCCATCGGGCTGGCCGAGGCGTTGCGCGACATCCACCGAGTGGGAGTCGTCCACCGTGACCTGAAGCCCTCGAACGTCGTGCTCTCGCCCGACGGTCCGCGCGTCATCGACTTCGGCATTTCGCGCGCCGTGGACCAGCAGACGCTGACGATGACAGGGCGGGTCATCGGTACGCCGCCGTTCATGTCACCGGAGCAGTTGCAGGCGCCGCGTGGTGTGGGGCCGCGATCCGACGTCTTCTCCCTGGGGACGCTGCTGGTCTACTCGGCGACGGGCCGCGGGCCCTTCGACTCGGACAGCCCCTATATGACGGCGTATCAGGTGGTGCACGAGGAGCCGTCGCTGGGTGCCGTACCGGTGGCCTTGCGTGCGGTCGTCGAGTCGTGTCTGGACAAGGACCCCGAGGGGCGCCCCTCGGCGGACGAACTCCTCGTGCTGCTGCGGGACCTGCCGGCCGACCTCGGTGGGACCGACGTGCAGGGTGTCCATGTCACGGGCCGCACCCGCGACATGGACACCCAGCATCACTCCGGGACGCGTGCCACCCCTGCGCTGACCGCCCCGACCACCGACCCGGCCGGTGCCGAAGCGGCAAGCACCGGCACCCCCGTGGGCCGCCGGCTGCGTCGCCGATGGCGTCCCGTGCTCGCGGCCGCGGTCGCGGTGGCGGCGATCGGCGGGGGAGCCGCCACGCTGGCGACGGGGAGCTTCGGCGGGAACAGCGGCGGTGACAAGGGCAACAGCGTCGCGACGCCGGCTGCCGCGCTTCCGGACGGCTTCAAGCCGTGGCACGTGACTGTACGGGGCGGGCGCGAGGACATCCCCGACGAACTGCGGTGCGTCGCGCGCGGCGACGCGCTGTTCTGTGGCGGCGGCGGTGTGGTCGCGACCCGCATCAAGACCCTGGACGGCTCGCGGGCGTGGACGGTGAAGAGCCCGGGCGTCCCCGTCCAGGGCATGCACCTGGTGGGCGCCACCGACGACACGGTGCTCGGGTACCGTTTCGCCGCCGAGGACGCCCCGCAGGGCCCTCCCAGCGAGGTGGTGGCCATGGACGCGGACGACGGCCGGGAGCTCTGGTCCGTGCCCTCCGGCGCCCAGTCGACGGCCGTCACGGGGCGGACCCAGGACGCCGTCGTGGTCGGCTCCGCCGTCGTGACGGTCGACGCTTCCAACTCCCGACTCGAGGCCCGGGACGCGCACAGCGGTGAGGTCATCTGGACCACGTCGTTCCCCGCGGACACCCAGTGCGCTCCCGTCCCGGTGGGACCACAGCTCCTCGCCATGTGCGCGACGCATGCGCAGGTGGATGCCTCACGGGTGAGTCACCCGACCCTGTACACGCTCGACCGCGTCTCGGGGACACTGGGCAGGCCCATCGCGGTCGACGGCCCCGCCGTGCCGGTGGGCGTCGCCGACGGCAGGCTCGTACTCCTCCAGGAGCACCTGGAAGGAGCGGCGTCGGCCGGCTACGACGGGGTGGTGCGGGTCGACCCGGCCTCGCGGAAGGTCACGTACTCCCGGCTGGCCAAGACGTACGCGGGGACGCCCGGTATGGCGGGCGGCACCGTCTATGTGAGCGGGCAGACCGGCCTCCTCACAGCGCTCGACCCCACGAACGGCAGGAAGAAGTGGTCGCGGCAGACGAGCGTGGAGGGCGCGTCGGGCCCCGTCGCGGGGGCTGACGCGCTGTACTTCAGCTCGGCCACCGGCCGGGTGGTCGCGCTGTCACCTGACGACGGCAGAACCCTGTGGACGACAGACCCGCAGGCCGATGGTCTGACGGGCGAGCAGGGCGCGAGCCCGCGCGTGACCGTGGCGGGACGTGCGGTGATCGTGGCTGCGGCCAGGAACACCCTCTTCGCCTTCGACGGGCAGAAGCCGACGAAGTCGGGCTGACCCGCGGCACCGCACCCACCCGGTCGCCTGCGCCCTCGCCGAGTTCTCGACGCGCCGTTCACACGCGAGAGCGTGGAACCGCTTCTTCGGGTCGCCCCACGGTCGGCCTATAGTTGGTCTCATGACTCGCTGGACGGATTTGACCGGAAAGGTGTCCGGGGAGGACTACGCCGCACGATTCGCGACCCTGGCCCGCAGCGGCAAGGAGGTGCATGGCGAGGCGCGGTTCTGCACAGCTCTCGTGCCCGTCGGGGCGCGGGTGCTGGACGCGGGGTGTGGTACCGGACGGGTCATGATCCGGCTCGCGGAGCTCGGCTACGACTGTGTCGGCGTGGATCTTGACCCGTCGATGCTGGCCGTGGCGCGCAAGCACGCGCCGGAACTCCCCTGGTTCCAAGTCGATCTGACCGAGTTCGAGCCGGCTCGGCTCGGCATCGCGGCGGGATTCGATCTTGTGATCGCCGCCGGCAACATCTTCCCGTTGCTCGCTCCCGGCACCGAAGCCACGGTGGTCGAGCGCCTGTCCGAGGCTCTGCGCCCGGGCGGCCTGATGATCGCAGGCTTCGGCCTGGACGAAGCTCACCTGCCCGTGCCGCCCAGCATCACGCTGTCGGAGTACGACGACTGCTGCACCGCAGCAGGCCTCACCCTCGTCGACCGCTTCGCCACCTGGGAGGCCGACCCCTACGACGGCGGTGGCTATGCCGTCAGCGTCCACCGTCGGTGAGCTGCGCCGGACCTAGGTGTATTGCCCTGTGAGGTTGGGGACGCGGCTGGCGGGTGGTTTGCCTGCGAGCGCGGTGTGTCCGCGGTGGTGATTGTAGGTGTGCAG